>NZ_JBHVCP010000020.1:0-114125 GCF_042803315.1 Streptomyces sp. NPDC057424
CGCCACAGGCGGGTGGAGGGGACAGCGCGTCAGCAGTCGCGGACGCCGGCGATCTTCTCGCCGCCCCGGATGTACAGGTTGTTCACCCAGGCGATGTCGCTGCCCGAGAACTCCATGACGGCGGTCCACCAGTTGTTGGTGCCGACGGCCGGGTCGTGCACGGTCTGGCCCTGCGTCTGGCACAGGGCGTCGCCCCACCACTGCGAACGGACCGCGAGCCGCGGGGAGTCGGTGGTCGGCTGCTGGCGCAGGTTGACGTCGGTGGCCCAGATGTAGACGTCGGTGAGAGTCGGGTCGCCGCTGTTGGCCGGGGCCGCCTGGGCCGTGGTGGCGAGGCCGCCGACGGCGAGCGCCGTCACGGCGAGGCCCAGGGCGGTACGGCTGATCAGTCGCTTCATGTGTCTGTCCCCCGAAGGACGAAGGTGAGGATGGTGTGGCCGGAAGTGGTCCTGTTCCGCGTCGTCAGCTCCCCGGGACGGGCAGCTTGCCGACGTTCAGACTGTAGGGAGATCCGGAACCGCACGGTCCTGACAGCTGTCAGGACCAGCCGGGACGACCAGGGTGGGAGAGCCCGGCCGGCGGACCTCGGACACGGCCGAAAACCGCTCGACTCCCCCCGTGCACCCTGTCTACGATCCACCGCGCGGCATCGCGTGCCGGTCACCGTCCGGGTGAGGCATGGAGGCGCCGCGGAGATGCCCGTGGAGGCATTCAACCGTGTCAGTCGAGTTCAACCACACCATCGTTCTGTCCCGGGACCGGGAGAAGTCCGCTCGGTTCCTCGCAGAGATCCTGGGACTGGAGGTCGGGGCACCGACCGGGGTGTTCCTGCCGGTGACGACCGCCAACGGCGTCACGCTGGACTTCGTCACCATCGACGCCGACATCCCCCTGCAGCACTACGCGTTCCTCGTCTCCGAGGAAGAGTTCGACGAGGCCCTGGCCCGCCTCGTCAAGGCCCGCGTCCCCATCCACGCCGACCCGCGCGGCAACCACCCCCGCCGCATCAACCGAAACGACGGCGGCCGGGGCGTGTACTTCCCCGACCCGGCGGGCCACGGCCTGGAGATCCTCACCCGCCCCTACGGCACGGACCCGGCCTCCGAGTTGAACGGGGTCACGGAGGACGTGCCCGGGGCGGTCTGAGCCCGGCCCGGAACGGTCCGGGGCGGCGGCGCCGCCGCTTCCGTCCCGGACCGGCCCTGCGGGCCCCGGCGGTCAGTCGCTGTCCGGCTCCGCTGCCACGGGAGCCCGTTCGGGGCCGGGCGCCGCCGTGTGCTCCCGGCGGGGAAGCAGCAGCGGTGTGGCGAGGAGCAGGGCACCGGCCAGTGCGACGGCCGTGCGGGGGCCGGTCCGGGCGGCCAGTACGCCCCAGAGGGCGGTCATCGTCGCGGTGGTGGCCTTGCTGGTGGCCGACCAGGCGGACAGGACGCGGGCGACCCGGCCCGTGGGGGCGCGGTCGAGACGGTGCGTGGCGAGGACCGGGTTGTAGACGGCGCAGCAGGTGATCAGACCGAACTCGACCGCCATGACCAGGGCCAGGCCGGGCGCGCCGGGGCCGGTGCAGGCCAGGCCGATCGGCCAGCAGGCCCGGAGCGCCCCCGCCGTGCGCAGGACCCGGTGCCGCCCGTGGCGCGCGACGAGGCGCGGGGCCAGACGGGAGCCGAGCAGACCACCGGTGCAGGGCACGGCGAAAGCGAGGGCGTACTGCCAGGGAGCGAAGTGCAGGTCGTCCACCATCAGGATCAGGAGCGGCGGGGACGCCGCCATGATCAGGGAGTTGACCACGAGCGTGTTGAAGAACAGCGGGCGCAGTTCCGGATCGGCCAGGAGGTGGCGCCAGCCGTCCAGCAGGTGGCCGGCCCGGATCGCCGCGGGTTCCGGCCGCGCGGGGTGCCTCTCCGCGTCGCCGATCGCCCGGAGGCCGAGCGCCGAGAGCAGATAGCTCACCGCGTCGGCCACCACCGTCGTCACCGGGCCGAACAGGCCGATCGCGGCTCCGCCCAGCGGCGGACCGACCATGCTGGCGGTCCAGGCCGTCGCCTCGAACCGTCCGTTCGCCACCAGCAGGTCCTGCCGCGGCAGCAGGTCCTTCAGGAACGCCCCGGCCGCCGCGTTGAAGGTGATGTCGGCCGCCGCGACGGCCACCGACACCAGCAGCAACTGGCCGAAGCTCAGCCGGCCGAGCACGAACGCCACGGGGACGCTCAGCAGCACCACGCACCGGACCAGGTCCGTCGCCATCATCACCGGCCGTTTGCGGCGGATCTCCACCCACGGCCCGAGGGGCACCGACACCGCCGCGCCGACCGCCGGTCCCACCGCGGCCAGCAGCGACACCTGCGCCGGCCCGGCGTCCAGCGCCAGAACCGCGATCAGGGCGAACGCGTCGAACGCCAGCCAGGTGCCGGCCGTGCTGACCGCGTACGCGCCCCACAGCCACCCGAACCGCCGCCCCAGTGACCGTCTGCCCGCCATACCCGGCGCACTCCCCGCTCTCCCGGACAACCCGGTGTTGTCCGGGAGTCATCCAAGCGAGAAGCGGGCGGGCCGGGCAAACAACCATCCGTCATCCACACCACAACCAACCGTTGTGGCGACGCGGCACGGGGTGGAGGCTCAGCGCTGGTAGAGCCCCACCAGCGTCCCGTCCGCTAGACGGCGCTTCCCGGCCTCCTCGTGCACCTGCTCCGCGCGCGGCGCGTCCGGCAGGACACACGGTTCGGACAGGGCGTAGAGCCGGAAGAAGTAGTGGTGGGCGTCGTCACCCGGCGGGGGATGAGGGCCTCCCCAGCCGTGCTGCCCGTAGCCGTTGACGAGTTCCCTGCCGCCCGGTGGAATCTGCCCGGCCTCGACGCCGTCACTGTGCGGGTCGATGCCGACCACGACCCAGTGCGTGAAGGTGCCCGACGGGGCGTCGGGATCCTCGCACAGCAGGACCAGTTCGGCCGCGTCGTCCGGTACACCGCTCCAGGCCAGCGGCGGAGAGACGTTCGGTCCCTCGTACGCGTACCGGCGCGCGATGAAGGAGTGGTCGTTGAACGCGTTGCTGCTGAGTTCGATGCCGGTCATGCGGCCCGGGGTACCCCCGAGGGCCCCGGGGCACACGGTTCGTGACCGATTCGTCCGGGTACCCGCCAGGGCGAGCCGGAACGAGCCGGAACGAGGCGGCAGAGGAAGGAGCCCGGCGATGTCTCCCCTGGCAGAGGACCCGGCGGCGGGCGCCCTGGAGGACCGGCGCGCCCCCGCCCGCACCGCCCGGCTGCGCAGCCGCATCCCCGAGCCCGACGAGGAACCCGACCTCCTCGGCCAGTACCTCGCGCAGATCTCGGCGACCCCGCTGCTCACCGCCGAGGACGAGGTACGGCTCGCCCGGCGGATGGAGACCGGCCTGCGGGCGCTGGAGGAACTGGACCTGGCCGACTCCGGAGATCAGGACCTCACGGCGAAGCGGCGCCGCGACCTGGAGGGCTCCGCCCGCGACGGGCAGGCGGCCAAGGACCACATGGTCCGGGCCAACCTTCGGCTCGTGGTGTCGATGGCCAAACGGCACGCCCACCGCGGCCTGCCCCTGCTGGACGTCATCCAGGAGGGAAACCTGGGGCTGATCCGGGCCGTGGAGAAGTTCGACCACACCAGGGGCTTCAAGTTCTCCACCTACGCGACCTGGTGGATCCGCCAGGCGATCGAACGGGGCCTCGCCGCGCACGCGCGTTCCGTCCGGCTGCCGATGCACGTCGTGGAGCAGCTGCAGAAGATCGCCAAGGTCGAGCGGCGGCTGCGACTCGACCTGGAGCGCGAGCCGAGCGTCGAGGAGGTGGCACGGGAGAGCGGCGTCGCCGAGGACAGGATCGGCTGGCTGCGCCACGTCGGGCGGGACGCCGTCAGCCTGGACACGCCGGTGGACGACAAGGGCGAGACCGTGGTCGGCGACCTCATCGCCGACACCGAGGTGCTCCAGGCCCCGGAGGTGGCCGAGTTCCGGGCGCTCGCGGAGGAACTCCGTGAGGCCGTCGGCACGCTCGCGCCCCGCGAGGCCATGATCCTCAGCCTGCGCTACGGGCTGCACGACGGGCACGTCCGCACGCTGACCGAGGTCGCGAGGCGCGTCGGCCTGACCAGGGAGCGGGTACGCCAACTCGAGAAGGAGTCGCTCGCCCGGCTGCGGGAGCCCGCGAACCGGGAACGGCTGGTGGCCTGGGCGGGCTGACCTGCCGCGCTGACACGTCAGACGGCCGGCGCCGCCGGAACGAGCAGCGAACCGTCGGCCGCCTGCCGCACCCCCACCCCTCCGCTGATCCGGTCCAGCACGGCGCGCAGCCAGGCACGGTCCTCCCCGGACGCGGGCTCCAGCCGCATCCGCCGAGCCTGGAACGGCACCATGCGCAGGCCCGCCAGCCGTCCGCTCTCCGCCTCGACCGAGACGAAATAGGCGAGCCGCAGGTCGTCGCGGTACTCCTCGTACCCCGAGATGCCCTCGTAGTCGTCGACGAAGTCGCCGCAGCCGTACAGGATCAGCCGGTCCCGGTACACCTCCAGCGGGCGGGGATGGTGCGAGGAGTGCCCGTGGACGACATCGGCGCCACCGTCGATCAGGGCGTGCGCGAAGCGGACCTGCTCCCGGGGGACGCGATACCCCCAGTTCGACCCCCAGTGCACGGACACGACCGTGAGGCCACCGGCCCGTCCCAGCCGCCGTACCACGGTCTCGGCCGCGGCCGGCGAGAGGTCGGGCAGGTACGCCACACCCGGCCGGTCCGCCGTCGCCGCCCAGCCGGACGGGATGCCGCTGGAGCGCGCTCCGAGGGCGAACACCCGCAGCCTGCGGCCGCCGGGGAGCGGGATCGCCGCGGGTGCGTACGCCTCGTCGGCGTCGCGTCCCGCGCCCGCCGTCCGCAGGTCCGCCCGGGCCAGTACGTCCAGAGTCTCCAGCAGGCCCGACGGGCCGAAGTCCAGCACGTGGTTGTTGGCGAGGACGGTCACGTCGGGCCGGGCCACGGCCAGGGCCGGCAGGTTCGCCGGGTCCATCCGGTAGTGGATCGCCTTGCCGGGCGCGAACATGCCCCCGCGCGTCACCGACGTCTCCAGGTTCACGATGCGGGCGTCCGGCGCGGCCTCGTCCAGCACACCCAGCGCCTCACCCCACGGCCACGACGCGTCCACGGGCGCGGGTACCGGGCCGTGCACCGACTCCGCCAGCCGGACGTAGGACCGGGCGTCCTCGACGTACGCCTCCCGCAGTGCCGGCTCGCCGGGGTGCGCGAGGATCTGGTCGACGCCGCGCCCGAGCATCACATCTCCGCACAGGAACAGCGTCACGACGCCGCCGCCCATCCCCCCACGGTAGGCGCACCCCGGCCGCCGGGGTCAGGCGTCGACCGTCACCGCACACGACCACCCGTACGGGTCCGGCCCGATCCGCAGCTGATTCCACGCCACCGCCGTCGGAACCGTCCCCGTGATCTCCACGTCGGCGAGACCGGTGACCGCCAGCCGCACGTCCAGGCCGCCGTCGGCCTCGTCCGCCTCCACGTCCACGGGCACCTGGCCGTACTCCTCCAGCCGGAAGATGATCTCGTCCAGCAGCGAGGCGAGCAGGTCGTCGTCGCTGGCCTCGGGCAGCCGCACCCGGTCCACGGCGGTGGGCCGCACCCCGGAGACGTCCGCGAAGCACTCCACCATCGCCAGGACGGCCTCCGCCAGACAGTGCTCTCTGCACGCCGCCCACGCCTCGATCCGGATATCGCCCGGATGCGGCACCGCCCGGTGCCCGCACTCGCCCGGCTGCCGCCCCTGCCCGCCGTCGCCTGTGTCGCCGCCCATCTACCCCGCCTGCCCGAGGCTCGCCCGCCCATGCGGCCCGGCGCCGACGTGTGGATCAGACGGGCTCGTCCGCGAGGTACGGCGGCGCCGGGTCGTACTGGATGCAGCGGCGTACCGCTCGCGCGTGCTCCCGGCCGTGCAGGCGCCCGACCAGCCACAACGCACTGTCGATGCCGGCCGAGACGCCCTGGCTGGTGACCAGGCGGCCGTCGACCACAAAGCGGGCGTCCCGGACCACGGTCACGTCCCCCCGTGCCTCCAAGGTGTCCTCCTGGCTCCAGTGCGTGGCCACCCGGCGCCCCCGGGCGGGCCCGGCGGCGTGCAGCAGGAACGTGCCGGTGCACACGCCGTGCACCCACGCGGCCTGCTCCGCCGTCGTGCCGATCCAGTCGGTCACCACCGGGTTGTGCAGCTGGACCTCACGCGCGCCCAGCCCGCCCGGTACATGCAGCACGTCCAGCGGCGGATGGTCGTCGAGGGTGTGGTCGGGCAGGACGCGCAGACCCTTGTTGCAGCGCACGGGCCCGGGGTGCTCGGCGACGAGCACGGCCGTGTCGGCGCTGTCCCGGAGCCGGGCGGAGACGGTGAAGACCTCCCAGGGACCCACGAAGTCGAGCTCCTCGGCGTCCTCGAAGACCAGCAGGCCGTAGGTCGTCATACGCTTCTTCCTTCCTCTGCGGAACCTGCCAGGGGCCCTGCGGCGGAACGGAACCTGGCGCGGTAGTCCGACGGCGCCACACCGAGTCGGCGGTGGAACGTGCGGCGCAGGGTCTCGGCGGTGGCGAAGCCGCAGCGGCGCGCGATGGCCTCGACCGGTTCGTCCCCGTCCGTGAGCGCGCGCTGGGCCGCCTCGACGCGCACCCGCTCGACGTACGCCGCCGGGGGCGAGCCGAGTTCGGCGGTGAAGCGGCGCTGCAGGTGACGCGGGCTCAGCCCGGCGTGCGCGGCGAGGCCGGCGATGTCGTGCCGGGCGCCCGGGTCGGAATGGATCGCGGTGACGGCGGCCCGCACCGGGTCCGTCGACGGCTGCCGCGACCACAGCGCCACGCTGAACTGCGACTGGCCGCCCGGGCGGCGCAGGAAAAGCACCAGCCTGCGGGCCACCTCGTGCGCGACGTCCCGGCCCAGGTCGTCCTCCACCAGGGCGAGTGCCAGATCCATCCCGGCCGTCACTCCGGCCGACGTCCACACCCGCCCGTCCCGGACGAAGATCGGGTCGCAGTCCACACGCACCTCGGGATGCTCCCGGGCCAGCTGCTCCTCACGGGCCCAGTGCGTGGTGACCCGCCGCCCGTCCAGCAGCCCCGCGGCCGCCAGCAGGAACACCCCGCTGCACACCGAGGCCACCCGCCGGGCCCCTGCCGCGGCGGCGGCGACCCAGGCGACGAGTGCCCCGTCCTCCCGGGCCCGGTCGACGCCCTGGCCGCCGACCACCACGAGGGTGTCCGTCCCGGCCGGGTCGAGGTCCGCCACGCCGTGGGTGGCCTGCATGACCAGCCCGCTCACCGACCGGACCGGACCCGCCCGGGTCGCCACGACCTCACAGGCGTACTCGCCCGCGCTGTGGAACACCTCGTGCGGTCCGGTGAGATCGAGCGGCTGGAAGCCGTCGAAGGCGACGAAGACGATACGGCGATCGGTCATGCCCCTCACGCTCCGACGGCGCGCGGTATGGCGTCAACGACACGCATCCCACAGTTCGCGCCATGGGACGTCCCCCGTTGTTCGCGCCATGGGACGTCCTCCGTTGCCTGGGTACTCCGGAGACCGGGGGAGAGGAGGCTGACGATGATGTCCCGGACGGTCACCCTGCCCGCCGGCCGCGCGGCTCTCACCGGCGATCTGGTCGTGCCGTCGGACGCCCGCGCGGTCGTGCTGTTCGCGCACGGCAGCGGCAGCTCCCGGCACAGTCCCCGCAACCGCGAGGTCGCCGCCGGGCTGCGCACCGCCGGGCTCGGCACCCTGCTGATCGACCTGCTCACCGAGGAGGAGGAACGGCAGGACGCCGTCACCGCCGAACTCCGCTTCGACATTCCGCTGCTGGGCCGCCGGCTGGTGGCCGCCCTCGACTGGCTGGCGCGGGAGCCGGACACCTCGGGCCTGCCCGTCGTCCTGTTCGGCGCCAGCACCGGCGCGGGCGCCGCCCTGGTCGCCGCCGCGCAACGCCCCGACCGGGTACGGGCGGTCGTCTCCCGCGGCGGACGGCCCGACCTGGCGGGTGACGCCCTGGACGCCGTCCGGGCCCCGGTGCTGTTGATCGTGGGCGGCCGGGACACGCACGTGCTGCGGCTCAACGAGGAGGCCGCCCGGCGGCTGCCCGCGCCGCCCACCCTCCACGTGGTGCCCGGTGCCACCCACCTGTTCGAGGAACCGGGCGCACTCGACCAGGTCACCGAGGCGGCCCGGCAGTGGTGCGACGAGCGGATACAGGCCGCCACAGGCCGGTGACCGGGTTGGCGTGCATCGTCCGGCGGGCCCGGGGGTACGCGGGAGCAGGACCGGCCGAGGCCCTCTCCGTGCGGGAAAGCAGAGGTGACCGTCATGCGGTTCCGTGATCGCCGGCAGGCCGGTGAGGAACTGGCCGAAACACTGCGCACGCGGCAGCGCGAGGGCGCCCTGCCCGATCCCCTCGTCCTGGCCCTGCCCCGCGGCGGAGTCGCCGTGGCGCGCGAGGTCGCCGACGTGCTGGACGCCCCGCTCGACGTGCTCGTGGTGCGCAAGATCGGGGCGCCCCACCAGGAGGAGCTCGGGGTCGGCGCGATGGCCGGGGACGAGGTGCCGCTCCTCGACGAGGACACCCTGCGCCACCTCGGTATCGGTGAGGCCGCCCTCGCACCCGTCATCGAGCGGGAGCGCGCCGAACTCCGGCGCCGGGAGCGGCTGTACCGGCAGGGCCGGCCCGCCCCGGACCTGCGCGGACGGACTGTGATCGTCGTCGACGACGGCCTGGCGACCGGCTCCACGGCCCGCGCCGCGCTGCGCTTCGTACGCCGTCAGGCGCCCGGGAAGGTGCTGCTGGCCGCGCCCGTGTGCTCCCCGGAGGGGGCCGAGCTGATGCGCGCCGAGGCCGACGAGGTGATCTGCCTGCACCGGCCGGCCGCGTTCATGGCCGTGGGCCTCTGGTACGAGAACTTCGACCAGCTGACGGACCAGGACGTCCTGGAAACGCTTCACGTGCAGCTTTGACCCTCTGTTCACCTGGCAGATGTGGCGGGAATCAGCCACCGCGGACCACGATGTCCTTCCCCACACCTGCATCAGGAGCAACAAGTGAACGTCTCGCTGTCCGTGTGGCTGCTGACCGTGGCAGCCCTGTGTGTACTCGTCGCCGTCGACTTCTTCGTCGGCCGCAAGCCGCACGACGTGTCCATCCGGGAGGCCGGGGCGTGGACGGTGGTGTGGGTGGTCCTGGCCGTGCTGTTCGGCGCGGGGCTGTGGTACTTCGGTGGGACCGGGCCCACGGGCGAGTTCTTCGCCGGTTACATCACCGAGAAGTCGCTCAGCGTCGACAACCTCTTCGTCTTCGTCCTGATCATGGGCAAGTTCGCGGTGCCCTCGCAGTACCAGCAGCGGGTACTGATGATCGGCGTCCTGATGGCCCTGGTGCTGCGGGCCGCGTTCATCGCGGCCGGCGCGGCGATCATCTCCACCTTCTCCTGGGTCTTCTACCTCTTCGGCGCGTTCCTGATCTGGACCGCCTGGAAGCTCGTCCAGGACGCCCGTACGCAGGACCACGAGGAGGAGTACCAGGAGAACAAGCTGCTGAAGATGGCGGAACAGCGCTTCGGCGTGGCCGACCGCTACCACGGCACGAAGCTGTTCATCACCGAGAACGGCAAGCGGATCATGACCCCGATGCTGGTCGTGATGCTCGCGATCGGCTCCACCGACGTGCTGTTCGCCCTCGACTCCATCCCCGCCATCTACGGCCTGACGCAGGACCCGTACATCGTGTTCACCGCGAACGCCTTCGCCCTGATGGGCCTGCGCCAGCTGTACTTCCTCATCGGCGGCCTGCTGAAGAAGCTGGTCCACCTCTCCTACGGCCTGTCGATCATTCTCGGCTTCATCGGCGTGAAGCTGGTGCTGCACGCGCTGCACGAGTCGGGCGTGCACGTCCCCGAGATCGGCATCCCGTTCTCGCTGGGCTTCATCGTGCTGGTCCTGGCGGTGACGACGTTCACGAGCCTGCGCGCGTCGAGGAAGCAGGAGACCGAGGCGGCGGTACCGCCGGGCACGGAGTCCCGCTAGGCAGCCGGGCAGGGCTTGCCGTCAGACGACGCCGTCCGCGCGCAGGGCCGCCACCTCCTCGGCGGTGCGGCCCAGTTCGGTGAGGATCGCCTCGGTGTGCTCACCCACCGCCGGCACGGGGTCCATGCGCGCCGGCAGGCCCGCGAGGTCGGCGGGCGGGATCAGGGCCTCCACGGTGGCGCCAGGCACCTCGACCTCGCTCCAGCGGCCACGGGCCGCCAGCACGGGGTGGTCCAGGAAGGCGGCGACGTCGTTGACCCCGGCGCAGGCGATGCCGATGCGCTCCAGGTCCTTGAGGATCTCGTCGGAGCCCGAGCGGGCGAAACGCTCGGCGACGACGGCGTTGAGCTCCTCGCGGTGGGTCACGCGGTCGGAGCCGGTGGCGAACCGCGGATCGTCGACCAGCTCCGGACGGCCGAGGAACCCGGCGCACAAGGCCCCCCATTCCCGCTCGTTCTGGATGGAGAACAGCACCTCGTGGCCGTCGGCGGCGCGGTACGTCCCGTACGGCGCGATGGTGGCGTGCTGGGTGCCCAGACGCGGGGGCTGGGCGCCGCCGTGCCGGGTGTAGTAGGCGGGCTGGCCCATCCACTCCGCGAGCGCCTCGAACAGCGACACCTCCACGGGGTGGGCCTCGCCGGTGGTGGCGCGGGTGTACAGGGCGGTGAGGATGCCGCTGTAGGCGTACATCCCGGCGGCGATGTCGGCGACGGAGATCCCGGTCCTGGCGGTCCCCTCGGGGGTACCGGTCAGCGACACGAGCCCCGTCTGGCACTGCACGAGCAGGTCGTAGGCCTTGCGACCGGACCAGGGGCCGGTCGTGCCGTAGCCGGATACCGTGCACGGGATCAGGCCCGGGCGGCGGCCGCTGACGGTGGCGGCGTCCAGACCGAGGCGGGCGGCGGCACCCGGGGCGAGGTTCTGCACGAAGACGTCGGCGCCGTCGAGGAGGTCGTGCAGGATCTCGTGGCCGCGAGGGTCCTTCAGGTCGAGGGTGAGGGACTCCTTGGAGCGGTTGAGCCAGACGAAGTAGCTGGAGTGGCCGTGCACGGTCGTGTCGTACCGGCGGGCGAAGTCGCCGCCGCCCGGCCGCTCCACCTTGATCACCCGGGCACCGAGGTCGGCGAGCTGCCGGGTGGCGTAGGGCGCGGCCACGGCCTGCTCCAGACTGACCACCGTGACCCCGGCCAGGGGATACCGCTGCACGCTCATGCCTCAAGCTCCTGAATCGGGTACGGAGGGCGCTCGGACAGTCTGCCGCAGGGGGAGGGCGGAGGGGCGGGCCGCCGACGCGATCCGGATCACGCCGGAGTGCGGTCCGGCGGGGGTGGTGCCGGTGGGGGTGCGGTTACCGCCGACGCGACGCGGTCATGGCCGGCATGCGGCGGCTACGGCCGGGCCTACGGCGTTCACGGCCGGGCCAGCCGGCGCATCGTGAGGGCCAGGTGCAGCCGGAGCCGGCCCTGCGGGGTGCGCAGCGACCAGCCGAGGAGGTGCTCGGCGTGGGCCAGGCGGTCCTGGAGCGTGGAGTGGTGGACGTTGATCCCGGCGGCGGCCGCCCGGAGGCTCGCCGTGGACGCGACCGCGTGCAGGGTGGCCGGCAACCACGGGGTGGTCGCCGCGGCGGTCTCCAGGGCACGGACGTCGGCCGGCGGCTCGGAGCCCGGCGCGACGAGATCGGCGAGGAGGGCGATACCGCCCAGCTCGTCGGCGTACACGACCCGCGGCCCGGGATCCTGCGGCGTCCCCTCGGCAGTGAACCGCAGGGCGGTACGGGCCTCGGCCCAGGACCGGGGCAGGTCGAGCACGGGGACGGCCGGGCCGACCCCGAGCCGTTCGGCGGGAGGGCCGGTGCCGGAGCGGGAGCCGGCCCGTTCGGCTGCCGGGTCTGCGGCGCCGGACCGCGCGGGGTCGCCGCGCTGACCGGTGTCCGCGGCGCTGCGATGAACGAGCCGGGGGGCGGCTTCCGCACGCGCCAGGCCCCCGGGCGGGAGGAGCCCGGAGATCACCCGCGGCTGCTCGTTCAGCGGTGCGACGGCCCGGGCCGGGGCGGCGGGATCCAGTCCGAGACGCCGGGCAGCGTGCACACGGGCCTGTTCCGGGGCCGTGGCGTCGAGCAGCGTCTCGACCAGCGCGGGATCGTCGGCCGGGGCGCGGCCGCGGGTACGGTCGAGCACGGCCCGCAGCGCGGCGGCGGCCCGCTCGAGAATCACGGCGTCGACGACGCTGGGAGCGGCTCCGAGGGGGCCGGTCTCCCCGCCGGTGGGCGCTGCGGGCACCGCGCCCGGCCCGGCTCCGGCCCGCTCCAGCCGCAGCACCCCGGCACCTCCGGGGCTCAACGGCGCCGAGGGCCAGGCGGGGTCCGGCGGGGGCCCCGCATCTCGCCTGGTGCCGTCGGCCTCCACCCGGACGTGCACGCGCCGCTCCGGATCCACCAGCCGGGCGGGGCAGCCGGCCAGGACCGCGGCACCGCGCACGAGTGCCTCGACACCGGCCCTGGACTCGGCCAGGCGGTCGAAGTAGGCGATGACCCGGACCGCCGCACCAGCATCCGGATCGAGGGCGGTCAGCCGCCCGGCCAGCTCTTTCATAGGCCCATGGTGCGGCATGCGGCCGCTCTTGGGGGCCGTCGGCGTTCGACGGCTTCACCGGGGCGAGGATCATGCCGCCGCCGTGCACGTGGTGGATCACGGGGCGCGGCCCGGCGGCCTCCGGCGCGGCCGGGCGGCAGATCAGCATGGCGTCTCTTCGGGCGAGGTCGCGGCGGCTCGGGCAGCCATGGCCGGTCGCGGGCCCCGTCCGCGGACGCCGCCGGGCGGCGGAAGCTGCCCGCCGTACGGTCGGTGGCGCGCGGAGCCGGACGAGGGCACCGCGGTGAGGGCCGCGACGCGAGCGTGCTTGCCGGTCGGGCCCGGCGGTCAGGGCAGCGGCCTGACGCGCCGTGAGCGCGGGCCGCCCGGGGCCGAGGGCTGGTGCACCGCAACCGCGGTGGCCGAAAATGTGTCTCTCCATGCGTGGCCGGGCCGCTTCGCCGAGGGGCGGGGCTGCGGCCGCGCGGCGGCCTGGGGGGCTGGAATGAACACATGGGCGGTGCC
Organism: Streptomyces sp. NPDC057424; assembly: GCF_042803315.1. Lineage (NCBI taxonomy): Bacteria > Bacillati > Actinomycetota > Actinomycetes > Kitasatosporales > Streptomycetaceae > Streptomyces > Streptomyces sp. NPDC057424. The sequence continues at coordinate 13,170 of NZ_JBHVCP010000020.1, forward strand.
CGGATACACCGAGTCGCTCGAACTCGGGTCGGGGGCGAGCGGGCGGGTCGTACTCGCGGTGCACGCGGAGACCGGCGTGCCGGTGGCGGTGAAGTACCTCAGCGAGGGCCTGCGTACCCGGCCGGGCTTCGTGCACGGCTTCCGGGCGGAGGCCCGGCTGCTCGGCGGTCTCGACAGCCCGTACGTCGCCGGGCTGTACGAGTACGTGGAGAGTCCGGACGGCGCCGCCATCGTGATGGAACTGGTCGACGGCGTCTCGCTGCGTGCACTGCTGAAGCGGGAGGGCCCGCTCGACCCGGAGGCCGCACTCGTCATCCTCAAGGGATCGTTGCTCGGCCTGGCCGACGCGCACCGCGTCGGCGTCGTCCATCGCGACTACAAGCCGGAGAACGTCCTGGTCGTACCGGACGGGACCTCCAGGCTCGTCGACTTCGGCATCGCCGTGGACGCGGGCACCAGCGCCGGTGTGGCCGGAACCCCCTCCTACATGTCCCCCGAGCAGTGGACCGGCGCACCCGCCTCGCCCGCCGCCGACGTGTACGCGGCCACGGCCACCTTCTTCGAGTGCCTGACGGGTCACAAGCCGTACGCGGGCGACAACCTGGCGGAGCTCGCGCTGCAGCACGTCGACGCGCCCGTCCCCGTCGAGGAGGCCCCCCAGGAGGTGCGCGAGCTGGTCCGCCGTGGTCTGGCCAAGGACCCGGGGGAACGGCCCGCACAGGCCGGGGCGTTCGTCAGAGAACTGGAAGCCGCGGCCGGCGCCGCCTACGGCCCCGGCTGGGAGGAACGCGGCCGGGGCCGGCTCGCCGCGCTGGTGGCACTGGTGCCGTTGCTCCTGCCCTCGGCCCGCAACGCACCCAGAAGCACCACGGACACCGCGCGCACGGTGCTGAGCCGGGGCCCGGGACACGGGCGGGCCCGGTCGTGGCTGCCCGGCCGGCCCGGACTGCTCGTCTCCGGCGCCGCCCTGCTGCTGGCGGCCCTCCTGACCTACGGGCTCCCGTACGATCCGGGGACCGCCGCGCAGCGGACCGCGCAGGCCCTGGCCACCACCGGTGCCCGAGCCGGCGCGCATTCGGCCACGCCCCCCGCTCCGGCGGCCCCGTCCTCCTCCCCGCCCTCCGCGTCGGCAGGCCCGTCCTCGTCACCCACCGCGTCCGCCACGGACCCGACGCCCACCGGGACCGGTCGGTCGCCGGCCGCCGGCACCTCGGAGGCCGGCCCGGCGACGTCCGGGCCCGGCGCGGCGACCACCGCCCCGGCGGCACCCACGACCGCCGCTCCCGGCTCACCCACCGCTGCCGCCGTCAAGGACGTCGCGGTGTCGGGCTTCCGGCAGACGGGCCCCTCGACCGCCACGGCGACCGTCGACATCACCACGGACGGCACCGGTCCGCTCTCCCTCACCGTCTCGTGGTTCACGGGCGACGCGGCCGGACAGCCGGGCAGCCCGGACGGCGCGCCCCAGACCTTCCAGCGCAGCGGGGCCACCCAGTACACGCTCACCGTCGACCACACCTTCCAGACCCTCGGCTGCTACTGGACGGTGCAGGCCGGGACGGCCCCGGACGCCGACGGCGGCGGCGCCTCACAGCAGATCCTGACCAGACGGTGCGCCCTGCGATGACCGCACGCGACGACGACCGCGCTCCCGGGCCCGCAGGCCCCGACGCCGAATACAGCGCCACCGTGCTGGCCGGGCACTGGGTCCAGCGGCCCGCACCGGACGAGACCCTCGTCGAGCAGTCCTGGACGAAGACCCGCCCGACGACGCCCGACCGCGTCGACGGCACCGTGCTGAGGTTCGGCCCGGGCGTCACCGCCGCGCTCGCCCATCGCACCCACGGGACGCTCCCCGCCGCACCGCCGCCACCCGGTCCCCCGGGCCGGGGGCTGCGCAGGCACGCTCTGCCCGCGCTGGTCCTGGTCTGCGTCCTCGCGTTCCTCGCCTGGCAGCGCCTCGGGCCGCCCCTGGCGGTGAGCACGGTCACGGTCACGGCCCGGCCGACCGCTCTGGGCTGTGACGGCACCGCGGACCTCGTCGGCCACGTCACCACGAACGGCCGCCCGGGCACGCTGTCCTACCGCTGGATCCGAAGCGACGGCACCGCCTCGGGCGTCCTGAAGGAAGTGATGGTCCGGGGCCAGCGGCAGGCACGCCTGCACCTGCGCTGGACCTTCCAGGGCACGGGACACCGCACGGCACAGGCCGAACTGCGCATCCTCTCCGGGACTCCGCGCACGGTCACCACCCGCTTCACGTACGACTGCCCCTGACCGGTCACCGGGCCGCAGCGAGGAACCCCGTCCGCGCCGGTCGCTGCCCCACGCCTTGGATCTGTACATTTGTACGGCAGGACACATCGGCACCAGGCGTGCCGATGGCCGCGCCCGTTGCATGAACCTCGCAGGCGAGGACCACATGTGGGATCTGAGTGCGCCGACCGTGATCACGTTCCTCGTGTACGTGGCAGCCATGATCGGAACCGGTGTCCTGGCCTACACCCGAACGCGCACCTTCACCGACTTCGCTCTGGGGGGCCGCAGGCTCAACGCGCTCGTCGCATCCCTGTCCGCGGGGGCCAGCGACATGTCCGGCTGGCTGTTCCTCGCGCTGCCCGGAGCGGTCTACGCGGCCGGTATCGGCGCCAGCTGGATCGCCGTCGGCCTGGTGATCGGCACCTACCTCAACTGGCTGTTCGTCGCGCCGCGGCTGCGCACCTACACCGAGCGGGCCGGGAACGCCGTGAGCCTGTCGGCCTACCTGGAGGAGCGGTTCGAGGACCGCACCCGGATGCTCAGACTGGTGTCGGCCGCCGTCACCCTGGTGTTCTTCACCGTCTACGTGGCCAGCGGTTTCGTCGCCGGCGGGCTGCTGTTCGAGCAGGTCTTCGACGTCCGGTTCGGTATCGGGGTCACGCTGACCGCCCTGGTGATCGGGGTCTACGCGTGCCTGGGCGGCTTCCTCGCCGTGAGCCTCACACACGTGATGCAGGGCACCCTGATGTTCCTCGCCCTGCTCGTGCTCCCGCTGACCGGTATCGCGGTGCTCGGCGGCTTCGGCGCCCTGGACGACGCCCTCATGGCTGAGACACCGAGTCTGCTGGACATGGGGGCCAGAGTCGGCTACGCGGACGGCCGGTGGTCGGACAATGGGTCCCTCGGTGCGGTGGCGACGATCTCGCTGCTCGCCTGGGGTCTCGGATACTTCGGGCAGCCCCACATCCTGGCCCGCTTCATGGGCATCCGCAGCAACCGCGCCGTCCCCGCGGCCCGCCGCATCGGAACAGCCTGGGCCGCCGTCGTCCTCGCCGGCGCCACACTCGTCGGCCTGGTGGGCATCGGGCAGCTCGGCACCCCACTCGGCGACCCGGACACGGTGTACATCGTCCTGGCCGAGACCCTGCTCACCCCCTGGGTCGCCGGTCTGATGCTGATCGCCGTACTGGCCGCCATCATCTCGACCGCGGACAGTCAGCTCCTCGTGTCGTCCACCGCTCTCACCGAGGACTTCTACCACGCGTTCCTCCACCGGCGGGCCGGGGACAAGGTGCTGGTGCGGGTCGGTCGCGGTGCCGTCGTCCTGGTGATCCTGGTGGCCTTGGTGATCGCGCTCGGGGGCGACGGGCTGCTCGACATCGTCGCCCAGGCCTGGGCGGGCTTCGGAGCGGCCTTCGGGCCGGTGGTCCTCCTCTCGCTGTACTGGCCGCGCATGACCTGGGCGGGGGCCATGGCCGGGATCGTGTCCGGCGCGGCCACGGTGCTGTTCTGGGACCACATCAATCCACTGCTCGGGCCCCTGGAGTCGGGCATCTACGAAATGGTCCCGGGCGTACTGGCCGCCACCGCCGCCGCCCTGCTCTTCGGCCGGTTCGTCGGCAGACCACCGAAACGGGCCTTCTGGCGCATGCCCGGTGGCGCGGTGAGCCAGCTGACGGTCGCGCCCTTTCTCAGCCACGCACCGGTCGGCCTCGCCGTCCTGGACACGGACCTGCGCTACGTCTGGGTGAACGAGTCGCTGGACCGCCTCATCCCCCTCGGCAAGCGACTGGGGCGACAGCTGCGGGAAGTGTTGCCGGGGCCGGAGGCGGAGGCCTTCGAGGCACAGATGCGCAAGGTCCTCGAGACCGGGGAACCGGTGCTGGACTTCGAGTACCGGGGGCCGAGTTACGCCGACCCCGACCGGATGCGCGCGTGCTCCGCCTCCTTCTTCGGCATGAGGGACCGCAAGGGCAGGCACGTGGGCGTCTCCTACCTGGTCGTCGACGTCACCGAGCGCTGGCGGGCCCAGGAACGCCTTGCGCTGCTGAACGACGCGGGCGCTCGTATCGGCAGCACGCTGGAGGTGACGCGGACCGCGCAGGAGCTGGCGGACGAAGCGGTGCCGTTCGTCGCCGAGTTCGTCGCCGTCGACCTGCTGGATTCGGTCATGAGGGGCGATGAGCCCGCTCCCGGGCCGGTGGACCTGACCCCCGTCATCCGTCGTGCCGGCCAGCAGTCGGTCCGCGAGGGCTGTCCGGAGTCGAGCCTGGCCGTGGGGGACACGGTCCGGCGCGCTCCCTTGTCGCCCGTGACCCGGAGCCTGCTGGAGAGCAGAACCCGGGTGGAGAGGGTCCTGGACCCCTCCCACAGCGTCTGGGTGACCGAGGACGAGTCACTGGGAGCCTCCCTCCGCGACTTCGGCTTCCGGTCGCTGATGGTGGTACCGGTACGGGCGCGCGGCGTCACGCTGGGGGTGGCGACGTTCGCCCGGACCGCCCGTATGGAGCCCTTCGAGAACGACGACGTGCGTCTTGCCGAAGAGCTCGTCTCCCGCGCGGCCGTGTGCGTCGACAACGCGCGCCGCTACACGCGCGAGCGCGCCGCGGCCCGCTCCATGCAGCGTTACCTGCTGCCGCAGGAGCTGGCCGGCGGATCCGCCCTGGAGGTGGCCTCCTGGTACCTGCCCGCGGACGCCCCCAGCGGCGTGGGCGGGGACTGGTTCGACGTGATCCCGCTCTCCGGCGCCCGGGTGGCACTGGTCGTGGGGGACGTCGTCGGACACGGCATGAACGCGGCGGCGACCATGGGGCGCCTGCGCACCGCGGTACGCACGCTCGCCGACCTGGACCTCCCCCCGGACGAACTGCTGGCGCACCTCGACGACCTCGTCATCGGTCATCTCGGGGCGTACGACAGCAAGGAGCCGGCGGCGGCCGGCGACGAGAGCGCGGGCGCCGCGTTCCTCGGGGCCACCTGTCTGTACGCGGTGTACGACCCGGTCGGCAGACGGTGCACGCTGGCCCGCGCCGGTCACCTCCCGCCCGTGATCGTCCGTCCCGACGGCAGTGCCGACATCCTCGACCTGCCGGCGGGGCCGCCCCTCGGGCTGGGCTACCTGCCCTTCGAGTCGACCGAGGTGGAGCTGGCCGAGGGCACTCTCCTCGCCCTCTACACGGACGGCCTCATCGAGACCTACGACCGGGACATCGACGCCGGGCTCTCCCGGCTGGGTGAGGCCCTCGCGGTGCGCGGGTGCGGCCTGCGGGAGATCGGCATGGGCGCGGTCGACGCCCTCCTGACGGGTCCGCCGTCCGACGACGTGGCACTGCTCCTGGCCCGGACCCACGTCCTGGCCCCGGACCAGGTCGTCTCCTGGAGCCTGCCCCGCGATCCGGCCGCCGTCGCGCACGCCCGCGGTCTGGTGGGCGAGCAGCTGGAGGAGTGGGCACTGCCCGACCTGACCTTCACCACCGAGCTCATCGTCAGCGAACTGGTCACCAACGCCATCCGCCATGCGACGGGGCCGGTCGGCCTGCGCCTGATCCGGGACCGCGTCCTGATCTGCGAGGTCTCCGACGGCGGCAGCACCTCGCCGCGCCTGCGTCACGCCCGGACCACCGACGAGGGAGGCCGGGGACTGCTGATCGTGGCCCAGCTCGCCCAACGGTGGGGCACCCGCTACACGACGACCGGCAAGGTCATCTGGACGGAGCAGGCGCTCCCCGCCGACACGGTCGTCTAGGGCGTGTCACCCCCGATCCCGCCGTCGGGAAGGTGCCGGGGCCGCGTTCAGTGGCTCGCGGCACCCGACCGGACCGCCGGCCTGCTGCGCGAGACGACGCGTGTGCCGCGAGCGTCGGCGACCCGGACCTGCAGTGAGCCGCATCCGCAGCGCGTCCACTCCGTGCGGCCCGCCGCGGTGGTGTGCCGGGACAGCACCCGGAAAGGCTCTCCCCCGTCCGGCCAGCCGCAGTGCGGGCAGGCGGTGGCGTCGGTGCTGGGCATGGCTGACTCCTCGTACGTCGTGGCTGGTTGACCGTCGCGACACAGCCAGGGTGCGTCCAGGGATCCATACACGTCCAGGTTGACTTTGTGAACAGAACTGTGAAGTCTGAACTTCATGATTGACCTGCGCCGACTGCACGTACTGAGGGCGGTCGCCCACTACGGCACGGTCACCGCCGCCGCCCGGGCCCTGCACTTCACGCCCTCCGCCGCCTCCCAGCAGGTCCGGCAGCTCGCCCGGGAGCTGGGCGTGGACCTGCTGGAGCCGCAGGGGCGCGGGGTGCGTCTCACGCCGGCCGCCGAGAGTCTGCTCGCGCACGCCGACGCCATCCAGGCCCGCTGGGACCAGGCCGAACTGGATCTGCGGGCCGACCACGGGGCGCCTTCCGGGGTGCTGCGGGTGACCGGTTTCCCGGTGGCCGTCTCGGTGCTGCTGGCGCCGATGGCGGCCCGGCTGGGGGAGCGGCATCCGGGGCTGTCCGTGCGGATCACCGAGGCGGGTGTCCCGGAGAGTTTCGACCTGCTCTTCGAGGGTGACACCGAGCTGGCGATCGTCGAGGCGACCCCGCGCAACCCGCCGCTCAGCGACGCGCGGTTCGACCAGCAGCCGCTGCTCGACGACCCGTTCGACCTCGTCGTACCCGAAGGGCACCGGCTGGCGGGGCGGGCCCGGGTCGATCTCGCGGAGGCGGCGCGGGAGGCGTGGATCGCGCCGGTGGAGGACAGCCCCTGCCGTCCGCACGTCCTCTCCGCCTGCGGCGCGGCCGGGTTCACCCCCGAGGTCGTCCATCACGCCCTCGACTGGAACGTCACCGCCCACCTGGTCGCCCACGGGCTCGGCGTCGCCCTCGTCCCGCGCCTGGCCCATCTGACCCCGCACCTGCCGATCGCCCGGGTCCGCTGCACCGGCAACCCCCACCGCAAGCTCCTCACCTGCACCCGGGACGGTGGCCACGCCAGGCCGGCGGTGGCGGCGGCACTCGAGGAACTACGGGTCCTGGCGCCTACGGCGGTCGCCTGAGGGGCCCGGCGGCCCGAGTGGCCCAGGCCCGCGCGATCGGTCCGTGGGTCTGCTCCGTCCCAGGGGCGTGATGGTCCGGGTGCCCGCGCCGTTCGAAGAACCCGGCCGGTCCGAGCGGGCGCTCCTCCCGGGAGGGCCGGGCGGCCTGAGGGCCTGCCCCGCCCCGCCCCGTCCTGCCCGGCGGGTCCGCGGGCCCGACCCGCCCGGGAGCCCGGGTGATGCGAACGGACGGCCCCTCCGAGGCGCCCGGGCGGTCGCAGGGCCGGCCCGCCGGTTCGGTGTGGCCCCGTCCGCAGGGCCCGGCGGGATCCAAGCCCCCGGGGTGTCACCGCCCGGGCGCCCCCACGCGCAGGGCGTCCATGATGAGATCCAGCAGGCGGGTGGCGCGCGGCTGCCAGTCGGTGTGGGGGTCGATCGTCCAGAGCCCCCCGATGGCGAGGAAGAGGTCGTTCGCGGTGATCCCCGGGCGGATGGTGCCTGCCTCCTCGGCGGCCCGGAGCAGGAGTTCGGCCGCCTCGGTCACCGGGGCGTGACCCGGCTTCGCCGGCTGTCCCGGTGCGCTGGTGGCCTGGCGGATGGCGTCGGCCAGGCCCGCCTTGGCCATGGCGAACTGCGCCAGCCGGTCCATCCACTCGCGCAGCGCCCGGTCGGGCTCCCGGCTCTCCAGCAGCGGAGCCGCGGTGTCGGCGACCTGCTGCATCTCGTGCCGGTAGATCTCCAGGACGAGTGCCTCACGGGTGGGGAAGTGACGGTAGAAGGTGCCCTGCCCGACGCCCGCCTTCTTGGCGATCGCGCTCAGCGGGACACCCGCCGAACGCGTCAGTTCCTCCAGCGCCACTTCCAGGATGCGCTCGCGGTTGCGCTGCGCGTCCGAGCGCAGGGGAGCGTCCTTCTTCTGCCGCACTCGCCCTCCTCGCGGGCCGTGGCCGAAACCGGGCCCTTGTTAAGCGGACAGCTGTCCGGTACGTTCTCCGATTAGCGGACAGCTGTCCGCTTGTTCCATCGTATCGGCGTGCCGCCCATGCGGACAGCCCGTGGCCGCTGTGCCCCGGCCCGCCCCGCCCCGGACCTGCGGCGGGTGCGAACCGGCATCGCCACCCGCAGCCGCGGCGACCCCGCTCACCCCCGACCTCGCGATGTGAGAGAGAAGGCTTCCATGCCCCCATCGACGTCCAGCGACCTCACCCTGTCCGTCAACGGCGAGAAGTACACGCTGACCGTCGACCACCGCACCACCCTGCTCGACGCCCTGCGTGAACGACTCGACATGACGGGCACCAAGAAGGGCTGCGACCAGGGCCAGTGCGGCGCCTGCACGGTCCTGCTCGACGGCCGCCGGGCCGTCTCCTGCCTCCAGCTCGCGGTGGCCGCCGAGGGGCGCGAGATCACCACCATCGAAGGCGTGGCCGAGGGCGGGCAACTGCACCCCGTGCAGCAGGCCTTCCTCGACCTGGACGGCTTCCAGTGCGGCTACTGCACGCCGGGCCAGATCTGCTCGGCCATCGCCGTGATCGAGGAGCACGCGGCCGGCTGGCCGAGCGCGGTCACCGGCGACGTCCGGCCCGAGGCGGGGCCACCACCGCTCACCCCGGAGGAGATCCGCGAGCGCATGAGCGGCAACCTGTGCCGCTGCGGCGCATACGTGTCGATCGTCCAGGCCGTGGCAAGGGCCGCGGAGGAGACGAAGGGAGCGGCGGCATGAGGGAGTTCGGCTACCAGCGGGCGTACGACGTCCCGGGCGCCGTGGCGCTGCTCGACGGCGACGGGGAAGCCCGTTTCCTGGGCGGCGGCACCAACCTCGTCGACCTGATGAAGACCGGCGTCGAGCGGCCCGCCCGGCTCGTCGACGTACGCGAACTGCCCCTGAACCGCGTCGAGCCGGCCGAGGACGGCGGGCTGCGCATCGGGGCGACCGTCACCAACAGCGATCTGGCCGCCCATCCCGAGGTCCGGCGCCGCTACCCGGCACTCGCCCAGGCGGTGCTGGCCGGAGCCTCCGGGCAACTGCGCAACGTGGCCACCGTCGGCGGCAACCTGCTCCAGCGCACCCGGTGCGGCTACTTCGCCGACATCAGCTCCCCCTGCAACAAGCGCGCCCCCGGCAGCGGCTGCCCCGCCATCACCGGCGAGCACCACAATCACGCCGTCCTGGGCGCCTCCGGCGACTGCGTGGCCACGCACCCCTCCGACATGGGCGTGGCGCTGGCCGCTTTCGACGCGAGCGTGTCGTACGAGACGGCAGCCGGGCCGGGGGAGTTGCCGCTCGCCGACTTCTACCTGCCGGTGGGGGAGACCCCGCATCTGGAGACCGCCCTGCCGCCGGGTGCGCTCATCACCGGCGTCACCCTGCCGCCCACCGCCACAGCGGCCAACTCCCGCTACCGCAAGGTGCGCGAGCGGGCTTCGTACGCCTTCGCCATCGGCTCCATCGCCGCCGCGCTCGACGTACGGGACGGCCTCGTCCACGACGTGCGCCTGGCCTTCGGCGCGGTCGCCTCCCGCCCGTGGCGCGCCCGTACGGCCGAACGCGCCCTGACCGGCGCCCCGGCAGACGCGGAGAACTTCGCGGCCGCCGCGGACGCCGAACTGGCGGCCGCCAGGCCCCTGCCCCACAACGGATACAAGGTGACCCTGATGCGCAACCTCGTCGTGGCCGTGCTGAGCGAACTCGCCGAGGAGGCCGCCCGATGACCACCGCCGCCACCAGGGGAGCCGTCGGCACCGCGCACACGCGCGTGGAGGGCCGCGACAAGGTCACCGGAGCGGCCCGTTACGCCGGCGAGATCCCCTTCGCCGAACTGGCTCACGGCTGGCTGGTGCTGTCCACCGTCGCCCGCGGGCGCGTTCGCGCCATGGACACCGAGGTCGTGCTCGGGATGCCCGGCGTCCTCACCGTGCTCCACCACCACAACGCCCCGCGCGTCGACACCGGATACACCGGCATGATGGGCACCCCGCCGGACCCGGGCGCCGGCCTCTTCCAGCACGACCGTGTGTCCCACGTGGGCTGGCCCGTGGCCCTGGTCGTCGCCGAGACCTCCGAGCAGGCCAGGGAGGCCGCCGAGGCGCTCGTGGTGCACTACGACCAGGAGCCCCACGACGTCGCGTTCTCGTCGGAGCGCGAGGACGAGGCGTACGCGCTCGACGGGCATGTGCCGGCCGTGGTGGAGAAGGGCGATCTGGAGGCCGGACTCGCGGCGTCCGCCGTCGTGGTGGACGCGGAGTACACCACCCCGGAGGAGCACCACAACCCGATGGAGCCGCACGCGGCGACGGCCCGCTGGGAGGGCGGCCGGCTGGAGGTCGTCGACTCCAACCAGGGCACCAACTGGGTCGCCGGCGAGCTCGCGAACCTGTTCTCCCTCGACCCGGCCTCCGTGCGGGTCCGCTCCGAGCACGTCGGCGGTGGTTTCGGCAGCAAGGGCGCCCGCGCGCACCAGGTGGCCGCCGTGATGGCCGCGACCGTGCTGCAGCGCCCGGTCCGGGTCGTCATGACCCGGCGGCAGATGTTCTCCCTGGCCGGCCATCGCAGCCCCACCGCCCAGCGGGTCCGGCTCGGCGCCGACGCGGACGGGCGGCTGCGCGCCCTGGAGCACCGGTCGCTGAACCAGACCTCGACCGTCCACGACTTCGTCGAGCCGAGCGCGGCGGCGAGCCGGTCGATGTACGCCGCCGACGCCCACCACACGGCCAGCAGGCTCGTGAAGCTCGACGTCCCCACCCCCACCTGGATGCGCGCCCCGGGTGAGGCGCCGGGCTCGTTCGCGCTGGAGTCGGCGCTCGACGAGCTCGCCGAGCGGTGCGGCATCGACCCCATCGAGCTGCGGGTCCGCAACGAGCCCGCGGTGGGCCCGGTCTCCGGGCTGCCGTTCAGCGGCCGCAACCTGATCGCCTGCTTCCGGGAAGGCGCCCGCAGGTTCGGCTGGGCCGAGCGGGACCCACGGCCCGGAGTACGCCGGGAGGGCAGCTGGCTGCTCGGCACGGGCACCGCGGCGGCCTCCTTCCCCGCGATGGCCGTGCCGTCCACGGCGGCCGTGACCGCGGAGGCGGACGGCACCTTCACGGTGGGCGTCAACGCCGCGGACATCGGCACCGGCGCCAGGACCGCGCTCACCCTGGTCGCCGCCGACGCCCTCGAGGTGCCCACGGACCGTGTCCGGGTGCGGATCGGGGACAGCGACCTCGGCCCCGCGATGATCGCCGGCGGTTCGGCGGGCACCCGTTCCTGGGGCTGGGCCGTCACGGCCGCCGCCGAGGAGCTGCGCCAGAGCCTCGCGCCGGGTGCCGGCATCCCGCCGGAGGGCATCACCGTACGGTCGAACACGGCCGAGGCCATCGGGGCGCTGGCCCAGAAGGAGCGGCACTCGTTCGGGGCGCAGTTCGCGGAGGTCGCCGTCGACCCCGCCACCGGCGAGGTCCGCGTGCGCCGCATGCTGGGCATCTTCGCGGCCGGCCGGATCGTCAACCCGCTCACCGCCCGCAACCAGTTCGTCGGCGGCATGACCTGGGGCATCTCCATGGCCCTGCACGAGGAAGCCGTCCGGGACCGGGCGAGCGGTGGCCTCTACGGCGCCGACCTCGCCGGCTACCACATCGCCGCGCACGCCGACGTCCCGCACATCGAGGCCGACTGGGTCGACGACCCCGACCCGGACGACCCGGTCGGCATCAAGGGCATCGGCGAGGTCGGCATCGTGGGCGCGGCCGCGGCGGTCGCCAACGCCGTGTGGCACGCGACCGGCGTACGCCACCGGAACCTGCCGATCCGGCCCGACCGCGTGCTGCTGGCGGGCGGCGATGCTTGATCTCGCAGGGCCCCTGCACGAGTGGATCGAGGAGGGCCGGGACTTCGCCGTCGCCACGGTCGTCGCCGTCGGCGGCAGTGCCCCGCGCCCGCCCGGCGCCGCGCTCGCCGTCTCCGTGGACGGCACGGCCATCGGCTCGGTCTCCGGGGGCTGTGTGGAAGGAGCGGTGTACGACCTGTGCCTGCAGGCCCTCCGGGACGGCGGGACACTGGTCGAACGGTTCGGCTACAGCGACGAGGACGCCTTCGCGGTGGGGCTGACCTGCGGCGGGACCATCGACGTCATGATCACCCCGTTTCCGGGCGGTCGTGCGGTCGAGGTCGCCGCGCTGGCGGCTGCCGCCCGGGCCGAGCCGGTGGCCCTGGCCCGGGTCGCGCGAGGCCCCGCCGGTGTCCTCGGCCGGGCCCTGCTGGTCCGCCCCGACGGCTCGTACGACGGTGGCCTCGGTGGTGCCCCGGACCTGGACCGCGCGGCGCTCGACCGGGCCCGTGCCCTGCTCGGTACCGGCCGCACCGGCACCGTGGAGCTGTCCGAGGACGGGTCGTACTGCCCCGGCGGTCTCACCCTGCTCGTCGAGTCGGCCGTCTCTCCGCCCCGCATGATCGTCTTCGGTGCGATCGACTTCGCGGCGGCTCTGGTACGGGCGGGCGGGTTCCTCGGCTACCACGTCACCGTGTGCGACGCCCGCCCCGTCTTCGCCACCCGGGCCCGCTTCCCGGAGGCCGACGAGATCGTCGTCGACTGGCCCGACCGCTACTTGCGGCGCACCGAGACCGACGGGCGGACGGTGCTGTGCGTGCTCACCCACGACGCGAAGTTCGACATCCCCCTGCTGACCGAGGCGCTGCGGCTGCCCGTCGCCTACGTCGGCGCCATGGGCTCCCGCCGCACCCATGAGGACCGCAACCGGCGGCTGCGGGACGCGGGCGTGAGCGAGCGCGAGCTGGCCCGGCTCAGATCGCCGATCGGCCTCGACCTGGGGGCCCGCACGCCCGAGGAGACCGCCGTGTCCATCGCGGCGGAGATCATCGCGGCACGGCACGGCGGCACGGGGGCACCGCTCACCGGTTCGGCCGCTCCGATCCACGGAGCTGGGCGAAAGACGCATCCGCAACCGGCCTGAAGGCCATCCCGCGCCGCTCCGGAGCAGGCCGGGATGCCGGGCGTCTGTCCGGGGTGTGCCCCGAGCCCGCTTCCGGTCTGGCCGGCGGAGATCCTTCCTCCGGCATGCCGAAGGGGCCGGGGCCGTTGCCGGCCGCGGCCCCTCCGTGGGCGCGAGGTGAGGACGGTCAGGCCGCGGCGGGCTCCGAGGCGTGACCGTGCAGCCGGGCGATGACCTCGGTCAGCTGCTCGGCGACCTCGGCGTCGTCCGCCGGGTGGGTCTCGGCGAAACGGGTCATCGAGCCGGGGATGGACAGCTTGACGTCCTCAAGGACCTTGCCGCCGGCCACGCCCACGGACTTGCGGGTCTCGTCGTGCGCCCAGACACCGCCGTACTGGCCGAACGCGGTGCCGACCACGGCGACCGGCTTGCCGCCGAGCGCACCGGCACCGTACGGGCGGGACAGCCAGTCGATGGCGTTCTTCAGGACGGCGGGGATGGTCCCGTTGTACTCGGGCGTGAAGAGGATCAGGCCGTCCGCGGCGTTCGCGGCCTCACGCAGCCGTGCGGCGGCCGCCGGGACGCTGCCCTCGACGTCGATGTCCTCGTTGTAGAAGGGAATCTCGGCCAGACCTTCGAACAGGTCGACCTCGGCACCTTCGGGGGCGAGCTTGACGGCCGCCTCGGCAAGCTGGCGGTTGTGCGAACCGGCGCGGAGGCTGCCGACGAGGGCGAGGATACGAACGGACATGCTGACTCCCACATCTGAGGCACTGCTCTGAAAACACTGCTGGGACGATCCGGACCGGGGTCCGTTTAACGTTCTAGCATCCTAACCGGACCGCGGTCCAGTTTTGTTCCCGATGCTTTACGCTGGTTTCATGTCCGCCGCCCCGCCTCCCTACCCGACGCCCCGGGAGTCCGTCGGCCACCCCGAGCTGCTGCAGCTCGGCACCGCCCTGGAGGACGACGAGCCGTGCCTGCGGGCCGACGCCGCGCGCAACCGCGCCCGGCTGCTGGAGGCCGCCGGGCGGCTGGTGGCGGAGCGCGGCGCGGAGGCCGTCACGATGGAGGCCGTGGCCGCCGAGGCCTGTGTCGGCAAGGGCACGGTCTTCCGCAGGTTCGGCGACCGTACCGGCCTGCTGACGGCGCTGCTCGACCACTCCGAGAAGAAGTTCCAGGCCGCGTTCCTCGGTGGCCCCCCGCCGCTCGGGCCCGGGGCGCCGCCCGTGGAACGGCTGCGGGCGTTCGGCTGCGCGATGCTGCGCCGCTCGGCCGACGAGCTGGAGCTGCAGCTGGCGGCCGAACCCGGCGCGAGCCGCCGCTACGTCGCTCCCGCCCGCCGCGTACTGCGGCACCACATGGAGATGCTGCTGCGCGGGGCGGCCCCCGAGGCGGACTGCGAACTCCTCTCCCACGCGCTGATGGGCCAGCTGGACCCGGCCCTGATCCACCACCTGACCAAGCAGAGCGGCATACCGTTGTCCCGCCTGGAGGCCGCGTGGATCGATCTGGTCGACCGGGTGACGGGCGCGGGCGCCGCCCGCTGAACGTCCCCCGCTCCACCCCGTGAGCGCTCACGAGTTCCTCACAACTCCCCCGCCGGAAGCGCGCATTGGGGCTTCTGCCAAGATGCCGTACGTCATGGTGCAGATACCGAAAACGCCCGCGCCCCCGTCCCCCGCACCGTCGCGCTCCGTTCCCACGAGCGCCGATGTGGCCCGCCTGGCCGGCGTCTCGCGCGCGACCGTCTCCTACGTCCTCAACAACACCAGCGCCGTCCGGATCAGCGAACCCACCCGTCGCCGCGTGCACGAGGCCGCGAAGGAGCTCGGGTACGTGCCGCACGCGGCGGCCCGCAGCCTGCGCGCCGGGCACAGCCGGATGGTCCTGATCCCCGCGCCGACCTTCCCCGTCGGCCCGCTCTACAGCCGGTTCCTCACCGACCTCCAGGGATCGCTCGCCGGTCTCGACTACACGGTCGTGCAGTACGGCACAGGCGGCCCGCACGGTGACGAAGCCGCCCGCGCCTGGGCCGAGTTGCGGCCCGTGGCCGTGCTCGTGCCCGGCTCCGGGCTCGGGCCGCGCGGGGTGGCGGTGCTCAAGCGCTCGGGGGCGCGGGCCGTGGTCACCCTCGGCCCCGAGACCATCGAAGGTGCGCACGCGCTGCTCATGGACCACGACGTGGTCGGCCACAGTGCGGGCGCCCATCTCTACGACCGCGGCCGGCGCCGGATCGGCGTCGTCGTCCCGCAGGAAACCGGCCTCGACGCGTTCTCCGCACCCCGCCTCGACGGAGTGCGCCAGTCCGTGCGCGGCACGGACGCCACGGTGACCGAACTGCCCCTCGCCTACGACGAGCAGGCCGCGGCGCGGCTCGCAGCCCGCTGGCGCACCCTGGGCCTGGACGCCGTGTTCACCTACAACGACGAGTACGCGATGCTGCTGATGCGGGCCTTACAGGACGAGGGCATCCGCATCCCCGAGGAGACGGCCGTGGTCGGCGCCGACGACCTGATGCTCGGGCGGCTGCTGCGGCCCCGGCTGAGCACGGTCCATCTGCACCTGCCCTGCGGCCGTGAACTCGCCGAGCTGGTCGACCGCGCGGTGCGCAAGCCCGCCGGCGAGCCCGAGACG
Organism: Streptomyces sp. NPDC057424; assembly: GCF_042803315.1. Lineage (NCBI taxonomy): Bacteria > Bacillati > Actinomycetota > Actinomycetes > Kitasatosporales > Streptomycetaceae > Streptomyces > Streptomyces sp. NPDC057424. The sequence continues at coordinate 29,002 of NZ_JBHVCP010000020.1, forward strand.
CACAAGGTGCTGGGGGCGACGGTGCTGCACCGCGAATCGAGTTAGGGGTCCTTTCACTATGAGCGTCCGATCGGGTCGCGTGGTCTGGTGCCGTGCATCGCAGGGCGCCGGAGAGCCCTCGATGGGGGTGCCCTCTGCTCGAGCGAAGGCGAGAGCTCGGGGGAGGAGCTACCAGGGCTTTTTCGGCGAGGCGGCGAGGCGCGGTGCCAGGCCGCGCGCCCCGGGCGGGCATGGTGAAAGGACCCCTTGGTCCGGCGGGGTGCGACCGGCCGGCAGGGTCCGACTCCCCGGCAGGGGCCGCCGGTCCGGCTTTCGTGGCGCGGCGGGGCTAGGATGTTGCATGCTCAACAAAACGGGGGCGCGTTCCCGCGCGGGCCGCGGCACACACCGCTGCGCACGCTCGGCGCGCCCCGCCATGTGACCGCCGAACCGGCCGCGCACGCACGGGAGTTACGCCCCCCCCGTCAGCCGGTGACGATCGATCGGAGAGCCGTCATGCCGTTGCTCGACACCAGGACCTGGCAGTCCCGCCGCCTCGCGGGGCCCGGGTACACCGTCACCGAGCCCGCCACCGGCCAGGCCCTCGGCAGCCTCGCCCTCGCCACCCCGGAGGACGTCGGCGCCGCCGCCGGGCAGGCCGCCACGGCCCAGCGCGCGTGGGCACGCGCCCCGCACTTCGCCCGTGCCGCCGTACTCCGCAAGGCGGGCGACCTGTTCAGCGAGCACGCCGCCGAACTGCGGGAATGGCTCGTCCGTGAATCGGGCTCCGTCCCCGGCAAGGCCGACTTCGAACTGCACGTCGCCGCCCAGGAGTGCTACGAGGCCGCCGCGCTCGCCTCCCGCCCGGCCGGCCAGGTCCTGCCCAGCGAGGCGCCACGCCTGTCCTACACGCGCCGCGTCCCGGCCGGTGTGGTGGGTGTGATCTCGCCGTTCAACGCCCCGCTGATCCTGTCCATCCGCTCCGTCGCACCGGCCCTTGCGCTGGGCAACGCGGTCCTGCTCAAGCCCGATCCGCGCACGGCCGTCTGCGGAGGGCTGTCCCTCGCCGCGGTCTTCGCCGCCGCGGGCCTGCCGGAGGACCTGCTGCACGTGCTCCCCGGCGGCCCGGACGCCGGACAGGCCCTGGTCGCCGACCCGGGCGTGCCGGTCATCTCCTTCACCGGCTCCACCGCCGCCGGCCGGGCCGTGGGCGAGGCGGCCGGGCGCCACCTCAAGCGGGCCCACCTGGAACTGGGCGGCAACTCCGCCATGATCGTGCTGGAGGACGCCGACCTCGACGCGGTGATCTCCACGGCCGCCTGGGGCTCGTTCTTCCACCAGGGCCAGATCTGCATGACCACCGGACGCCACCTGGTGCACGCGTCCCTCTACGACGAGTACGTCGAGCGGCTGGCCGCCAAGGCGGACTCCCTCGCCGTCGGCGACCCGTACCGCGACCAGGTCCACCTGGGACCCATCATCGACTCGGGCCAGCTCGACAAGATCAGCGGCCTGGTGGAGGCCAGCACGACCGCGGGCGCCAAGCTCGCCGCCGGCGGCACCCACGACCGGCTCTTCTACCGGCCGACGGTCCTCGCCCACGTCGACGACCGCACCCCCGCGTACGCGGAGGAGGTCTTCGGCCCGGTGGCACCCGTCCGTTCCTTCACCACCGCCGACGAGGCGGCGGCCCTGGCCGCGCAGAGCCCGTACGGCCTCTCCCTGGGCATCGTCACCAGGGATCCCGCCCGTGGCCTCGATCTCGCCGAGCGCATCCCGACCGGCATCGTCCACATCAACGACCAGACCGTGAACGACGAGGCCGTGGCGCCCTTCGGCGGAGTCGCCGCCTCCGGCACCGGCGCCCGCTTCGGCGGTGAGGCCAACCTGGAGGCCTTCACCGAACTGCGCTGGACGACGGTACGCGGAGACGTCGCTCCGTACCCCTTCTAGGGCCCCCGTACCCCTCGCAAGGGCCCGGCTCCCGGGCCCTTGCGGACGGGTCACTCTCCCGCGCCCCGGGACGGGTCACTCGGCAGGCTGCTGGGCCTGCTGCTCGGCGATCGCCTTGCGGACCTCGTCCATGTCGAGGTTGCGGGCCTGCCCGATGACGTCCGTCAGGGCGGCCTCGGGCAGGGCGCCCGGCTGGGCGAACACGGCGACCTGGTCGCGCACGATCATCAGCGTGGGGATGGACTGGATACCGAAGGCCGCGGCCAGCTCGGGCTGCGCCTCGGTGTCCACCTTGCCGAACACCAGGTCCGGGTTCTCCCCCGCCGCCTTCTCGTACACCGGGGCGAACTGCTTGCACGGCCCGCACCAGTCGGCCCAGAAGTCGATCAGGACGAACTCGTTGTCCGTGACCGTCTGGTCGAAGTTCTCCTTGGTGAGCTCCACGGTGCTGCTCATGGCGTAAATCCCTCTTCCTGGTGTGGGGTCAAGCCGTCGGCACAACACGGCCGACCGGACACGTATTCCGCGCCCCTACCCATGTGGCCAGGGCGCACACCACCCACCAGACTGACCCCATGACAGAAACGGAAACCAACGCGTACGACGTCGTGGTGCTCGGGGCCGGGCCCGTGGGGGAGAACGTCGCCGACCGCACCCGCGCCGCCGGACTGACCACCGCGGTCGTGGAGAGCGAACTGGTCGGCGGCGAGTGCTCCTACTGGGCGTGCATGCCCAGCAAAGCCCTGCTGCGGCCGGTCATCGCCCGGGCGGACGCCCGCCGCGTACCGGGACTGCGTCACTCGGTGCAGGGCCCCCTCGACGCGTCCGCGGTCCTCGCCCACCGGGACTACTACACGTCCCACTGGAAGGACGACGGTCAGGTCGGGTGGCTCGAGTCCGTCGGCGCCGACCTCTACCGCGGCCACGGGCGCCTCACCGGCCCTCGCACGGTGACGGTCACCGGCCCAGGCGGGGGCGAGCGCGTTCTGACCGCCCGGCACGCCGTCGCCGTCTGCACCGGCAGCCGCGCCGCCCTGCCCGGCCTGCCCGGGCTCGACGCCGTCAAGCCGTGGACCAGCCGGGAGGCCACCAGCTCCGGGACCGTGCCCGGCCGGCTGATCGTGATCGGCGGCGGCGTGGTCGCCACCGAGATGGCCACCGCCTGGCAGGCCCTCGGCTCGCAGGTCACCCTGCTCGTCCGCGGCAAGGGCCTGCTCCCGCGGATGGAGCCCTTCGCCGGGGAACTGATCGCCGAGGCGCTCACGGAAGCCGGAGCGGACGTCCGTACGGGTACCTCGGTCGAGTCGGTGACCCGGGAGAACGGGACGGTCGTGGCCGTCACCGGTGCGGGCGAGAGCATCGAGGCCGACGAGATCCTCTTCGCCACCGGCCGTGCCCCGCGCACCGACGACATCGGCCTGGAGACCATCGGCCTCGACCCCGGCTCCTGGCTGCCGGTCGACGACAGCCTCCGCGTGACCGGCCACGAGTGGCTGTACGCGGTCGGCGACGTGAACCACCGTGCCCTCCTCACCCACCAGGGCAAGTACCAGGCCCGCATCGCGGGCGCCGCCATCGCCGCACGCGCCACCGGGGAGACATCTCTCGTCGAGCCCTGGGGTGCCCACGCCGCGACCGCCGACCACGCCGCCGTCCCCCAGGTCGTCTTCACCGACCCGGAGGCGGCGGCCGTGGGCCTGTCCCTCGCCGAGGCGGAACAGGCCGGGCACCGGGTGAAGGCCGTCGACGTGGACCTGTCGACCGTCGCCGGGGCCGGCCTGTACGCCGACGGCTACCAGGGCCGCGCCCGCATGGTCGTCGACCTCGAGAACGAGATCCTGCGCGGTGTCACCCTGGTCGGCCCCGGCGTCGGCGAACTCATCCACGCCGCGACCATCGCGGTCGCCGGACAGGTCCCGGTCAGCCGCCTGTGGCACGCGGTCCCCTCGTACCCGACGGTCAGCGAGGTGTGGCTGCGGTTGCTGGAGGCGTACCGGGACGCCTGACCCTCGGCTCGGCCGGCGCCCTGTGCCGGACGGCCCCGCCCGGGGCCACGCGTGCGCGGGCACCACCGGCTCACGGTGGTCGTCGTCCCGAACGGCACGGTCCAGGCCGCGCGCGGACGGGATGCGGTCGGTGACGGTGACCGACTGGTCGGCGGCGCGGGAGTCCAGCGGGAGGTGGCCGACGTCGCTGGTGCGGGCGAGGGCCCGGCGTCAGGCCGCGGTTCGCCGGCCAGGGGGTGCGACAGGGGCGTCCTCCCCGCGCCGGGTGGCTCTGCGCGTCACGGCAGCTCGAAGCCCAGTGCCCGCGCCGCCTCCTCCGGTGTCGGCTGGGCCCAGCGCTCCGCCATCGCCTGGCTGGACGACAGCGACCGCGGCTCGGCACGGTCCAGGTACAGGACGCCGTCGAGGTGGTCCGTCTCGTGCTGCACGATCCGGGCCGGCCAGCCCGTGAACACCTCGTCCAGGGCCCGCCCGTGCTCGTCCTGCCCGGTCAGCCGCACCTCGGCGGGCCGCGCCACCACCGCCTGCCAGCCCGGCACGCTGAGGCAACCCTCGAAGAACGCGGCCCGCGCGCCGCCGACGGGCTCGTAGGAGGGATTGACCAGCACACGGAACGGCTGCGGCACCCGCCCGCGCACGAGACGCACCTCCTCCGGCACCGGCGCCGGATCCTCGATCACCGCGATCCGGAGCGGCACACCGACCTGCGGCGCCGCCAGACCGACCCCCGGCGCAGCGCGCATGGTGACCCGCAGGGCCTCGACGAACCGGGCCAGCAGGGCGGGCGCCAGCTGACCGTCGTACGGCGCGATGCCGTGCCGCAGCACCGGGTCTCCAGCCGCGACGATGGTCAACGGCAGGCCCCCGTCGAGGAGTTGCCCGACCCGCTCGGCCAGGGGTGCGCGATCGCCCGGAGTTCCCATCGCGTCAGGATGGCACGGCACCCCCCACCCGTGCGTGACGCACATCACACGTGTTCTCCGGGAACTGGACGCCCCGTCGCCCCGACTACTGCAGCGCAACGGCCACCGCCGACACCGCGGCGGCCCAGAAGACGTCCCCCGGAGAAGCCCGCCGATGACCACCGCTCCCTCGACCACCACGGACGAAGCCCCGCAACCAGCCGCCCCGGCACCGTCGAAGAGCAGCTGGGTCCCCCTGCGTCCGCTGATCCTGCGCCTGCACTTCTACGCCGGGGTGCTGGTGGCGCCGTTCCTCCTCGTCGCCGCCGTCACCGGCCTGCTGTACGCCGGCTCCTTCCAGGCCGAGAAGTTCGTGTACGACCACGAACTGACCGTCCCCGTGGGCGAGGAGAAGCTCCCGATCAGCGAGCAGGTGGCCGCCGCCCGCAAGACCCACCCCGAGGGCACGGTCTCGGCCGTACGTCCCTCACCGGAGACCGGTGCGACGACCAGGGTGCTGCTGTCCGGTGTCCCGGGCGTCGACGAGGGCCACACGCTCGCCGTGTTCGTCGACCCGTACACCGCGAAGGTGCGCGGCTCACTCGAACAGTACGGCTCGACCGGCGCGCTGCCGCTGCGCACCTGGATCGACGAGTTCCACCGGGACCTGCACCTGGGGGAGCAGGGGCGGCTGTACAGCGAGCTTGCGGCCAGCTGGCTGTGGGTCATCTCGGCCGGCGGGCTGGTGCTGTGGTTCTCCCGCCGCCGCGCCCTGCGCAAGGTGCGGGGGACGAAGGGGCGCCGTCGCACCCTCGGACTGCATGGCAGCGTCGGGGTGTGGGCGGCGGCCGGGTTCTTCTTCCTCTCGGCGACCGGCCTGACCTGGTCGGCCTACGCCGGGGCCACCATCGACGAGCTGCGGACCTCGCTGGGCCAGGCCACCCCCTCGGTGTCGGCGTCGGCCGGCGGTGAACACGCCGGCCACGGCTCCGCCGCCGGGCAGGCTGGCGACGCCGCGCACGGCGTGGGCCTGGACAAGGTCCTGGCGGCGGCCCGCTCCGAAGGGCTGGGCGACCCGGTGGAGATCGTGCCGCCCGCCGACGCGAACTCGGGCTACGTCGTCAGGCAGGTGCAGCGCGGCTGGCCCTCGAAGCAGGACGCCGTCGCCATCGACCCGGCCGGCGGCGAGGTCATGGACGTGCTGCGCTTCGCGGACCACCCGGTCCTCGCGAAGCTCACCCGGTGGGGCATCGACCTGCACACCGGCATCCTCTTCGGCCTGGCCAACCAGATCGCCCTGATGCTGCTCGCGCTCTCCCTGATCCTGCTGATCGTGTGGGGCTACCGCATGTGGTGGCAGCGCGGCCGCGGTACCGCCTTCGGCCGTCCGATCCCGCGCGGCGCCTGGCAGCAGGTGCCGCCCCGGATCCTGGTACCGCTGCTGGCGGGCGTCGCCGTACTCGGTTACTTCCTGCCCCTCTTCGGCATCCCGCTGGCTGCCTTCTTCGCCGTCGACATCCTGCTGGGGGAGATCGCCCACCGGCGGGGGCGGCGGTCGTACGGGACACCGGTCGCGTAGCGGACCCACCGCACCGCGGCACACGGGTGCCCGGCTCCTCACGGAGCCGGGCACCTTCGTTGCGGCGTGGGTCAGCCCTGCCCGAAGTCACCCGCGAGCGCCGAGGCGATCCGCAGGTGCGACTCCGCCTCCTCGTGCCGGTTCTGCCGCTGGAGTGTGCGGCCGAGCATCAGCCGGGCGTAGTGCTCCACGGGGTCCCGCTCGACGATCGCCCGCAACTCGCCCTCGGCGCGACGCAGTTGGGCCGAGTGGTAGTAGGAGCGCGCCAGGAGCAGCCGCGGCCCGGTCTGCTCGGGCACCTCCTCGACCAGCCCGGCCAGGACGCGCGCGGCGGCGGCGTAGTCCTCGGCTTCGAAGAACAGCTGCGCGCGCTCCCAGCGCTCGGCCGGGGTTCCATGGGCGTAGTACGTCGTGTCCTGCGTCGTGTTCACTCGTGGCCTCCTTCGAGGCCGACAACCGAACCTGTTGGTTCAATATTCCACTACAGGGTCCGGCTCACCGGCGCAGCGCCGCCAGCTCGGCATCGGCCCGTTCGGTGATCAGGCGCAGCACCCGGCCCGTCACGGCCAGGTCCTTTGCCGGTATGCCGTCGTAGACGCGGGCGGTGATGGGCGCCGTCTCGCCGGAGGTCGCGGCGTACACCTCGCGCCCGGCGTCCGTGATCCGCACCTCCGACGCCCCGGTCCGGGCCAGGAGCCGAGCGGCGATCAGCTCGTCGAGCACGCCGTGCACCTCCGGCGCGTCGGTCTTCAACGCGCCGGTGACACCGTCGACGAGTTGCTCGCGCCCGACCGGGCCGTCGGCGACGGCGGCGAGTCGCAGGGTGACGGACTGCTGGAAGGTGATGCCGTGCCGGGTCAGCACGTTCTCGAGGAGAGCGCGGGCGGCGTAATGGGCCAGGGCGATGTCGCGGGGGCCGACGAGGGGTGTGGCGGTGGTCATGACTGCTCCGTCTCGTTCTCGCTGAAGGGATCAAGAGGTGCGTCGAGCAGGGTGGTCAGTTCGTGTGTGAATGCCCGGGTGCGCGCGCTGTCGAGGCCACCGAGCGGGTCGAGGAGCTGCTGAAGGAGTCCGTGGACGACCTCGATCGCCCGCCGGGTGACCTCGCGGCCCTGCTCGGTGAGGGCGAGTTGCACCGCGCGCGGGTCGCGCGGGTCCCTGGTGCGCTCCAGGAGCCCGGCGGTCTCCAGGGCGCGGGCCAGCTTCGACACGTAGAGCGGTTCGAGTCCGGTGTGGTCGGCGAGGCGGCGCTGGCTGGGTCGTTCGCCGGAGCGCTGCATGCCGTGCAGCGACGCGATCAGCGAGTACTGCGCGTGGGTGAGTCCCAGCGGGGCCACCGCACGGTCGACCGCGACCCGCCACTTCATCGACAGCCGCCACACCAGGAAACCGGGCGTCGGGCCTTCGGAACCGTTGCTCATGACGAATACAGTACATGGCTACTATGTACATGACTACTATTTTGGAGGGCCGCCTGCGGCGCGGCCCGAACGTGACGCGACGCAAGCCCTTGTGCCGGACTAGGTTGTGCGCCATGAGCAATCTTGAGCGCGAGGCGGCCCCCTCCCTGTGCGGTGGCCGCGGCTTCGTGGTGGCGGAGCCGGTGCGTGAACTCCTCAGCCCTCGCCGGGTGAAGCTGGGCGAGTCCAGCGAGGTCCGCCGGCTGCTGCCCAACCTCGGCCGCCGTATGGTCGGAGCCTGGTGCTTCGTCGACCACTACGGTCCCGACGACATCGCCGACGAGCCCGGCATGCAGGTGCCGCCGCATCCCCACATGGGTCTGCAGACCGTGAGCTGGCTGCACGAGGGAGAGGTGCTCCACCGCGACTCCACTGGCAGCCTCCAGACCATCCGCCCGCGCGAACTCGGCCTGATGACCTCCGGCCGGGCCATCAGTCATTCGGAGGAGAGTCCGCGCTCGCACGCCCGTCTCCTGCACGGCGCGCAGCTGTGGGTCGCCCTCCCTGACGGCCACCGCCACACCGACCCGCGCTTCGAGCACCACGCCGATCTGCCGGTCGTCACGGCCCCCGGCCTCACGGCCACGCTGATCCTCGGCGACCTCGACGGCGCGACCTCACCGGGCACGGCGTACACCCCGATCGTCGGCGCGGACCTGGCCCTCACCCGAGGCGCGGACCTGCACCTCCCGCTGGAACCGGACTTCGAGTACGCGGTCCTGTCCATGTCCGGGGAGGCCCACGTCGACGGCGTCCCGGTCCTCCCCGGCACCATGCTCTACCTCGGCTGCGGCCGCCGCGAACTGCCCCTGCGGGCGGAGTCGGACGCGGGCCTGATGCTCCTGGGCGGCGAGCCGTTCGAGGAGGAACTGATCATGTTCTGGAACTGGATCGGGCGGTCGCAGGGGGAGATCGAGCAGGCGCGCCGGGACTGGATGGAAGGGACACGGTTCGGCGAGGTGAAGGGCTACGACGGCGCCCCGCTGCCTGCTCCTGCGCTGCCTCCAGTGCCGCTTAAGCCGCGCGGAAGGGCTCGCTGACCTGCAGGAATGGCTGACGGGTTGGTGACGGTCAGTCGGCCGGCCGTCCTGCGTCGTCCCTCACAGGTTTCTTGCGAGAACTGTGCGGGTGGGTTGTGGTGTAAGCCGGATGGGCTGTGCAGTGCCCGTCGAGGGTGTGTCCATCTGTGGGTGGCTGTGGCAGGACAGAGGTCGGGGCGGGCGCGGTGTCAGCGTGCGGGCGACGCCACCGACCGGATGCGGCGCGGGCGACGACGTCGACTTACGTCTCCCGGCTGCCCCATCCGTTCAGGTGAGGGCCTGGAGTCCAGAGGGCCATACCAGGGTGGTGGCTGCCCAGGTGAAGCCGGCGCCGAAGGATGCCAGGAGGACTCGTTGACCGGCGCTCAGTTCTCCGTTGATCGCGGAGTGGCTCAGGAGCAGGGGAATGGAGGCTGCGGAGGTATTGCCGACGTGGGTGATGTTGGACGGCACGCGCTCTGGCGGGATTCCCAGGGTGTTGGCCACGGCTGCGCTGATGCGTGCGTTTGCCTGGTGGACGATCAGCCGGTCAATGTCCCGGATGGACCATCCCGCGGCGGAGGCTGCTTCTTGAGTCACGTGATTGATGCGGCGCACCGCGTGACGGAATACTTCGTTTCCTTTCATGTGCACGTGTCGATTCTTTGGGTCGTCGGTTGTGCGTGGGGGGCGGCGGGAGCCCCCGTCGGGGATGTAGATGGCGTCTGCGTGTTCGCCGTCGCTGCCCCATGAGGCTGGTCCGAGAGCTCCTGGTTCGCCAACTCGTCCGGCTGTGAGCACGACCGCGCCTGCTCCGTCTCCGAAGATCGGCGCGGTAGATCGGTCGGCGGGGTCGATGACGGCTGACATCTTCTCGGCTCCGATGACCATTACGGTGTTGGCGGTTCCCGCGTGGATGAGTCCTGCTGCGACGGTTGTTGCGTAGACGAAGCCCGAGCAGCCGGCGCCGAGGTCGAAGGCGGGGACTTGACGCAGGCCGAGGTGGTGGGCAACCAGGGGCGCGGTGCCTGGCACGTGATGGTCCGGAGTGGCGGTGGCCAGGATGACGGTGTCGACATGTTCGACCTCCGCGGATTTCATCGCCCGCAGTGCTGCCTCTACCGCCAGGTTGCTGGTGGCCGTCGCCGGATCGGCGATGTGTCGCTCGGCAATGCCGATACGGGTACGGATCCATTCATCCGTCGTGTCCAGGCGTGAGGCGAAGTCGGCGTTGCTTACCTTCTGCGGGGGCAGGTAGGACCCCAGGCCGATCAGTCGCGCGGCATGCGCCGGCGACGGGGTCGTGGTTTTGCGTGCAAAGATCAACGGTTTGTCTTCTCCGTGTTTGCTCGTTCGCGTCACCGTCAGCGGAGGGTCTGCCTTCGGGATTCCGTCTGACCGGGCGCTCGTTGTGATCCTGCTGTCGCCGGTGTGCTGCCGCTGGTCTCGGCGGGTGGTGTCCGGAGCTTCTGGCGAGGGATCGGGACGCGACTACGTCTCGGGGACTGCGTGGGATCGACCTTCCTGTGGGCGGGGGCCCTGTTCTCCCGGGCTCTCGTAGTCGGAGGTTGACGCTGCCCGTTGGGCCACCAGGTTGACCAGGTCGGCGACGGTGGGTGCCTGCGCCAGTGCGTGTTCGGTGATCATGATGCCCATGCGGTCCTCGAGGCTCATGGACAGCTCGGCAACGGCCAGGGAGTCGATGCCGGCTTGTGCCTGCGTGGCCTGGGGAGTGATCGGTGCGGCCGGCAGGTTTCCCTGTTGGACCAGGATGTCTTTGATGAGCGCAAAATCGATGACGGTGGTGGTATTGCGGTCAGCGGCGGGCGTGGGGAGCGTCACGCCGGTGTGGGGAGGTTGGTCCGGCACTGCCGGGTCGTTGGGAGGATGCGGGAGTTGGTCCACCGCGTCGTGGAACAGGCTGGGCAGCTGGTTCAGTCCGGGGAGAGCGGCGTCGGTGACGAAGCAGACGCTGGTGGTTCCGTTGTAGCTGCAGGCCACGATCGACGCCGGCTGGTGCCGTGGGAGCCAGTTGAAGGGTTGGACGCGGGTGACGGGGTCCTGTTTGTAGCGGAGGGGCCGGTGGATGGCGAGGTAGGACGTGGTGATGGTGGCCCGGTCGGGTGTGGTCAGCCGGGTCGCCAGAGCCTGGAACGCGCGTGCGGGGACGAGGTCCATCACGGAACGCATGGCCTTGTGGCGGGTCGGGTCTTTGGCAGTGCGGGTGGCGGCGATGACGTGGTCGAGGCGGCCTTCCACTGTCGGCTCGTGGCAGGGAAGGGGCGCGGGTGCGAAGGTGCAGTAGTTTCCCGGCCGGTCGTGTTCCTCGGCCCGGCGCAGGTTGACCATGGTGATAGCTGGCAGTGGCCTGTCGGCGCCTCGGGGCCAGGATTGTGCTGTCCACGTGCGCAGGGCGCCGCTGAGGGTGGCCAGAAAGCCGTCGTTCGTGTCACCGCCGCGGACGGTGGCGGCTTTCCGCAATCGTTGCGTGGGGACATGCGCCCAACTGATGTCACGCTGGCCGGTGAGGGGCAGTGCGGTGTCGTTCCAGACGTTGTTGGCAGCGCTTGCGGCGATCATGCTGCGCACGGTGCCCAGGTAGGCTTTGGCGCCTGCCCGGCGCGCGGGCTGCGCGGTGGATGCAGGCGCGGTGCCGAACAGTGCGGTCATGGTGCCGATCAGGCCCATGCCGTCCTGGGTGCTGTGGTGCGCTCGCAGGCAGATGGCATAACGCCCCGGCGCATCCCCGGTCAGCAGCCAGATGTCCCACAGGGGGCCCGTGTCGGGCAGGGAGTGCCCGACGAGGTCGGTCAGGGCCGCCTCGAGGTGCTGTTCGCCTGAGGGGAGGTGCTGCTCGCGGACGCGGTGGTTCAGGTCGGGGGTCGGGTCATGGCGCCAGCGGGCTTTGAGCCCGAAACCGTGCAGGTAGTGCGTGAGTCGCGGCTCGTGCCCCAGGTGGGATGCGACATGAGCGCGGAGTTCACCGAGGGTGGGAGTCGTTCCTTCCAGGTGGAGGACCACTCCGATGGTCTGCGGGATCGAGGGATCGGCCTGGGCCATGGCGTGCATGGTCAGGTCCATGGGGGTGGGACGAAGAGGCACGGTCATGGTGTTCTCCGCGGTGACGGTTCGGTGAGGCGAATGGGGTCAGGCCGGCGTGAGCCGGAAGATCCGCAAGCGGCGTCCCGAACGCTGGGCGAAGGAGACGTAGGCGGGCCAGACTTCGACGAGGTGCTCCCAGGCGGCGGCTCGCGCGGTCCCGTCCAGGAGGGTGGCGGTCACCGGCAGCGTGCTTCCGCGGCGGGTCACGCTTGCTCGGGGTGTGGCGATGAGGTTGTGGGACCAGGCGGGAATCGAGGGGCGGCCGAAGTTTGTGTCGACGACGAGGTGGCTTCCGTCTGCTTCGAGGTGGCACAACAGGGGGGTCTGACGAGGCTGGCCGCTGCGGCGGCCGATGGTGGTGAGCATCAGGGAGGGCAGCGTGGCGGGCATGAGGAGCATCCGGCCCCCGCTGAGGCGGTGAGCCGCCCGGTCGACGCCCGGCGCAATATGAGACATCACGTGCACGAAGTGGGCGTTCCCCCCTGCCTTCTTCAGGGCGCGGGCGATGAGCCCGTCCCGGTGGATGCCGCTGGTTCGGATGGGCTCGGGCTGCGCTGTCGAGACGTCTGCGGGGTGCCCGGCGGCATAGTCGCGTCGGGCGTTGCCACCGGTTGCGGCGGCCCTGCGGGTGAGCTCGGGAGCCATGGCGTAGGCGCGGTAGAACGACGGCAGATAGCCGGGAATGTCGACGGCCGGCCGGCGGCTGCTGATCGCCTCAACGGTCGCGGCAGCGACCTTCTCCGGTGTGGTGGGCGGCAGGAAGTCGGCGATCCTCGGCATGCGGGCCGAAGGGACGTGGACCTTGAAGAAGTCGGTGCCAACGACGGTGGCCGGACGCACCAGGGTCACGCCGATGTTGGAGCCGGCCAGTTCCATGCGCAGCATCTCGGTGTACGCCTCGACGGCGGCCTTCGCCGCGGCGTAGGCCGCCGATGGTCCTTTGACGAAGATCCGTCCTGCTGCCGAGCCCATCGCCACGATCTGCCCACCGCCGCCCGCCCGCATCAGCGGCAGCACTGCTTTGACGGAGCAGACCAAAGCGTCGTACGCGGTGCGCATGGACAACTGGGCCTGCTCGGTGGTCATCTCTTCGACGTCCGCCCAGTGGATGTAGGCGGCGTTGTGGACCAGGACGTCGATGCGCCCGTGTTCGGTGTGGACCTTGACGATCCACTCCTCCAGGGCGGTGCGGTCGGTCACGTCGACATGGGCGAACGTGACGGAGGGCGTCCCTGGCAGCTGGGTGAGGTCAGCAGCGGCTCGGTCGAGGCTCGCCTGGGAGTTGTCGCACACGTACACGTGGGCCGCGGCTGCGGCCAAGGCGCGGGTCAGGGCCCAGCCGATGCCAGCTGCGCCTCCGGTGACCAGGCATACGCGCCCGGGCAGGGAAGGGGAGGCCGGCTTGGAGCGAAATGGGTTAATGGGGCTGTCCTTTCGGCGGAGTTGCGCACCGCTGTGCCGGCGGCCCGGCCTGACGACGCGTGACGGCGGGATTCGATGGGTGAGGTGGCCCAGGGCGAGCAGAGTGAACGCGTCGGCCAACAAGGGGACGTGATACGGGAAAGGACGCGGGCCGACCATGTCGGGAACGGAGATGATGCTGCCGTCGGGACGCTGCGGGGCGAGCAGGCAGCAGGTGGCGCGCGCAGCGGGAGCGGGGGCGAGCTGTCCGGCCAGGATGATCAGGGCATAGGCGGTGCTGATGGCATCGCTCGGGGCGCCGCTCTGCTGTCCGAAGCCGCCGGCTTCGTTCTGTGCGCTCTGCACCAGGCCGACGATCGGACTGCTCATGTCATGGACGGCCGGAGGGGACCGCCGGCGGTGGGCGCGAGTGGCGAGATATGCCCTGAAGAGAGTGTGCAGGCGGCTGCTGCTCCAACCGGGGGGAAAGGAGCCGTCAGGCATCTGGCGGTCGGCGAGAAGACGCAGCGCAGCCTGGATGAGGTGAGGGTGGCGGCCTTGGGTGCTGAGCGCGCTGATCGCGGCGGCGGTCATACACGCCTCGGAGGGAGTGCCTGATCCGTAGGTGGGGAATCCGCCGTCGGCGCCGCGGACCGCGACCAGGGCGTTCAGGGCGCGCCGGATCGGGTCGCGGTAGGCATCCGGGTCCAGATGATGCAGGAATTCGATCGCGACCGTACTGCAGTCCGTGTCGGGGAGCCGAGCCTGGCCGGTGTAGGACCAGCCGCCGTGCGCGTGCTGAACGTGCACAAGGTGCCGGGCGATGCGGTGCAGTACTTCGCGCGGTGCGCCGGCGCTGCCCAGGGCAAGGCCCGCGGTGACTGTGCACCACGTGTCGGTGTCCGTGACGAAGGGCAGGCCGCCGTCCTCCCGCTGGTGCGTGAGAGCGGTGCGTAGACCGGCGTCGACGACGCTCTCCATGCCGGGCACGTCCACCAGGGCGTGCAGAACTGACAGGTGGATGAAGAGGTTTCCCTCCCACACCGTTCCCGGGCGCTGGGTGGAGACCAGCAGGGTGACATCGTCCCGGCCGGTCGGCGCTCTGCCTGCCGCCCGGCCCAGGATCGCCTTCACGGCGACGGCCTGCACAGCAGCCCAGGGATGCAGCGCGCTCACATCGAAGGCATGGGGAGAGGGGTCGTCATAGGCGGAAGCTGCGCCGAGCATGGTGAAGAGCGCGTGGACCAAGTCGCGTTTGCGAGGTCCGGTGAAGTCCGGGACCCGGCTGACGATGCCCTCGAGGACCTGGTGACGCGCCGGGTGCCCGGTGCTCCGGCCCAGGACGGTAGCGGCCACAGCCGCGTCCATCAGATCCCGGCCGGCTCGGTGGCACTCCAGGTAACGCACCATGCGGTCACGTGCATCGCGGTGGCCCGACCCGCACCGCTCCACCAGTGCCAGGGCGAGCGCGGATTCAAGGACCCGGCTTCGGCAGGAGTCGTGCACGGCACCGTCCGCTCCCACTCGGTTCAGCAAGTGTGCCAAAAGACGCCTGCGTCCGGCGGGCAGCACTGCGGGGCAGCGCGACGACGGCCAGGCCGGGAGGAGGTGCTCGGCGGCAGGGAGTCTCATCGGCAGGACAGTCCTTGAGAGCACGGGAAACACGGTGGAGCGCGGATCGGCAGGGGGCGGGCGAACGAGATCAGTCACCTAGAACGGGGCGCCCAAACGACCAGCGGGCGTCGAAGCGATGGGTGACGCCAAGCCAGTGCAGCGTCGCGGCCACGAAGGAGCCGAGGGCCGTCACGTAGCGCCGTACTCCGTCCCGCTCGGTTCCGGGAGCGGCCTTTGCGGTCAACGAGTCGGCAAGCGCGTGGAAATCCCTGACTCGGTCGTTTCGCATGGTCGTGACCTGCTCGCGTGCCGAGGACAGGGAGCAGCCGCGCTCACGACTCAGCACGGTCACCAGGTTGTCGCGGTCCTCCCGCAGGTCGTCCTCGGCCGAGACCAGGTCATTGGTCCAGCCGGCCACGTCAGCCGCAGCCAGCCGCAAAGCCCTCATGAGGTCTTCCCCGCCGAGGAGGCCGGGCCAGGGCGCGCCGGCGGTGCACTCCAGGATGTCTGCCATGGGCAGGGCGGTAATGGTCCGACGACGCCGCAGGGCGTGATCACTGAGCCCCAGCCGGACCCGGTCTGCGCGGTCGGCGGCCTCTTCACGCGTGGCCAGGGCGAAGTCGCGGTAGTCGGCAACGAACCTCTCCCGCCACGGTGTGGACATCCGCGGGGCCGTACGCCGCCACAGGTCATCCAGAGCCTGCTCCGTCCCACAGCCCGATTCGGCCGTGCCGCCACCGGTGATCACGTCCAGCAACCGGTTGAACAGCGACGCGACTTCCTCTGGATGGACATCGACCCGGCTGCGGTCGAACCGGTCGTCGACCAAGCAGATGAACGCCGCCCACTGGGCCGTCAGTTCCAGATCGCAGTCGCTCGCCCCCGGCACGGTCAGGCCGGCGAATTCACCCAGCCGCATGGCCACCAGACGCTTCTCCTCAAAAGCGCCGGCAACCAGTCTCAGATCCCGCGCCCACGCCAGCACCGCGGCGCTGACATTCTCAGCCCGGACATCACCCGGGAAGCCAGGACAGGCAGGCCCCACGCCAGACTCCACCAGCATCCGGGCTCAGCCCAAAGCCGGCACTACATCGACACGGCCCGCGACCGTGGCCACGCTGTCCCCAGGGCCAACCGGCGACGCACCGAACGCCTGGGAGAACACCGCCGCACCCTCCTGCGTCAGCATCGTGTCGAACGGCTTGCCCTCAACCGAACCAGGAGAGTTCAGAGACGGCATGGTGACCGTCATCTTCGTCATGTCGAGCTCGTACGTCGAGAGATCAACAGAGTGCGCCGCTCCATCTCCGACAGCGGCATCCACTGACATCGAGCGCCGCGCCAAGTCACCGCGCGCCCCGGTGAAACGCAGACTGTGCCCATCCGAGGCCCTGGTGAAAGTCATGCCACCACCCGCAGTCCAGGACCCCTCAGTCAGGTCGAGACTGATCTCGCCCTTCATCGGCCACTGCACACACGGGGCCGCCCCTGAAGAGTCGAGCACAGCCGGAGCAGCAGCCGACACCACGACTCCGTCAGCCGCCAGATGCTGAGCAGCCGCGGAAGACAAACACCAGGTGACCGTTCCGGCAACAGGCATCACAGGTCCCGCCGCCACAGCCGCAGACACGGCAACGGCGGACAGGGAAACCAGAGCAGTGGCCATCACAGCACGACGCCGCATGAGCAAGCCTTCCGTCGGAGGGCCGCCAGAATTGCCTACAACCCCTCCAAGATCGGACGAAAGAACGTTACAGCCCTCAAAGTTCACCTGAAGGCGTGAGAAGCCGTTGCCATACCGATCATGGAGTCCGTCGATCGAACGGGAGTCTCGATCGGGTGATCGCGGGCCCTGCCCAGTATTGAGGGCAGGGCCTGGCGGTATGCGGGGAAAATCCAGGGGAGCGGACGGCCGCGCGCTGCTACGGTCGGGCGCCATGAGCTGGCTTCCCGATGACTTCGTCCACCCCGTCCTGGTACCGCTGCCGGGCGGTGGTCATCACCTGCGGCCGATCCGGGAGGCGGACACCCCGCTCGACTATCCGGCTGTGATGGGTTCGCGCGAGCGGCTGTGGACCATCTTCGGCCCGGCCTGGGGCTGGCCCGCGGCCACCATGACCTACGAGGCCGACCAGGCCGACCTGTTGCGGCACGAGAAGGAGATCGCCGCACACCAGTCCTTCAACTACGCGCTGTTCGACGCGGCGGAGACTGCTCTGCTCGGCTGTGTCTACATCGACCCACCGGAGAGGGCCGGCGCGGACGGCGAGATCTCCTGGTGGGTGGTGGACGAGCTGGTGGGCAGCAAGGTCGAGCAGGCCCTCGATGCGCTGGTGCCGCAGTGGATCGCCGCCGACTGGCCGTTCGAGCAGCCGCGCTTCCTCGGCCGCGAGATCTCCTGGTCGGACTGGCTCGCCCTGCCGGAGCATCCCGACATGTAAGTGGTTGTTGCACGTACCGATTTCGAAGGCTGTCGATCGAACGGCAGTCTCGATCGGGTGACTGCGGCGGCTTCCGCGCGGGAAAGCAGGGCCTCCTGGTAGCTCGGGGGTGCGATCCCATTCCGAGTGGTTCCCGGAGGCCTTGCTGTCCTTGTTGTACGTGCCCGAGCCACGTTGACTTCAACTCGCCCGCAGTGTCGTGCGATTGCCTCGCGCACGTGTACGGCAACGCGGCCGACCATCCGGACCGGGTGCGCCGGCATCCGTCGGACATGACGGACACGGAGTGGGCGGCCGTCCGGCCGTTGCTGCCGGTGCCGGCCTGTGGTTGCAGGGGGCGGGGTGGACGACTCGAGGGCTACTGCCACCGGCAGCTGTTGGACGCGATCCGCTACCTGGTCGCGGGCGGGATCTCATGGCGGGCGATGCCCGCCGACTTCCCCGCCCGGGCCCGGGTCTACGCATTCTTCCGCCGCCGGCGCGAGCACGGGCTGATCGCCGAGTTCCACGACCGGCTGCGCGGGACGTTCCGTGAGCGCGAGGGCCGCGAGGCCGAGCCCACTGCGGGGATCATCGACGCGCAGTCGGTGCGGGCCGCCGCGACGGTGCAGGCCGCCTCACGCGGCTACGACGGCGGGAGGAAGGTGCCGGGCCGCAAGCGGCACATCGTGACCGGCACCCTCGGCCTGCTCCTGGCCGTCGCGGTCACCGCCGCGAACGTCGGCGACCGGGACGTCGCGGCGGGCCTGCTGATCCGGCTGCGCCGTCTGCACCGCGACATCACCCTCGTGTGGGCCGACCGCGGCTACACCGGACCCCTTGTCGGCTGGTGCCGGGACAAACTCGCCCTGACCTTGGAGATCGTCAAGCGCACCGACGACATGGCAGGATCCGTGGGTGCTGTCCAGGCGCTGGGTGGCCGAGCGCACGTTCGCGTGGCTGATGAACTCCCGCCGTCTGGCCCGGGACTACGAGACCCTGCCCGCCACGAGCGAGGGGATGGTCCGGTGGTCATGCGGATGAGCCGGTGTCTGGGACGGCCACGGTCCGTCGGCCGGCACTGAACGCCCCCGACGCCTCCAGGAGGAGCCACCCGCGCTCCGCCAGGCGCCGGGCTTTCGACCGCAGACCCTTCGACCTTCGCCGGCGTCGCGTCAAGGCCCAGCTCCGCCGCGATCTCCTTGGCCCGAAGCGGTCCGTGACCCGTGGATCGCTGCTGTTCCAGCACGCCCAGAACGCACTGATAGTCCGGCGCCAGAACCGTCACCGGCAGCCCTTCCCGCCAGGGCGGCACCGTCGAGCCCGGCACCGGCGCGAGCGACAGCACCGCTTTCTCCTCGGCCTCGGTCCCGGCGGTGGTCTCGGCAGCCGAGGCTGCTAGGCCGTTTCCGATGGCTCTTGGTGGGCTGGGTGGATCTCGTGGTTGGCCGGGCAGGACGCCCGTATGGTGCGGCGACACGAACTCACGGACGCGCAGTGGCAGAAGATCGAGCCCCTCCTGCCCGGCAACGGCAAACCGGGCGGGCAGTGGGCGGATCACCGCAGGGTGATCAACGGGGTGCTGTTCCGGGCCCGGACCGGGGTGCCCTGGCCTGACCTGACGGACGGCCGATTCGCGGCCCGTCGCCACCCCGCTCCCGCACCACCTTCAGCAACCGCTCGAACTGCTTCATCCGCAGCGGATCAGCCCTCAACGCCCCACGTATACCAGGGATATGCCCTGATCACGGTCTTCTGCAACACGCTTTGAGGGCTGTCCCATAATTTCTGTGGTGGCGTCTCGACTTACGTGCATCAGCATTACACCGTTCCAGCATGCACTGGAATCACCAACCGCCGGTTCACAGATAGTGTTTGTCGGTACAGTCGTCGGGCCAGTTGTTGATTTTCTCGCACACCCTCATCCACTCGATGTAGTCGGGGTCGAGCTGCCAGCTGGAGCTGTTCTTGGCGCAGACGCCGTCAGAGCCGCCCGAGTCGGTGGTTTTTACCAACCCGTTGTGTTCAGACTTCACCTCAACATAGACCGCACGGCCGTCCGCCTCCTTGTCGCACACGATCCTGTCGCCGTTGGTGAGAAGCTCACCGGTGTCGCTTCCGTGTTTGATGAAGACGAGCGATACGGCTGCGGCGGGTTGCGGCGACAAGCCCACGGTGATTGCGGCAGCCGCCGCGCAGGTGGCGAGCGCCTGAAGCCAGCGCCGGCGGACGGGTTGCCTGATGAGGCCTTCGCGTTTGATGCGCATAGGCGGGTCCTTCCCATGGCGTAGCGTGGCCGAGCCACAGCTGACGAGTCTCTTCGTGCCATGTTGGCCATGCACATGTTCCCCTGCGAAGGCTCCAGAGGGACCCTGGAAAGTTACAGGGCAGGTACCGGAAGAGCGGCTGCCCCGAAGGGTCGGCCACCAGCTACAGCGGGGTGACCCGTAGTCGTCGCTCACCGGCATAGTAGGACGGTGTCCTATGTGGTGAGGCGGACGTACCGCCTATAGCAGCAGAGGGCTGCGGCGAGGCCGAGAAAGGCCAGGTAGTTGCGTGGATTGCGTTCACAGCGAGGGCTGAGTCGGCGGTAGCCGGACAGCCAGGAGATGGTCCGCTCGATCACCCACCGACGGCGGCCCAATCGTTCGCTGGACGCCGGGGTCGGCCACGACCCTTCGCGCGCGCCCTTCCGGAGTTCGAAGCCGCTGCGGCAGAGATCCTCTACCACGGCGCCCAGTGGGCGCGGGCCTGGTCAGGGGCCGGGTGAGGATGACCGTCGTCTCGTCGCGGCCGCACTCTCCGGCTTCGGGGGTGACGGGTGGCCGCCAGGGGCTGCACCGCGTCCCCGTCCGGAAGAAGCCGAGAAGACCGCCGTCCCGGCGGAGCGGAACTGTACTCACATGCCCGCTCGGCCCGTGGGCGGCGCGAGATCGCCCCGGCAAGGTGCCGTAAACCGACCGGTTTTCATTTTGTCCGCATCAAGTTAACCTCGCGGTATGGCCACCGAAGTGAAGCCAAGTACCAGAGAGCGGCTGCTGGAGGCGGCGGCCACGCTTACCTACCGAGACGGTGTCGGCATCGGCGTCGAGGCGCTGTGCAAGGCGGCGGGGGTGTCGAAGCGTTCCCTGTACCAGCTGTTCGAGAGCAAGGATGTGCTGCTGGCGGCGAGCCTGGGGGAGCGCGCCTCCGCCTTCGCGGCCGGGCTCCTGCCGGCGGCGGACGACGGCCGTTCGCCCCGTGAGCGGATCCTGCATGTCTTCGACCAGTTGGAGGAGCAGGCGGGTGCGCCCGACTTCCAGGGGTGTCGGTACCTGGCTGCTCAGATCGAGCTCAAAGACCAGAGCCACCCTGCGAGCCAGGTGGCCCACCGGGTCAAAGGGAATCTGACCGCCTTCTTCCGTGCCGAGGCCGAACGGGGCGGGGCAAGTCATCCCGACCTGCTGGCCCGGCAGCTCAGCCTGGTCTTCGACGGCGCCAGTGCCCGCGCGGGGGTCGGAGCCGACAATCTGACGGGGCTCGTCACGCCCACCGTGACCACCCTGCTCGATGCGGCGGGCATGCGCTGACGCGTCCCCTTTCGAGCAGGCGCCGTGACCGTGCCCTCCTCGGGCCGATGGCTGCCGCCCCTGATTCCCCGCAATCGAGGGGAGCGCGGTGGCCGTAAGGGTGCTGACGGGCGTGCCGCGCGCCAGGAAGGCCGTGGTCTCGTCGGCATCAGCGCCCAACGGTAGGTACGCGTTTTCCCAGGGCCTCATCCGGTCGGCCCGGACCGCTTGGCCGCATCACCCTTGGCCTCGGTGGCTGGCAACGGCAGCGCAGCCCTACAGCTGGAGCTGGAGCGTTCGGACGTGCCGTAGTGGCCCTTGAGTGCGGAATCGGCGACCGCTGTCCGCATGACACTCTCGCGTCTCTCCTGTGCGCTGACCCTATTGCTGCGGATGGCAAGCTCAGCCTTGCCCTTGGAAACCGATCGGTTTACGATGGCGGAAACCGGTCGGTTTCTCAATGAGTCCAAGGGCTGGTCCGTGGTCATGCCCCCTTCGGGCGGGCTCTGTCCGAATCACCCGTCCGCAGCAGTTCACACAAAGGGAAGCTAGCGAGATGCCCAGCCCAGAGCCACGTCCCACGATTCACATCCCGGGAACCACCAGCCACACCATCGCCCCGCGCGCAGGACACCGCAGCGACGAGGGGACCCTGCGCTACCTCAAGGCGGGCACCGGCGCTCCTCTGGTCCTGCTGCACACCGTGCGCACCCAAGCCGAGCACTTCCGCTCCCTCATCCCACTGATCGCGGACCAGTACACCGTGTATGCCCTCGACCTGCCGGGGATGGGCTACTCCGAGATCGTGCCCGGTGCGTCGTACGACGAGCCGGCCATGCGCGCGGGCGTCAAGCGGCTCCTGACCGAACTCGACCTCCACGACGTGACCCTGGTCGGGGAGTCCATGGGGGCGGTGCTCGCCCTGACCACCGCGGCCGACCTGCCCGAGCGGGTCCGGCGCGTCGTCGCGGTGAACTCGTACGACTTCCGCGGCGGTATCGCCCGGTCCAGCCTTCTCGCCCGTGTGGTGGTCGGCGGTGCCCTGACTCCGGGGGTGGGCCCGGTGGTCGCCGGGGTGGAGCCCAAGGCCGCCTTCCGCAGGATCCTGCAGGGCGGGCTGGTCGACAGGACCGCGCTGCGGGAGGACTACGTCGACGAACTCCTCCAGGTGGGCCGCCGCCCCGGCTACCCGAGCGTTGCCCGGGCCGTGTACCAGAGCCTGCCCAGTCTCATCGCCGCCCGCTCGCGCTACCCCGAGGTCAAGGCACCCGTCCACCTCGTCTACGGGGAGAAGGACTGGTCGCGGCCATCGGACCGGCAAGCCGACAAGGAGCTGCTGCCGGCCGCCGATTTCACGCAGGTGCCGGGAGCAGGCCACTTCATCGCCTTGGAACGGCCCGACCTGCTGGCCGACCTGCTGAACGCGGTGGCGTGACTGTCCCGGGACCGCCGTAGTCACCCCCGTTCGGGTGTAGTGCGGGACGGGGACCAGGTTCGACCATGTGCCTGACAGCGTCGTGGCGTGCAAAGGAGCAGCGCGTGGCGGAGATGCAGATCGAGTTCGATGTTCCGGCGGAGATGCGTGACGGCACCGTGCTGCGCGCCGATGTCTACCGGCCCGGCGGCGCGGGGCCGTGGCCGGTGTTGCTGGCCCGGCTGCCGTACGGCAAGCAGACGCCCATGATGACCGTCCTGCTCGATCCCCTTGCAGCGGCTCGGCGCGGCTTCCTGGTGGTCATCCAGGACACCCGTGGCCGGTTCGCCTCCGAGGGGGAGTGGGAGCCGTGGACGTACGAGGAGAGCGACGGGTACGACACGGTGCGGTGGGCCGCCGGGCTTCCCGGCTCGAACGGCTCTGTGGGCATGATCGGCGGCAGCTACTTCGGCAACACCCAGTGGATGGCGGCACTGTCGAAGCCGCCGGAGCTGAAGGCGATCGCTCCGTTGATCACGTGGTCCGATCCGGAGGACGGGTTGTTCTCGCGTGGTGGTGCGATCGAGCTCGGCATCACCGCGCCGTGGTCGCTCCTGCAGGGCGCCGACACCCTGATGCGCCGTCACCGCACCGACCTCGACGGGCTGGTGAACGGCATCACCGGGCTCGTGCGGGACTTCGACTGCTTGGCGAGTGGCGGTTACGGGGAGCTGCCCGCCGGCCGGTTTCCCGCCTTCGCCCGGCACGACCTCCCCGAGATCGGCTACGAGCGTTCCCGAAGGGAGCCCGAATGGGCGCGATCCTGCACTGTCGCGGGCCGGCACGACGAGGTCGACCTACCCACCTTCCAACTGGGCGGCTGGTACGACATCTTCAGCCAGGGCACGCTCGACAACTTCGCCGCCATGCGCCGTGCCGGCCGGTCAGCCACGCTGATCATGGGTCCGTGGACTCACACCAACTGGCAGCACGTGGTCGGTGACGTCAACTTCGGGTTCAGCGCGCACTCCGAGTACATGGGCATGCGAGGGCGTGTGCACGACATGCAGTTCGGCTGGTTCCAGCGCATCCTCAGCGGAGGCGACGGCGGAGCTGTTGAGCCGGACACGGGTCAGGTGTTGCTGTTCGTCATGGGCGTCAACCAGTGGCGAGAGGAGGCGGAATGGCCCCTGACCCGGGCCGTGGACACCGACTTCCACCTGCGCGCCGGCGGACGCCTGACGCAGCAGTCGCCGTCCACCGCCGAGCAGCCCGAGGAGTTCGCCTACGACCCCGTGGATCCGGCGCCGACCACCGGTGGTGCCCTCCTGATGACCGACGAGTTCCGTGCCGGGCCGCTCGACCAGACGGCCGTAGAGGCGCGCGAGGACGTCCTGGTCTTCACCACGGAACCGCTCGCCGAGGACCTGGAAGTGACCGGCCGTGTCCGGGTGGTGCTCTTCGCGGCCACGGACGGGCCCTCGACCGACTGGGTGGCGCGCCTGTGCGACGTCGACGAGGACGGGGTCTCGCGCAATGTGACCGACGGCATCGTGCGGGTGCGTGCGGCGACACCGGGCGAGGCGGCCGAACACGTCGTGGACCTATGGTCGACCAGCCTCGTCTTCCGGACAGGGCACCGGATACGGGTCCAGGTCACCTCCAGTAACTTCCCCCGCTGGGACCGCAACCTCAACACGGGCGAGCCCGAGGAAACCGCCACCACGGCCCGGGTGGCGCACCAGCAGGTCTTCCACGATCCCGCCCGGCCGTCCCGCATCGTCCTGCCCGTGGTGCCTCCAGCCTGACCGGGAGCGAGGGGAGAGCCCGCCGACCGTTGCTCCGGTGGGCAAGGGCGCCGAAGTAGCCATGTCGGCTCGGTCGAGGGGCGGCAGGCATCCTGCGGCGGAGGCGATGACCTCCCACGGGCGCCTGCCCCTCGGCAAACGCCGCGGTGAAGATTCCTCGGTCGGCAGACCGACCAGGTTCCGCTCGGCCGGCCTGTTTTGACGCGGCCGGATCGGGAGGCGGCGGCCATCCGGTCGAGTACGGCACCGAGGGCCTGGGCCAAGGGGCCACGAGTGGCCCGCCTGCTCGATCTGATGCCAGAGGTGGCCACCGAACTTCACTGCCGGGGGCAGTAGCCCTCCGGCTGCCCGCCCCGGCCCTCCAGCCACGCCGGGACGGGCAGCGCGTCACGCACCACCGCCCACTGTTCATCCGTCGTGTCCGACGGACACACCGCCACCCTGTTCGGACGGTCGCCCGCATTCCCGAACCGATGCGTGAGGCAATCACAGGACGACACGCGGGAGTTGGACGCGACCGGCAGCGACGGGCAAGACCGGGACAACAGGGCCTCCTCGGTGCTCGCGATGGTGTCGCAACCCCGAGCTACCACGGAAGGTGTGCCCGAGGGTCGTACGAGGCGCGGCGTCCGCGACGGTGACGCACTCGTCGATGTGGACGGCTGGCGCGGGCGGGCCGCGTGCAGCGACCGGGGGCTGACTACGGAGTGTGACTTCACCGGGATCGGTCGCAGGAGGAGATCGTCCGTGGGCTTTGACTCAGTGCCGCTCAGGCTGAGGGAGGGGCTGCGCGCACCAGATCGTCTTGCCATCGGTGGTATGCCGGGTGCCCCACCCCTGGGTGAGCTGGGCGACGAGCAACAGGCCCCGGCCGCCCTCGTCGAAGGCGCGGGCCCGGCGCAGATGCGGGGCGGTGTTGCTGGCGTCGGAGACCTCGCAGATCAGGGAGGTGTTGCGAATCAGCCGCAGCCTGATGGGCGGCTCGCCGTATCTGATGGCGTTGGTGACGAGTTCGCTGACGACCAGTTCGGTGACGAAGGACGCCTCCTCCAGGCCCCAGGCGTCCACCTGGTCGACGGCGAGCTTCCTGGCGCGCGGCACCTGCGCGGTGTCGGGCTCGACGTCCCAGTCGGCGACGTGGTGGGGATCCAGCGCGTGGGTGCGAACGAGCAGCAGGGCGGCGTCGTCGGTGCGGCGTTGGGGAAGCATGGCGTCCATCACCGTGTCGCACAGGGCCTCCAGCGAGGCGGTTGAGTGGTTCAAGGCTCGCTGCAGTTCGGCGGTCCGCTGGTCGACGTCGAGCTCGCGGCTTTCCACCAGTCCGTCGGTGTACAGGGCGAGCAGGCTGCCCTCCGGCAGTTCGAGCTCGGTGGCCTCGAAAGGCAGCCCACCGATGCCGAGCGGCGGTCCCGGATGGACGGGTACCGGGGGCCGGGTGCCGTCCTGGGAGATGATCAGCGGCAGGGGGTGGCCGGCGCTCGCCAGCGTGAGGTGCCGGGAGACCGGGTCGTAGACGGTGTAAAGGCAGGTGGCCCCGGTCTCGCCGGTCGGCTGGAAGTGGCCGGTGGGCTGGAGGTCGCTGGCGAGGTGGAGGACCAGGTCGTCCAGGTGGGTCAGGAGTTCGTCCGGTGGGAGATCGACGTCGGCGAGGGTGCGTACCGCCGTGCGCAGCCTGCCCATGCTGGCCGAGGCGTGCAGTCCGTGACCGACGACATCGCCGACGACCAGGGCGACCCGGGCGCCGGACAGCGGAATGACGTCGAACCAGTCACCGCCCACTTCCGTACCGGTCCCGCCGGGCAGGTAGCGGGAGGCCACCTCGACCGCCTCCTGCTTCGGCAGCCCTTGCGGCAGCAGGGTGCGTTGCAGGGTCAGCGCGGTGGTGCGCTCGCGCGAGTACCGGCGGGCGTTGTCGATGGCGACGGCTGCCTTGGCGGTCAACTCCTCGGCGAGGATCAAGTCGTCGGCGGTGAAGGCCTCGGGCCGGTCGAGGCGGGAGAAGGCGACGACGCCGAGCAGCGCGCCGCGCGCCCGGAGCGGCACGGTGATCCGGCCGGTCAGCCCGTCCGCGGCGATGGACTCGTCGATCACCGGGTTGCCCGGTGGCCAGTGGGCCGGGTCGGCGGCGAGTCCGGGCCCGAAGGCCCACTCGCCGCCCTGGCCGGGCTCAGCGGCGAGCTCGACCGTGGACCTGCCGGCGGCCATGCAGCGGGCGGCGACGGAACCGGGCGCGTGCGTGACCGGTGTCGTGGCCCCCGGAGCCTGGTCGGCGGCCACCTTCGTGCTGTGCTCGGCGGCACGGCTGAGCCTGATGGTCTCGCCGGGGGCGAACGGGGATCCTGAGGGCGGTTCCTCACCGCGCAGCACCTCGTCGAAGAGGTCCACGCTGACGAGGTCGACGAATCCCGGCACCGGGGTCATGGCCAGTTCCTGGGCGGTGCCGATCACGTCGAGTGTCCGGCCGATGCCGCCGCTGGCCTTGTTGAGGATGAGCAGGCGTTGCCGAGCCCAGTACTCGGCGCTCATGTCGAATCCCCAGTTGGCGATCGCGCGGACCCTGCCCTCGGCGTCCCGGACAGGCCAGATGCTGGTGGCCCAGGCGTTGGCGTAGTCGCTGCCGCGCGGGCGGAAGACGGTGATGAGACGCGTGGGCTCGCCCGTCCTCGCCACTTCGGCGAGCGCGTCGGTGTAGGGCTTGTCGTCCCTTTCGGGAAACAGCGTGCGGTCGAATTCGGGAAGCACCTCGCGGTACTTCTTGCCGAGCACTTGCTCCTCGGAGTGCGCGATCACCCGGCCCGAGGAGGCGTTGATCCACAGGAACCGCAGCTCAGGGTCGTAGGCGCCCAGAGCGAAGGGAGACTGCTCGAATGCCCGGTCGGCGATCACCGGACGGCGTCCCCAACGCTGGATGGTCACCACGTGGCCCAGTGTCCGCTCGTCGGGTCCGAGCAGCGGGTGGGACGTCACCACGGCGTCCACAGTGGAACCGTCCCGGTGGCGTAGGAGGATGAACCCCGTCGGGTCGGGACCGGCGCCGTAGCCCTCGGGGAAGCCGGGTGGCGGGGGATCGACCAGCAGGTCGGTGACGGGGCGCCCGACGGTGTCCTCCGCCGTCCAGCCCAGCAGCAGCCGGCCCCCCTCACTCCAGCCGCTCACCATGCCGTCCGGGCCCACCACGACAGCGGCAGTGGGGGCATCCTGCTTGTCGGCCATCTCCACGTGCCACGCCTCCGTCCGGATTGCCGTGCCCGTCGGGGCTGGTTTCCAGCGGCTGCTTCCAGCCTAGATCGGCCCCCGCTCCACGGCGCTCCGGCTGGTGCGCTTCGGGGTGCCAGGTCCCGGAGCGACCGAGGCCGGGGCCTGCGCGTCCCCGCTCGACAGCATCGGCCGGGCCGACGACCGAGACCACGATCGCGCGGCTGACCTGACCGCCGTTGAGGGACGTGTGGTGCCCTGCCATGGGCAACGTGCACGTGAACAGTGCGAACGTGGGTGCTGTGGGCCGTGGGCCGTGGGCCGTGCGGCTCTCGGTGCACCTTTCGGCGACGATCCAGGCTTACGGGTGGAAGCTCGCAGGGAGAATGCGCCTGCGGGATCCATGAGCGGTCCAGGCCGGGGTGGGACGCGGCGGTCGAGCCACCCCGGCCGGGCCTCATCGGATGTGCTTCGCCGGCTTGGTGGCGGCGTTGAGCAGGTACTCCAGGGGGCCGCGGCGAAAGAAGCGGGACCAGATCGCGGCGAACACGATCGCCCCGAGGATGTACATGAGCAGCGGCATCCAGGACTGCTGGGTGCTGCCGGGCCCGCTGAGCCCGCCGGGCCCGGACAGCACGGACTGTGCGACGAAGTGGCCGACGTAGGCCGTCAGGGACATGGTGCCCACGGCGATGACCGGTTTCGCCAGGCGGCGCAGTAGCGGCAGGCGGTCCATCGCCACCGTCGCGCCCACGATCACGAGGATCGCGATCCCCACGCTGCCGATGATGTCGAACGTGGTGCCGCTGTGGGGCCCGGCCGTCAGGAGCATCGATGCCTCGGGCTCGAAGGACCCACCGCCGGGGGGCATCGAACCGGAGCCACCGGACATCGACCCGGAGCCACCGGACGAGGGCCCGCCTTCCGCCAGACTGTTCAGCGCGGTCTTGCCGGCCAGCAGCAAGGACATGCCGTACGCGGCCACGGTGAGGGCGGCGCCGAGCGCGGCCAGGCGCCGCTGGACGGCGGTCCGGGAGAGGTCGAGGCGGGCCAGCGCCATACCGGCGACCACGAACGATATCCACGTGATCGTCGGGTAGAAGCCGGTGAGCAGCAGATCGAGCACTCCCACGTCGCTGAGCCGGCGAAGCGGGTCGTAGGCGTTGATGCTCTGCTGGACCGGCTCGTTCAGCACCGAGTTCAGGGCGAACAACAGCTGTGGTGTAACGAGGGCCAGTACCGCCGCGGTGATCGCGAGGGTCTTGGCCCGCAGGCGCACCAAGGGCAGGGCGAGCAGGAAGTAGACCCCGTAGAAGCCGAGGATGATCACTCCGCCGTACTCCATGGCCATCGCGGTGCCCAGCGCGAGCAGGACCACGGCGCGGATCGCGATCCTGGCCTTCGCCTGCCGGCCCGCCAGGCCGGTCTTCGGCTCCCGGCGACCGGCGAGCAGCATCAGGGAGAACCCGGCGAGGGTGGCGAACAGGACCGACGAGTGACCGTCCGCCATGTACCGGATCCAGCTGGCGACGCCGTCCGTGGCCGACAGCGGGGGACCGATGTGCACGACGTACATGCCGAACACCGCCAGCGCGCGGGCCAGGTCCACCCCGACGAGGCGTCCCATCGAAGGACCGGGCGAGGCCGGTACGGCGGAATCGGGCGGGGTTCGGGGCTGCGGAGGCGAGTTCTCCTGCGGAGCTGACGTCTCCTGCAGCGGCTGCGACTTTGTCATACGGAGAATCTCGCGTGGACGTCCGAGGGCGGACCATCCGGCAGGCTTCGGTAACGGCCCCGCCGGTCGGCGGGTAACGGCCCCGCCGACCGGTGGGGCCTCCTCCCGACGGTCCGGCGCGACCGGACGGCGGTTCTACAGCCACTCGGCGGGAGTGGGCCCGACAGTTGCCGGATGGGCGCGAGGCGGCCGGGCTTCCAGGCTGGAGGCATGACTCACCGTGCGCGACACAAGGAGCCCGGGGACTTCCTCGGGTCATCGGCCGAGGTACCGGGCCGGCGGGAGGTCATGCCTGGCGGGGGCGCGTTTCTGGAGTCCCTGGGCCTGAGGCCGGCGGCGGGCGCCTTCGTCCTGTTCGTCATCCGCTCTGAATTCTCCGAAGCCTTGGTGCACACCCTTGCCGCGAGGCCAGCCGGACCCGTCACCTGAGCCGGCACCTGCTCACGCCCTGGTGCGCCGGCCCGCTGATGCGGCGCCCGGCAGACCGCAGAAGAAGAGGAACATCGTGAACACCGCATCCGCCCCGACGACGGATGAAACCTCCCTGTCCGCCCGAGAGACCGTCAAGGCCCTGTGCGCCTATGTCCGCCCGCACCGGTGGGCCGTCGCCCTCGGCCTGCTGTGCGCCCTGGCCGGGGCCGCCGGGGGACTGCTGCAGCCACTGGCCACCAAGACACTGGTGGACCGGCTGGCGACGGGTGAGACCATCGCCGGGATCCTGATCGCGCTCACCGCGCTGGTGGTGCTGGGCACGGCGGTCGAAGCGTTCGGCGCGTATGTGCTGGAGCGGACGGCGGAGTCGGTGGTCCTGGCCGCGAGGCGCACCCTTGTGGGGCGGTTGCTGCGGCTGCGGATCGCGGAGTGGGAGCGGATCCCGCCGGGTGACCTGATGTCCCGGGTCACCTCGGACACCACGCTGTTGCGGGCGGTCAGCACCCAGGCGGTCGTCTCCGCGGCCACCGGCGCGGTGGCCTTCGTGGCGGCGATCGTGATGATGGCGTTCCTCGACATCGTGCTGCTGGGTGTGACGCTCGGCGTGGTCGTGCTGGTCGGCGGAGCCGCCGCGCTGGTGATGCCGAAGATCGCCCGCGCCACCGAGCGCTCTCAGGAGGCAGTCGGGGAGATATCCATCGCACTGGAACGGGTCTTCGGGGCGTTTCGCACGGTGAAGGCGTCCGGCGCAGAGGAGCGGGAGACCGCCCGGGTGGAGGCGGCGGCACGACGGGCCTGGCGGCACGGCGTGAAGAGCGCGAAGTGGGAGTCCGTGGCAGGCTCGGCGGACGAACTCGCCGTACAGCTGGCGTTTCTCGCGGTGCTCGCGGTCGGCGGGGCGCGTGTGGCCTCCGGGGAGATCCCCGTGTCCACCCTCATCGCCTTCCTGCTGTACCTCTTCTACCTGATCGAGCCGGTGTCC
Source organism: Streptomyces sp. NPDC057424 (assembly GCF_042803315.1). Taxonomy (NCBI): domain Bacteria; kingdom Bacillati; phylum Actinomycetota; class Actinomycetes; order Kitasatosporales; family Streptomycetaceae; genus Streptomyces; species Streptomyces sp. NPDC057424. The sequence continues at coordinate 59,551 of NZ_JBHVCP010000020.1, forward strand.
AAGCTGGTCGACGCCGTGTCCCATTATCAGGAGGGGGCAGCCGCGATCTCCCGGATCGCGCAGGTGGAACGCCTGTCGACGGAGCCGACCCGGCAGCAGGGCGCCCTGCCCAGGCAGCGGGGAGCGGTATCGGGCCCGGCGTCGGTCCGTTTCGAGGACGTGTCCTTCCGCTACCGCCCGGGCCAGTCGTACATCCATCAGCAGGTGAGTTTCGAGGTACCGGGCGCCGGGATGACGGCCTTCGTCGGTCCCTCCGGTGCGGGCAAGTCGACGGTGTTCGCGCTCGTCGAGCGGTTCTACGAGGCCACCAGCGGCCGGGTCCTGGTCGACGGCAAGGACGTACGGGACTGGTCCCTGTCCGAGCTGCGGTCTGCCATCGGGTACGTGGAGCAGGACGCTCCGGTGCTGGCCGGCACGCTGCGAGAGAACCTCGTCTTCGCTGCGCCCCGCGCGACGGACGACGACATCCGCGACGTTCTGGCCCGGACCAAGCTCGACACCCTCGTCGAGCGCCTGCCCCACGGCCTGGACACCCCGGTCGGACACCGCGGCTCGAAGTTGTCGGGCGGCGAGCGGCAGCGCATCGCGATCGCCCGCGCCCTGCTGCGGCGGTCCCGGCTGCTGCTGTTGGACGAGGCGACCTCGCAGCTCGACGCCGTCAACGAGCTGGCGCTGCGGGACGTCGTCGCGGAGGTGGCCCGCGAGACCACCGTGCTGGTGGTGGCCCACCGCCTGTCGACGGTGACAGGCGCCGACCGGATCGTCGTCATGGACGCCGGACGAGTGAGGGCCGTGGGCACCCACGGGGAACTGGTGGCCCAGGACCAGCTGTACGCCCAGCTGGCGGCCACCCAGCTCCTGACCCCCTCGCGATGACCCACCACACGCAGGGTTGTCCGGCCGTCCATTGCCCCGTTCCGGCCGGACAACCACGCGCCGACACCAACGAAAAACCATGACCGTGAAAGGCCCCGCATCACACCGAGTCCGCCGCCCCTCACAGATATGCGGTGTGGGACTGGGGTCCTGTGCGGGCCCTGGCTGGTGGCGTTCCGAGAGCATCGAATACATCGCCTTCGGAATCAACACCGTCCCCTGCTGCTGTGCGGGGTCTGCCGGCCTCCCGGGCTCCAGGCCGCACATGGGGACGAGCCGTCAGAATCGGCTGTGCCGACGCGCTCTCGGGAGTGGCCGTCGCCTTGGTCAGCACACTGCTGAAGTAACGCGGCTACAGTCACTCATGCGGTGCGGAGGGCGGGACCGATGTCGCTGAGCCGCGCATCGGCCCTGGCCGGCCTCCGTCAGGCGCTGACGGGAGGCCGGGGCCGTCGGCGAGCCCGCAGGCGACACCGGGCACGGTCAGGACGGGAGCTGGACGGGCGCGCAGGCCGGGCGGGGCCAAGCGCCCATCCCGCCCTTCTTGGCGCCGGCCGCGCAGGGGTGACCGGCGTCCGCGGAGGTGCGGTGTCGTCGCCCGGCTCGGTCGAGGAGAGACCTCAAGCCACCGGGCGCGTCCTGCCGACCGGACGTCGAGGCCACACGTCTGCAGAAGGCCCCCGAAGCGGGCCGCACGGAGCCCGAGCGGCGGGTCTGGTGAGCCGGCACAAACCGACTGGGCCGGCGTGAGGTCCTGGTCGGTCAGTCCGCGCTGAGGGGAACCCGCAGAAGCACCCGGTAGCCGCCTTCCGTGGTCGAGCCGGTCTCCAGGGTGCCGTGCAGGATGTCGGCCCGTTCTCGCAGGCCGACCAAACCGTGCTGTGATCCGGGGAGGGACAGGGAGGGACGCGTGGGCGGGGTGTTGGTGACGGTCACTCCGACGTGGTCGCCGTCCTGCCACAGCTCGACGCGGGCGGTCGCGCCGGGGGAGTGCTTGCGGACGTTGGTCAGCGCTTCCTGGACCGTGCGGTAGAGGGCCCGTTGGGCGGGTGTGCTCACGGTGGGCGGCAGTTCACCCTTCAGCTCTGCGTGAGTGCCGCTGGATTCCACGAGTTTGTGCAGATCGGCCAGGGTGGGCTGTGGCGTCAGCTCGGTGGCTTCGCCGCCGGAGGCGCGCAGAAGCGTGACCATGGTGCGCAGTTCGTCCAGCGTGGTGACGCTCAGCGAACGGATCGTACGGGCGGCCTCTTGGGCGTTCGGGTCCTTGGCGGCGACCTGCATGGCTCCGGCCTGGACGGCGATCAGGCTGACCTGGTGGGAGACCACGTCGTGCATCTCGCGGGCCAGCTGGGCGCGTTCGCGGGCGAGCACGGCCTGCGCGTGCAGAGCCCGCTCGTGCTCCCTGGCCTCCTCGATCTCGGCCAACCGCCGCGCCAAGTCCCGGTGTGCCTGGAGGAGTTGCCCGAAGAGGACCGGGGCGGCAGCGGTGGCCAGGCTGTACACGAAGTCGATCAGCGTCATGGTCCGGCCGACCTCGGCGAAACTGGCCAGGGGCCACGGAGCGCTGCTTGCCACGGCGGTCAGGGCGACGCATCCCGCGAGGAGGGGACGGCTGCGGGAGCGTTCGGCCAGCGTGAACAGCGCCATGAGCGGGGCGAGGGCGACTGGCTGCGTCAGTGCGATGGGCAGGGTGAGCAGGAAGACGCCGAGCGGGAATCTGCGCCGGAAGGCCAACGCGGCGCAGCCGAGCGTGGCCAGCGCGACGCCGAGGTGCGTGTGGTCCCACATGGTGAGCCATACGTCCACGGCCGCCACCGCCACCAGGACGATGTCGACGACCGGCGCGGGCACCCGCTCCCACAGATCGCGTGCCCGGCTCATGGTGCGGCCGCCGATCGCGGGTGCTCGTCGAGCAGTCCGGCCCGCTGAGCCAGCAGTGCTGCCTGCACCCGGCTGGTCACCCGCAGCTTGGTGAGGATCGCGCTGACGTGGTCCTTGACTGTGCCGGCACCGAGGTGGATGCGCGCCCCGATGTCGGCGTTCGACAACCCCTCGGCCGCCAGGACGAGGACGTCGCGCTCGCGGGCGGTGAGCAGCCGGACGCGGGCCGCCTCCTCGTCGACGGCGGCCTCGGTGCCGGGGTGGCTGTGCAGCAGGGTCCGCGACGCCTTGGGGGACAGCACCACACCGCCCGCGGCCAGGGTGCGCACCAGGTGGGCGAGCTGCTCCGGCTCGGTGTCCTTGAGCAGGAAACCGGCCGCGCCGCAGTGCAGCGCGGTCAGGATGTACTCGTCGGCGTCGAACGTGGTCAGCATCGCCACCACCGGAGCGTCCGGCATCGTCCGCAGCTCGCGCAGGACGGTGAGTCCGTCGACGTCCGGCATCCGGATGTCCAGCAGCACCACGTCGGGCCGCTCCCGCCGGACGGTCGCCACGGCATCGCCGCCGCCCGCTGTCGCGACGACCTCGATGTCCTCGGACGCGCCCAGAATGAGCCCGAAGCCCGACCGCACCAAGGCCTCGTCGTCCACCACCACTACCCGGATCACGTGTGCTCCGCCTCACCTTCGCGCCTACCGCCCGGCTCATACCGCCTCGACCCTAAAGCCCCGGAGCGTCCCTGCAGCGTCTCGGATGGCAGCTCCAGCCACCCGGCGGGGTATCGCCCTCCAGTCGGCAGGGGCACGGCAGTCTTCTGCCGGATACTCCGCGGGCTCGCCCGGTCTCCAGTGTGAGAGCCATGACACAGCGCGCAGACTCCCCGCCGGCCGACGCACCATCCTCTGCACACGAGACGCGGTGAGCCCACGCCGGGCACGCCCGGCGTGGGCAGGCTGGTCGGACTGGACCTGGCCCGGAGGCCTGGCTGCATTCGGTATGTACGCGGTCCATGTGGGTCCCGCCCCGGGGTGCGACGGGGCTCCGCCACCCGCACCGGAACTGCCGCCGGTGGCGTTGAAACCGGCGAGGAAGGGTGCGCTGACCCGCGGGAACGCGTGTGCGTGGGTGGCCGCCGGGCGGAAGGCGATCGGGTAAATCTCACTGTCTTCCACCTGCCCTCCGGAGGGCGTCCGAACAGCCGGAAGGCTCAGGCTGGTGCGTGGCACGTCCCGCACCTGTCGGCAAGGCGGCAACAAACACCACGCTCTGCTTGCGAAGAAGGGCCTGCCCAGGTTCACCGGCATCGACCCGTCCGCGCGACTGCCCGTAGCGCGCAGCCCCCGCCAACTCTCCCGTGACTCGGTGGTGCTGGGTCACACCAGTGGCCGGAGGTATGGGGGCCGTTGTTCTGGTGGATCGCCACGCCCACCACTTGTGTGAAGGAGGGGGCGAGGCGATCGAGCTCCAGGGTCCTCGCTCGGCGTAGCCGGAGCGACGACCGTCTGACCAGCGGCTGTCGAAGTGGACGATGTGCACCGGCCCTCATCTGGGCGTCCACGCCTCGTGTGAAGGAGGATCCCTTCAGATCGCGATGGCCGTGTCCGTGTCAGACGGCGGCGATGCCCTCCATTCCGGACTCGTCGAAGGCGGGCAGGCCCTCGGCCGTCGTGACCTTGGTGAGGGAGCCGTTCGCCTCGACGCGGAAGCCGTCGACTGTGCCGGACACGGCGTTCTGGACGTAGACGAATTTCTCGTCCTCGGTCACGGCGAGGTCGATCACGCCCTGCGAGTCCGCTGAGGGCGGAGTGGCGATACCCACCTCGTTGGTCAGGGCCAGCTTGCCCCGCTTGTCCATGCGGTAGCCGGTGACGGTGGAGTTGCCGGTGTTGGCGCCGTAGAAGTAGTCGCCCGCGCGCTCCAGCCAGCACAGCACCTCCTGGCCGTTGGCCAGGGGCTGTTGCAGGACTTTCAGTTTGCCGTCGTGCTTCACCTGGTACGTGGTCACCGTGGATTTCTCGGCCTCGGCGACCAGCATCCGCTTCCCGGTCCGGTCGAAGCTGATCGCGAACGGGACGCCGCCGGCCGACTTGTTGACGACGGGTTCGGCGACGGCCGGGAGGCCGTTCGGCTTCATCGGGAAGACTTCGACGGTGTTGTTGCCCTTGGTGGTGACGATCAGACTGCGACCGTCCGGGGCGAATTCGACCTCGCCCGGCGAGGTGTCGAAGCGCGGTGTGTCCTCGTTGTCCAGGCCCAGGGAACGGTGGGACCCCTTCAGGGGCTTGAGCCCCTTGCCGGTGATCCTGAAGCCCTGGACACTGCCCTCGCCGCCTGCGTTCATGACGTACGCGACCCTGCCGTGCACCGCGATGCTTGCCGGGAACTCGCCGCCGGAGTCCACGACCCGCCGGTCCTTCAGCTGCTGTCCTTCGACGCGGAATGAGGTCACCGTGCCGCTGCCGGCATTGACGGCCAGCAGCATGCCTGAAGCGTCGTCATAGACGAGTGAGCCCTGGGAGGCGAGCGAGTCAGTGGGTGCGTCGACCTGGTCACCGCCCCGGCCGCCGGTCGCGAAGGTCCCCGAGGGGCTCAGTTTGCCGTTGTCGTCCCGCGCGAACACATGGATGGTGTTGCCGTCCAGCTCGTTGCCCTGGACGAAGACGGCGTGGTCGGCCCCGGCCGTGCTCCCGGAGTACTGGTTGGCCGAGGCCACGGTCACGGCCACGGTGACCGCCGCCGCGGAGGCGAGGGCTCCGCCGCCGATCATGATGCGCCGAGTCCTGGACTTCGCCCGATGACCGCCGCGTGTTCCGGCGGGCTGGCTCGTGCGGCGGTGGTCCCTGCGGCTGCTGTGCATGCTCACGTCCCGTTCCTCTGCGTCTGGGTGATGCCGTCCGTGGCTGTGGACATGCACCAGAGTGGACAGTGGGAGCGGTGTGCCGATCTGGAACGGCGGTCGCGTCAGACTCTCGTAAGAGACTCCGACGGCAGGGTGCGGGCGCGGAGGCAAAGAGTCTTACGGAACCCTTACGCGGCCGTATCGGATGGCATCACGGGCCTACGCTCGCAGGCGTGTTGACCATTCGAAGCATCGCCCTCGTCACTGCCGCCCCCCTTGTGCTGGCTGCGGTGGGCATCGCGCATCCGCACGGGCTGTCCAGGTCGACGGCCTCGGACTGGACACAGCTGCACATCGCACTGCTGCCGGTCTTTCCGCTGCTCACGGTCGGTCTCCTGGTCCCTTTGTGGCATCGGCCCCGACTCGGCCTCGCGGGCTTCGCCACCGTGGTGGCCTGGGCGGGCGCCTTCGTCTACGCGGCCTTCTACACCGGCCTCGACGCGGTCGCCGGCATCGCTGCCGGAACCGCTGTCGAGCACGCCGGCGAGACAGCGAGCCTCGGGCCGGTCAAGCGCCCGCTCTACGAGACGGGCGAGGCGCTCGGGCAGGCCGGTGCCTACGCCCTCATCGGAGCCATCGCGGCCACGGCGGTCGCGCTGCTCCCGAAGCACGGCGCCCGGATACTTCCCGGCACGATGGTGCTCCTCGCGGCCGGCTGGTCCTTCGTCGACAGCCACATCTTCTGGCCTCGCGGCGTATGGACGATGCTCGGCTTCGCCCTGGGCTTCGCGTTGCTCCACTGGGGGGCCGGAAGCAGTGCCCCCACCGGCGGGGGCGGCAGGCTTCCCCGCGACCGAACGCGCGCTCATGGGACTGGAGGCTGACCTGCCCGCCGCATCGGCTACCGGTCGCACCGCTGCCCGCTGCCCGCTGCCCGCTGCCCGCTGCATGGGCGGGCCCACGAGCGGCATTCGACCACGCTCGCGCTGAAGTTGGAGAATGCGTGCGGGCGGCGCTGCCCAGCCGTGCTGGAAGGCGCCGGGGCCGGGCCAACGAGAGTGAGTCGGTGTGAAGGAGTTGCAGGACGGCATCACCCGCCTCCTGCCTGACGTGGTCAAGGCGGAGATCGAACCAGAGAGCTGTCCGGCCTGGTTGCGGCGGCCAGGGAAGATCGAGTGCGCCGGCATGTGGGAGACGGTCGCGACGATCTACCGCGCGCTCACTGGGCTGGTCCTGCCGGAGCAGGCCCCTTCTCGTGAGCGGCGGAGCCTGGACGTCCTGCTGACCTACGAGAACGGGCAGCGGCAGATCCTGGAGGTTGACGAGACGCAGCACTTCACCGCGGCCCGCGCCCTGACGCTGGAGTGCTACCCGGCGGGCGTGGAGCTCGGCTTCGACGCTTCTCGGTGGTTGGCCCGCTCGCAGGCTCTGACCGGGCGTGAACCCGGCGGCGGCTTCGCCAAGCCCAAGCCGCCGTTGTTCCCCGGCGAGGGCGGGCGCCATCGGCAACGCGCCTTCAGGGACGCGCTGGCGGATCTGCTGCCGCCCGTGCACGACTGGCTCCCGACCATCCGGATCAGCGATACGGAGGTCACCGGCATCACCGCCGCACTGGATCCGGCCTCGTCGCTCAGGACACTGCTTGGTGAACGCGGCGTACCGGTTGCGTGTCTCGCCCCTGAGTGAGGCGGCGCGGCCCTCGTACCGGTTGTGGCGCTCGCCGTTCGCGTTGAGACCGCGCGGACGGGCGCGCTGAGCTGCGGGAACGCGGGACTGCCTGTCATCTGCCTTCCCTCTGCCTGCCGGAAGGCGTCCGGGCAGCCGGCCGGCTCAAGCCGGTACGGCGGCTCTCGGCTCGTCGGCGGGCCCCCTGCCCCGATCATTGCGAGCGGCACCGTCGGATCGCCGGCTCCCGGTCCGTCTTTCGCGGTGCCCACTGGTCCTGGTGCGGGGCCTCACGCGCGTTCACGCCCGCGTTGAGGCTTTCCCAGGTCGGCGTCGAGGCGCACGAAGGGGATGGCTCGCCCCGCCTCGCGGTATGACGTCTCGCCGCCGTGGACGGACAGCCCCATGTACGCGCACAGGCGGCGAGCGGTGCGGGGATGGCGACGGGCGTACTCGGCCATGATCTCCGCACCCTCGTCGGGTGTGAGGAAGTGGGCGGTGACGGCGTGGGGGCGGTTGCCGAACTGGATGAGGGTCTTCGGCTGCCGCCGCAGGTTCTGGTACCAGTCGGCCTTCTGCCCGAACCCTGAGGCGACGGTCCAGCTCGCATCGGCCGGAGCGTACGACACCACTTCCAGGACCGCCATGCGGTCGAGGCCGCTGACGCGGCCCACGTGATGCAGGAGGAGCAGCCGTTTCCCGAACAGCGGCCCCAGCCCGATCCGGAAGAGCCGGATCGGCAGCCGCGCGGCCAGGCGCCGCCAGCCGCTGGGGCGCCGGGGGGAGCGAGGTGTGGTGTCTCTGTCTGTCATGGTCGCCTTCCGCGGGTCGGGAATGACGGCTCGCGGCCTCCATCGGGCGAAGGGCCGGGGTCGAGGGCCGCCATGCCCGACCAACCTTTGCACAGTCTAAATGTGGGGCAGGGGCGCGCGAGGCGGCATGGTGGCGGCGGTCGTGGTGAGGGACGCCGTGGCCGGACCGGGCGTCGGCCTTCTCCCGTTGGTGTCGCTCGGGCCTGCCTTCTCCGGGCCGGCCGGGGACGGCGTCGTTTGCCTCGGCATCGCCTCAGCGAGCCGGGAGGGGGGTTGCTGCCGCGGCGGTACGCGATGAAGCGGTCGACGCGTGCACGGCGCGCAGGGCGCTCTGGTGGCTGAGCCAGCCGACCGGTCTGCCGCCCTCGGCGTCGAAGACGGGCACTCCGGTTCCGGCGGCCGGGAGCAGGGCATCGAGAGCCTGAGCGAGAGGCTGGCCGGCGATCACGGGTGCGGGTGATGCGGCGAGTTCCCCGACCGTCGTGGGCGCGGCATCGGGTTGTTCCGCCAGTGCCTCGGCGATCGCCCGGGCGGTGATGACGCCGACGTGGTTCCCGGCGGCGTCGACCACCGGCAGCGCACCGTGGCCGGACAGGCCCAGCAGGCCGGCGGCGTCGGACAGCGCGGTGGATGACGGCAGAGGCGGGGGAAGAGGATCCATGACGGCGCCGACCTGCTGAGCACCGATCAGGGCGCCGCGGGCGGGGCCGTCGAGGTCGACGCCGCGTCGGCGCAGCTTGAGCGTGTAGACGGTGTCGTGCGACAGAAGGCGGCTGACCGCCGTGGCGAGCACGATCGCCAGCATCAGGGGCAGGATGATCGAGTACTCGCCGGTCAGCTCGAAGAGGATCACCACCGCGGTGATCGGCGCACGGGCCGCGCCGGCGAAGACCGCGCCCATGCCGACCAGCGCGTAGGCGCCCACGGCTCCGGCCGTGCCGGGCAGCAGGCCGTGCGCAACGATGCCGTACGCCGCTCCGAGCATCGCCCCGATGAAGAGGCTGGGCGCGAAGACCCCGCCCGAGCCGCCGATGCCGATGGTCAGACTGGTCGCCAGCATCTTGCCCGCCAGCAACAGCAGCAGGAAGCCGATCGCGTACCCGCCCTCGGTGGCCTTCTCCAGCACCGGGTAGCCGACGCCGTACATCTCGGGCAGAACGAGGAGCACCAGGCCGAGGGCGAGGCCGCCGATCGCCGGGCGCAGCCACTCCGGTCCGCGCCAGGCCCAGTCGCAGGCGTCCTCGACCAGGTACAGGAATCGGGAGAAGCCGACTCCGGCCACGGCGGCGACCACGCCGAGGACGGCGAACAGGCCGTACTGGGCGAGGTGGTCGACGTGGAAGTCCGGCAGGTTCAGGAAGGCCACGTCGCCGAAGGCGGCGCGGCCGATCACGCTGGCGGTGACGCTGGCCAGCACATTGGCGCCGAAGGCTTCCGCGGAGAAGGTGCCCAGGATCAGCTCCATGGCGAAGAACACCCCGGCGAGGGGAGCGTTGAAGGTGGCGGCGATGCCGCCCGCCGCACCGCATGCGACCAGCAGCTTCATCCGGCCCTCTGCCACCTTCGCCAGCCGCCCCAGTGTGGAACCGAGCGCGGAGCCGATCTGCACGATCGGCCCCTCGCGGCCGACCGAGCCGCCGGAGCCGATGGTCAGTGCGGAGGCGAGCGTCTTGACGACAGCGACCTTCGGGCTGATCCTCCCGCCGCGCTGCGCGACGGCCAGCATCACCTCGGGCACCCCGTGTCCGCGGGCCTCCTGGGCGAACCGGTTCACCAGAGGCCCGTACAGCAGGCCGCCGAGCACGGGGGCGAGCAGCACGAAATACGGGCCCAGCCAGGGCACGTGCGGATTGGCCGAGCCGGGGGACGCGGCGTAGTCCGCGTGACCGGAGAAGAGACCGGTGAAGGTCTGGATGCACCAGCGGAAGGCCACCGAGCCCGCGCCCGCCCCGGCCCCGATCGCCACTGCGAGGAGCATCAGCGCCCACGACGTGGTGCGCATGCGCGCACACGCCCTGGCGGGCGAGAGGCGGCTCGTCGTGCTGATGGCCCCGGGCTTCTCGTCCTCGGCCGTGTGGGTGGCACTCATTGCTTCCCCTTCCTCACGTTTGCATTATGCAAAACGTGTCAAGAGGGACTGCACGCGGGCCCTGCGGCGCGGGAACCGTGCAGATCCTCATGCACACGGCCGCGGGGGTGAACGCAGCCGACGACGCGTCCGTATCCCTGGGAAGCGTGACGGCGCCCAGGGGTGACCGGCCGCTGGTGCTTGTGGTGTGCGGGTGCGGAGGGCTCCTGCCGGCAGTGGTCTGCCGCCGCGGAAGGAGGGGTGATCATCCAGGGCGAGAACGCGACGTCCATCGGCGGTCGCCCCGGTCGGCCTGTCGCGAGTCGCGCCACTGCCTGTGTCAGGGCCGCAATTTTTGCTCTGGTCGGCGGTGTGCTCGCCGCCCTGGGACATCAGGCGGTCGCCGACGGGGTGGTGCCGTGGCGGTTCGTGATGCTGTCGGCGGGGGCGCAGTTCGTCGTGGTCCGGCCCTTCGTCCGCCGGAGCTTCTCGCTCCCCGCCGTCCTCGGATGCGCTCTCGCCGTGCAGGGCGCGCTGCATCTGGCGCTGGAGATCGCGGGTGAGCGGCTTCCGGCCGGGACCGTCCACGTCGGCCACGCGGCTCACGGCATGGCCGGTCATGCGGCCGTCGCCGCTGGGGACGGGCATGCCTGGCATGCCTCTGCCGCGATGACCGCCGTCCACGTGCCCGCGGCGCTGGCGGTGGCCTGGCTGCTGCACCGGGCCGATGCCGCCGTGGCGGCCGCCCTGGGCATCGCCCGCGGCGTACGTGGCATCGCGGCCTCGGTCGCCGCCTGGGCCCGCTCGCTGTGGGGCGGCGGTGAAGTCCGCCCGCTGCCTTCCGTACCGGGTACCGGATGCCCGGCGCCTCCCGCACGGGCACAGACGTACCTCCTCGGGCACGCGATGGTGCGCAGGGGACCACCGGGACACCTCATGTCCCGGTTCGTCCCCCACTTGGGCGGCCTCATCGGGCTGCCCCGGTTTCTCCCGCTAGGAGCATCACTGTGTCCGTGCACCACGCCGCCCGCGCGGCGGGCCGTGTCGCCGTGGCCGGCGTCGCCGCGCTGACGGTCGTCCTGACCCTGGCCGCACCGGCCTCCGCCCACGCAGAGGTCGAGGCCGACACCGCGCAGGCCCTCGCCGAGAACGTCACCCTCACCTTCGTCTCCGAGGCCGAGTCCGACACCGCGGGCTTCACCCGGGTGCGCGTCGTCCTGCCCGACGGCATCGCACCCGGCGACATCACACTCGCCGACGGCCCCGAGGGCTGGAGGCTGAAGACCACCGCCGACGGCTACACCGTCGCCGGCCCCGCCCTCGAGACCGGAGTCGATGCCGCACACAAGATCAAGGTCCGGCGGCTGCCGCACGCCGAGCAGCTTGTGTTCAAGACCGTCGAAACCTACAGCGACGGCGAGATCGCGCGGTGGATCGAGCTGCCCACCGAGGGTGCGGAGCCCGAACAGCCTGCCCCCGTCCTGAAGCTGAAGGCCGCGGTCTCGGACTCGGCCTCCTCCGGCACCGGCCCGTCCACCCGCGCCACGGCCGGCCCGGCACCCGCGCGCAGCACACCCGCCGAGGAAGCGCCCCACGCCCAGACCGCCGAAAAGGCGGCCGCCGGCCAGGAGGACGGCTCGTCCACCGGCCTGCTGGCCGGCTGTGTGATCGCCCTGACGGCCGTGCTGGGCGGCGGCGCGTGGTGGCTGGCAAGGCGCCGGATCTCCCCCGGTACCGGCTGACCCTCCCCGCGCTGCCCGCTCCGCCGATGGTGCCGCACCGCGTGGGCAGCGCGACACCGGATGCGCAGGGGTGCGTCCGGCCGCTTCCGAGATCCAAGAGCCGACCCGGAGATGTGACGTGAAACGACGACAGGTGAAGCCATGCGGGCGCGTGGGCAGGGCGGTGCTGGTGGTGGTCGCCGTGCTAGCCGGTCTGCTGCTCGGCAGCGCCGCACCGGCTTCGGCGCACGCGGTGCCGACGGGCAGCGCCCCGCGCGAGGGCACTGTCCTGAAGACGGCACCGAAGCAGGTCACCGTCTCCTTCAACGAGTCCGTCATCCTTGCCGAGGACTCGGTGCGCGTGCTCGACCCCGACAGCCGCCCGGTGACCGCGGGCGACCCCGAGCACGCCGACGGCAAGGCGGACACCGCCCGCGTGCCGCTGACCGACGGCTTGAAGCAGGGCACCTACACCGTCTCCTGGCGGGTGTTGTCCGCGGACAGTCATGCGGTTTCGGGCGCCTTCACCTTCTCCGTCGGAGCACCTTCGCAGACCCCGGCCGCGCCCACCGGTGAACGGGCCGTGGACCCGGCCGTCGAGGTGCTCTACGGCATCGGTCGCCATGTCGCCTATACCGGCCTGGCCCTGCTGATCGGCATCGCCGTGTTCATCCAGGTTTGCCGACCCGGCGCCACGGCCGCACGGGTGGTGCGCGGGCCGTTCCTGGCCGGCTGGTGGGCACTGGTGTCGTCGGCGCTCGCGCTCCTGCTGGTGCGCGGGCCGTACGCGAGCGGCGACGGCCCGACCGGGATGTTCGATCCGAAGCTGCTGTGGAGCACCGTGGACAGTCGGGCCGGCATCGCGCTGCTGGTCCGCCTGGCCCTGCTTCTGCTGGTCGCCCTGCTCCTGAGGCACGGCCCGTCCGGGTGGAAGACCGGCCGGGGCACGGCCGCCGCGGGCGGTGCCCTCGCTCTCGGTCTGGCAGCGACCTGGGCGGCGGCCGGGCACGCCTCCGCCGGGATCCAGGTACCCGTGGCGATGGTCTCCTCCGTGCTGCACCTGCTCGCCATGGCCGTGTGGCTCGGCGGGCTGACGGCGCTGCTGACCGTGCTGTTCCGGGCACCGGCCGACGACCCGCTCCCCTCCGTCGCCGTGGCCCGCTTCTCCCGGCTCGCCCTCGCCTCGGTGGCCGTACTGGCGGCCACCGGCGTCTATCAGTCCTGGCGAGGGCTCGGCTCCTGGGACGCGTTCACCACTCCCTACGGCAGACTGCTCGCGGTGAAGACGGGGGCCGTGGTCCTCATGCTGGTCGCGGCCTCGTATTCCCGGAACTGGACCGAACGGCTGCTGGGTGTGCCGCGGGAACAACCGGTGCCGGCCACCGTGGGCGGCGGCGGGCAGAGCGCTCCCCCCGACCGGTCGGCGGGGTCCGCCACCGGGCCCGATACGGCCGAGGCCGGCCCCGGGGAGCGGCGGCGCGGCCTGCGCGGTGCCGTACTGGCCGAGGTGGTGACCGGTGTCGTGGTACTCGCGGTGACGACCGTGCTGACGGGCAGCCAGCCGGGACGGGCCGCCACCGAGTCCACCTCGGCCGCCACGGTGGCCGGACGGCCCCACGTGGCCCTGGCGGTGATTCCGTTCGACACCGGTGCTCCCGCCGGGAGCGGCAGGGTGCAGATCACCCTCGAACCAGGCCGGGTCGGCCGGAACGTGGTGGAGGCCGTGGTCTTCCGTCCCGACGGAAGCCTCAGGGCCATCCCCGAACTGCGCCTCACCTTCACCCACTCCGCGCGGAACGTCGGCCCGCTGGATGCCGAACTCGTCGACCAGAGCGGCTATTGGGGCAGTGACTCCCTCAGCCTCCCGCTCGCCGGGACCTGGACGATGCGGGCCACCGTCCGCGTCTCCGACATCGACCAGGTCACGGTGTCGAAGACCGTGAGGATCACCCCATGAGTTCCCGGGCCGCCGTCGGGCACGGACGCCCTCCGAACCGACGGCCGCGACCGATCACCGGACAGGGCCCACGGCGGCCGTGCCGGACCAGCCCGCATCCCGGTGACGGGCGCAGCCCCACGGCTCGCACGTGCGTGAACGCGCTCGGCCGGCCGACCGTAAGTATCGGCAATGCTGCCGGACTTGAGGAGTCGCCCGATGCCCCGGACGCACCGCCGCGGCGGTGGAGCGAATCGGGGGTGCCGCGTGGCAGGTGCTGAGGACGTCGCCGACGCCCTGCGCCTCGCGCGGGCGGGCGTCTTCGCGGCCGTGTGCGTGGTGACGACGGCGCTGGGCCACGCCCTGATGTCCGGCGACATCCTGCCCTGGTGGGCGGTGGGAGCCGCGTTCGCCGGTACGGCCACGGGCGCGTGGTGGCTGGCCGGCCGGGAACGTGGCCCCACGACGGTCGTCGGGGCCACTGCGGTCGTGCAGGGACTGCTGCACCTGCTGTTCAGCCTTGCCCACCGACTGATCCGCCCGCCGGCCGCCGGTGCGCCCGAGGCGGGCGGCGTGTCCGGCATGCGCCACGGGGCGGAGTTCTCCCCCTCCGGCTTGGTCGTGCACCATCACGGGCAGCGTTCCCCCGGGATCGACGAGAGCGCCGGCTCCTCCCTCCTGTCCGCTGTGACGCATGAGAACTCGGCCGGAATGGTGCTGGTACACCTGCTGGCCGCCGTGATGTGCGGACTGTGGCTGTGGCGCGGTGAGGCGGCGGTCCACCGGATCGGCCGGGCGCTGGCAGCCGCCCTGTTCGCACCGCTGCGCAGGGTCTGCGGCGTGATCACATGCGCGTCATCCGAGATCGCGGCTCACCGGTGGCGGACGGTCGCCGGGGCCAGGGAGCGCTCGCGGCCGACGCCCGTGCTGCTGAGGCATGCCCTCGTGCGCAGAGGTCCGCCGGGGGCCCGGTCCGCAGTCACTCGCCCGTCTTCCGATCCGCTGCTCACCGTTCGGCCCTGATTCCGGCCCGTTCGTGGTGGTGGCCGTGGCCGGCGGACAGGCGGATGGCCGGCGTGCCCTGGATGCCCGTCGGCCTGTTGTCTCTTCCGGGCTGTGCCCGCGGCCCGTGATGCGGTGCGCGCCGTGCGCTTCGTGTCGCCGTCCGGGGCCGGCCTCCGTGAACGATCGGGAGTTCTTTCCATGTATCCCCACACCTCCAGCCGTCCGCCCCTGCGTGACTCCGTGTCAGCGGTACGGCCTGTGATGTCCGGACGGGGCGGGTCCGCGGCCGTGCGGCCCCGGTTCCGCGCCCGTCTCACCGTCTGTGTCACGGTGGCGGCGACGGCTGCCCTGCTGTCCGGCTGCGGCTCCTCCGAGAGCACGTCGAAGACGCCCACCGACGCGGCGGCGTCCGCGTCACCCTCCAGGAGCATGGGCGGCATGGCGATGGGCGACCCCTCGGCCACCCCCGCCGACAAGATCTCCGACGCCGAGGTGGTGAAGGGCGATTTCCAGCTTCTGGACACCCGCCCGCCGGGCCTGGACGACGTCGAGGGAACGGCCTGGCTGGCCCAGAGCCCGAAGGGCACAACGGTGACGGTCTCCCTGACCGGCCTGAAGCCGGATGACGTCTATATGGCGCACCTGCACGCCCAGCCCTGCTCCGACGGCAACGGCGGGGAACACTTCCGGTTCGACAAGGGCGGTGCGACCACCCCGCCCAACGAGGTGCACTTGATGTTCACCGCCGACACGTCCGGTACGGGCATGACGACGGTGAACAACTCCCGCAAGACCGGCGAGGAAGCGGTCGCCGTCGTCGTCCACCCCCGCGACGCGCAGGACAACCGGATAGCATGCGCGGACTTCGACTTCTGAGGGCGCCGGCCGCTCTGTTCGGGTGCCTGTGCGTGGTGCTCCTCCTCGGTGGCACACCCGCGCACGCCCACACCGCGCTCAAGGAAGCGGCACCGGGCCCCGGCGCCAAGGTTGCCCCCGGTGCCGACGTCGTGGCGCTGACCTTCGGTCGGCTGGAGCCCGATACTGCACCGAGGATCACCTTGACCGGCCCCGACGGCGCCGCCGTGCCCGTGGGGAGGGCCGTCGTCGTCGACGACTCCGTCACCTGCGCCGCGGTCGCCCCGCTGCGCACGGGCGTCAGCACCCTCACCTACACCGTCACCTCCGCCGACGGCGACACCCTGAGCAGCGCCTTCCAGTTCGAGGTCGCCGTGGGCGCCGAGGCCGTCGCGACCCCGTCCGCCTGCGAGGGGCTGAGTCTGCCGGCACCGAAGGCGGGTGCGGCCACGGCGGAGGACGGCAGGATCCTGGGCCTCGGACGCACCACGGCGCTGGCCGTCCTGACGGCGGCAGTCGTCGTGATCGTGGGCGCGGGCGTCCTTGCCGTGCGCACGCTGCGCGGAGCGCGGACGGCGGGGAGGAGGAAGAACACCGTGTGACACGGGAGCGAGAGCGCTCGGACAGGTCCCGAGCGCGGCACAACCCACCTCGAACGGCCTGAAGCGATCCGACAGGATGCGGCGCGGCAGGCGGGCCCGGCCCGGCGAGCAGCCGGACCGGACCCGCGCGTGCTCCTGCTGGGCGGATCGCGACGCTCGGTGACCCCCGTACGGTGCCCCCGTACGCCGGAAATCACGGCGACCGCCGGGTTCGCCTGACACCGCGTCAGGCGGCCCGGAGCCTCAGGGAGGAGGGCATCGGCCGCTACATGCCGCGAGCGGTATGCACGAGGCGCCGAGCCTGCGTGCTTCGTCCGGCCGGCCCGCGCCGGCGAGGCCAGAGCGGCCCGGCATGTGCTTCTGGGCGGCTCCACCACCCCTTCCGCCGATCATGTCCCGAAGGGCCGTCCGCGCGCCCTCGCCAGGCGGCCGTGCGGACACCCGTGAGCGCGGGGTGGACGTGCCGTGGCTGCCCGGCCTCGAGCACCGAGCACCCGCACCCACGTCGTGCTCACGGCCGGGCCGGCGCCGGGTGTTCCCCCGAGCCCCGGACGATGAGTCGCGTGGGGACGGTCATGGTGCGGGCGCGGGAGCGGTCGCCGTCGAGGCGTGCCAGTGCGGTGGTGGCGGCTGCCCGGCCGATCTCCTCGGGGTCCTGCGCGACGACCGTGAGGGCCGGTTCGAGAGCCTCGCCCAGTTCCACGTCGTCGAAGGCGACGACGGCCACGTCCTTCCTTTTGCTGCGGGCGAGTTCGGTGACTATCCCCAGGGCGACGATGTTGTTGCCGGCGAACAGGGCGGTGGGGGGATCGTCGAGGCCGAGCAGCTGGGAGGTGACGGTGGAGGCCCCGTGCTGGTCGTGGGCGTTGGCGATCAGGGATCGGTCGTGGGGGATGCCGGCTTCCCGGAGTGCCGCGCGGTAGCCGGCGAGACGCTCACGGCGGGTGTAGAGCTTCGTGGGCAGGTCGCCGACGAAGCCGATGCGCCGGTGGCCATGGGCGACGAGGTGGGCGACCCCGTCGTGCGCGCCCGTGCGGTTGGAGCTGACGACGCTGTCCGTGGACAGGCCGGCTCCCGGGCGGTCGAGGAAGACGACGGGCAGGCCCCTGGTGCGGTGGGCCTTGAGGTGGGTGTGATCGGCGCCGACGGACGGCACGACCAGCAGGGCGCTGACACGGCGCGCGAGGAACTTGTCGGTCAGGTCGCGCTCGCGGCCGGGGTCGTCGGCGGAGGAGCCCATGAGGAGGGTGAGTCCGCGTTCGCGGACGGTGTCCTCGATGCTTCGGGCCACGGCGCCGAAGAACGGGTTGCCGAGGTCGGGAATGACCAGCCCGATGGTGGTGTCGGGTCCGCCGACCCGGATGTTGCGCGCCATGAGGTTCGGCTGGAAACCGAGCCTGGCCACGGCGGCGAGGACCTGTTCCCTCGTCTCGGCGGAGGCGGGGCCGTCCTCGTTGAGGACGCGGGAGACTGTCTTGGCGCTGACACCGACTTCGCGTGCGACGTCGGCCAGGGTCGGGCGGCGGTTCGCTGCCATGGGCGGAACTGTCTCCTGTGCTCGTCGGTTCCGGCCGCGGCCTCGGCCGGAACCTGTGAGTGCGGTGGGTCAGGTGGCCTGGACTCCGGCGGCCTTCGCGGCAGCGGAATCCGCCACGACAGTATCTCCGGCCGCGTCGACGCTGAGCGCGCCGGTCATGATGGCCACGACCTCCGCCATGGAGTAGTCGGAGGGCTTGATCAGGGCGGCGCGGCGGCCGAGGCGGTGGACGTGGATCCGGTCGGCGATCTCGAAGACGTGCGGCATGTTGTGGCTGATCAGGACGACAGGCATGCCTCTGTCCCGAACGCGGCGGATCAGGTCCAGGACCTGACCGGACTCCTTGACGCCGAGCGCGGCGGTGGGTTCGTCCATGACCACGACACTGCGGGCCCAGGCGACGGAACGGGCCACGGCCACGGCCTGGCGCTGTCCGCCGGAGAGGGTCTCGACCGCCTGCGTCAGGGAACGCAGCCCGATCTTCAGGTCGGCCATGTGCTCGGCCGCCTCCTGGCGCATGCGCTTCTTGTCCAGCATGCGGAAGACGCTGCCCAGCACGCCGGGGCGACGCAGCTCGCGGCCCAGGAACATGTTCGACGCGATGTCCATGGAGGCGGCGACGGCGAGGTCCTGGTACACCGTCTCGATGCCGTGGGCGCGGGCGCTCTGCGGGCCGGAGAAGGTGATGGGCTTGCCGTTCAGGCGGATCTCGCCGGCGTCGGGGGTCACCGCGCCGGTGAGGGCCTTGATCAGGCTGGTCTTGCCGGCGCCGTTGTCGCCGATGACGGCGAGGACCTCGCCGGGCAGCAGGTCGAAGTCGGCGCCGTCGATGGCGGTGACATGGCCGTAGCGCTTGACCAGACCGCGGGCCTGAAGGACGGGCGTGGGGGAGGAGGTGGCGCTCATCGGGCCTTCTTCCGGGAGATCTGGTCGACGGTCACCGCGAGGATCACCAGGACGCCGGTGATCAGGGTCTGGTAGATGGAGGCGACGCCCATCAGCTGAAGGCCGTTGCGGAAGACACCCACGATGAGAACGCCGATGAAGGTGCCCAGGACCGAGCCGCGTCCGCCGAAGAGGCTGGTGCCGCCGAGGACCACGGCGGTGATGCTGTCGAGGTTGTCGGTCTGCCCCGCCTGCGGATCGCCCACGCCGGTACGGGAGATGAGGAGCAGGGCGGCGATGCCGTAGAGAACGCCGGCCGCGGTGTAGACGCCGATGGTCAGCCGGGACGTGCGGATGCCGTTGAGGCGAGCGGCTTCCTGGCTGTTGCCCAGGGCGTAGACGTGCCGGCCCCAGCCCGTGCCGCTCAGCGCGTAGGCGAGGGTGAGGAACAGGCCGATGGTGACCAGGGAGCCGTAGGTGATGTCCGTGTTGCCGAGGGGGAAGGTCTGCCCCAGGGCCGTCAGCGGGCCGGGCAGGTTGGTGACCGTCTGCTCCTCGGAGTAGATGTGGGTCAGCGCGAACGCCACGTTCAGCATGCCGAGGGTGACGATGAACGGCGGCAGCGGGATCTTCTGCACCAGCAGTCCGTTGAGCAGCCCGAAACCGCCGCAGACGACCAGGCCCAGGGCGATGGCGGCCAGCGGCGGCAGCGAGCCCTCGGCCGCCATCCTGGCGATCACGATGCTGCCGAACGCCATCACGGCCCCGCACGACAGGTCGATACCCGCGGTGAGGATGATCAGCGTCTGACCGATCGCCAGCGTTCCGACGACCATGACCTGCTGGACGATCAGCGAGAAGTTCCCGCCCGTGAGGAACTGGTCGGTCGAGACGGAGAAGAACACGCAGGCCAGGAGGAGCGCGACCAGTGGACCCGTGGTCGGTTGGGTGAGCAGCCTGCGGACCGTGGTGGGCGCTTTGAGCTCGGCGTAGGGCGAGGAAGTGGACGGTGGCGTGGACGTGGCAGTCATGCGAGGTCCTTGACGGAGGATGAGGAGGCGGCCGGCTCCGGCCGGGGAGGCGGGAGCCGGCCGGCCGACTGAGGGGTGAGGCGGTACGGGCGGTCCTCGGGGCGGCTCAGCCCCAGCAGTTCTCCAGGCCGTAGGCGGTGTCCTTGGACGTGATGCCCGTCTGCGCCTTGTCGGAGATCAGGGTGACGCCGGTGTCGGTGTACCCGGATGCCTTCTTGCCGTCCTTGGCGTAGTTCACGACGGCCTTGACGCCCTCGGCGGCCATCTTCAGCGGGTACTGCTGGGACGTGGCGGCGATCTTGCCGTCCTTCACCGCCTGCGTCCCGGTGCAGCCGCCGTCCACGGAGACGATCAGGACGTCCTTCTCGCGGCCCTTCGCCTTCAGAGCGGTGTACGCGCCCAGGGCGGCCGGTTCGTTGATGGTGTACACGACGTTGATGCCGGGCTCCTTCTGGAGGCAGTTCTCCATCGCGGTCTGGCCCTTGGCCTGGTCGCCGCCGGTGTCCTGGGCGCATGCGACGTCCTTGTCGGTGGCGCCGAAGCCCTTGAGGAAACCGTTGTGCCGCTGGACGCCGACGGAGACGCCGGGCGCGAGGTCGAGGGCGGCTATCTTCGCCTTCTTGCCCTTCATGGCGGCCTTGGCGTACTCGCCGATCAGCTCGCCGGCCTTGAGGTTGTCGGTGGCGAAGAGGGCGTCCACCGCGCTCTGGGGCTCGGTCGGGGTGTCCAGGGCGATGACCAGGACGCCCTTGGCCTTGGCCTTCTCGATCGCGGGCACGATCGCCTTGGAGTCGCTGGGGGTGATCAGGATGCCCTTCACGCCCGAGGCGACCATGTTCTCGATGGCGGTGACCTGACCGGCGTTGTCGCCGTCGAACTTGCCGGCCGCGGTCATGAGCTGCACGCCCTCGTCCTTCGCGGCCTTCTCGGCGCCCTCCTTCATCTTCACGAAGAACGGGTTGGTGTCGGTCTTGGTGATCAGACCGACCTTGACGTCGCCCGAACCGGCGCCGGACGAAGCCGAACCGGTACCGGAGCCGGATCCGCAGGCCGTCAGGGCGAGGGCCGCGACGCCGGTGCACGCGGCGGCTCTGAGGAGGGAAAGGGGCAGACGAGTGGTGCGAGACATGAACGACTCCTGCGGGATAACGAGCGGCGCGGCCGGCATCGGAGGATGCCGTCCCGAGGTGTCATCGTTGACCTATGTCATCGTTGACACTGCATGGCGAGGATGATGGACTCCGGCTCCCGGCAACGTCAATGCCTTGCCCGCGTCACAAATCGGCAACGTCCCCGGCCACCGTCCCCCGCAGCTGGTCAACGGCTGCGTCACGACATGACCGGTCCGCCCGCACGGTCGCAGAGGAGCAGCCCATGAGCCCGCATCAGATCACGGTCCTGGGAGAGTGCGTCGCGGACGCGTTCACCGAGCCCGCAGGTGCCTCGAACGAACTCGCCCTGCGGGTGCTGCCCGGGGGCGGACCTGCGAACACGGCCGTGTCACTGGCCCGGCTCGGCACCCCGGCCCGCTTCCTCGCGCGCCTGTCCGGCGACGTGTTCGGCCGCCTGTTCCGGGCACATCTGGAGGCGTCCGGAGTGGATCTGTCGTACGCGGTCCGAGCGGCCGAGCCCAGCACGCTGGCCGTGGCGGACCTGGACGCCCAGGGCCAGGCCGCGTTCTCCTTCCACGCGCAGAACACGGCCGACTGGCAGTGGACAGCCCCCGAACTCGCCGGCGTGGACCTGTCCGAGGCCGCCTGCGTGCACACGGGATCGCTCGCCCTGGTCCGGGAGCCGGGAGCGGCGGTGGTGGAGGAGTTCCTGGCGGCGGCGGCTCCACGGGCCACCGTCAGTATCGATCCCAACGTCCGTCCGCTGCTGGTGCGCCCCGAGGTCTACCGCGAGAGACTGCGGCACTGGTGCCGGCTCACCGACATCCTGCGCCTCAGTGCGGAAGACCTCGAACTCCTCCTGCCCGGCACGCCCCCCGAGCAGGCGTGCGACACCTGGCACGCCGCGGGGGCGCGGCTCGTCGTGATCACCCGCGGCGGAGACGGCGCCCTGGCCTCGCTCGACGGCGAACGGGTGGAGGTGCCGGCGGTCACGACGAAGGTGGTCGACACGGTCGGGGCGGGTGACTCCTTCACTGCCGGCCTGCTGCACCACCTCGGCACCCAGGGGCTTCTCGGCGGCCGGCTGACGGACCTGCGGCTCGGTGACGTCGAGGAAGCCTGCCGGTTCGCCGCCCGGGTCGCCGCCCTGACCTGCTCGGTGGTGGGCCCCAACCCGCCGTGGCAGCACGAGCTGACGCGGCTCACGACGGCCGGCCGCGCATGACGGGCCGACGCGTCGCGCCGGGGCGGTCACCCCCGGACCGTTGACCTCGTGAAGCCGGACCGGGCCGACGTCCGGCACCTCGGCTCCCGCCGGGACTGATCCCTTTTGCCATCCCCGACCACGGAGATCGATCCATCGTGAAGAAGACCCTGTTCGCCGAGTTCACCGCCCGTGAGGGAGCGGAGGAGGAAGTCGCCCGGCTGCTGCGGGACTACGCCCGAAAGGTGCGGGAGGAAGAAGGCAACCTCACCTTCGACGTCTACACCAGGACCAGCCACCCACGCGCCTTCTGGATCTTCGAGGTGTACCGGGACGAGGACGCCTTCCAGGCACACCTGAACGCCCCGTACGGCGGTCCGTTCAACACCGCGCTCGCCCCACTGATCGAGGAGGACGCCTCCGTGCTCACCTTCCTCGATCAGATGGCCTGACACATCCGCCGGGCCCGCGTCGCCGGGCCCGGACCGGTGTCCGGCCGGCATCCGCCGGTGAGGCACGGATGCGGTGAGGCACGGATCTCGTCGTCGGCGGACACGACTGGGCGGCCGACCCTTGCTCCTGCCTCAGGAGACCTGGCTCGTCCAGCGAGCTTCATCGACGGCGCCGTCGGGGACGGGGCCGGGGTGGCCCGCCGCATCCGCACCGCGGTGCGGGGACGGGTGACGCATGCGTTTCGCCGCCCCGAACACGAGCGGGATCCCGTGGGCACGGGCCGTCAGGCAGGACCGCCGGCGCGCTTGTCGCGGACCCGCTGGGCGACGTCGCGCAGTTTGATGTTGTGGTGCTGGGAGATATTGCGCAGCACGTTGAAGGCGTCCTCGTCGCTCAGCCCGTGGCGTTCCCTGAGGATGCCCATGGCCTCGCCGATGGCGTGCCGGGTCTCCAGCGCGTGTTCGAGCTGGTCGATGGTACGGGCGTCGGCGAGGGCGACGGCGGCGTGCGAGGCCAGCAGCCAGCCGGCGGTCGCGATGTCCTCGGTGAAGGTTCCCGGGCGGCGGGCGTACAGGTTCAGCGCGCCGAAGTCCTCGTCGTGGGTGTAGAGCAGGACCCCGGTCATGCTGCCGATGCCCAGTTCGCGCGCGGCCTCGGCGTAACGGGGCCAGTCCGGCTGAGGCCGGGTCATGTCCGCGATCCGGAACACGCGCTCCTCGTCCGCGCGACGGGCGAGATCGAAGCACGGCCCCTCGCCCAGCGCGCCCTGCCGGCGGTCGGACTCCTCGACCATGTCCCCGTACGAGGACAGCGTGACGGCGCGGCCCTTGCGCACCGAGAGGATCCCTGCCGCGTCACAGCCGTCCACCAGCTTCACGGCCGACGCCGCGATCTCGTCCAGCGTCTGCTGCACCGAGTCCTGCTTCAGCAGGGTCCGCGCGAGCAGGGCCATCTCCTCGGCGAACTCTTGCCAGTCCATGCTCACCGTCCATGTCGATCACCAGTCCGGCCACCCTACGCACAGCCTGGCCCCTGAACGCCGAAGGCGCCAGGACCGAGGACCGTGGCGCGGGCGCCGGAACCCTCGTCCCAGCCCGGGACGGCGTGATGTCCCAAGCACATGTGTTCCGGCGATCCCGTCCCATAACCTCGTGCGTGAGACGGCAGAGGCCGGATGTATCCACTGTGAGGAGGCGAGGGTGTTCGGCAGGGGCATGGGGGCGCGGGTGTTCGCGGGCGCCATGGTGGCGGTCTGCATGGTGCTCGTCGGCCCCAGCGCACCGAGCGGAGCCCTCTTCGGAGGGGCACAGCCCGCAGAGGCCGCCCGGGACGTCGTACCGAACCGGGTCATGACGTGGAACATCTGCAACCCCTGCGACGTGAGCGACGTCGACCGGGCCGCGGAGATCGCCGCGCACGCGCCCACGCTCATCGGCCTGCAGGAGGCGTGCGTGCGTGACGTCGAGAGGATCCGGGACTATCTGAAGAACCTCCACGGGCTGGTCTACCACGTCGAGTACGGTTCGGTGCTGCGGAATTGGGGCCGCTGCGGGGGTACGCCGTGGAGTCCGGGGGCCTTCGGCCAGGCGATCCTCTCGGCCGCACCGATGACGGACCCCGTCAACGTGGAGTACCCCGACGGCGGCTCCGAGGACCGCGGGTACATGGCCGTCACCACGACCGTGGGAGGCCGGTCCGTCCGGGTCTTCAACACGCATCTCGCCCAGCGGCGTCAGGAGGCGGTCCGGGCCGACCAGACGCGCGTACTCGCCGCGGAGGCCGCCCGGCACGACCGCGCGATCCTGCTCGGCGACTTCAACGCCGATCCGGACGCCCCCGAGCTCACCGGGATCTGGGCACTGGCCACGGACGCGGACCCGCAGTGCCATCCGTCGCCGACCGGGACCTGTCAGCCGACCACCGACTGGCAGAGCAAGTTCGACTACGTGTTCCTGCGCGGCTTCGTCCCCCTCCGCCACCGGGTGCTTCCGACTCCGTACTCGGACCACCATCCGCTGCACACCGACGTGGACCCGGCCTGAGCGTGCGTCCTGGCCGGTGATGCCGCCGAACGATCCCCGGCTCGCCCGGGCCCGCCCCACCCGGGCCTTTCGGACCGGGCACGAGCACCGCGCGCTCAGCACGCCGCCCGTCCGGTCGTGGTGTTCCGTGAAGCCGACGAGCGGGGAACCATCCGTCGACGTGCCGTCGCCTCCCCGTGATCGAGGAGCGGGCGCCGGAGCCGCTGCCAGGTCTCTGACCCCGGGGCGGGTGCGGGCTCCCCGGGAGCGCAGGTCAGCGGCGCCCACCCTGTGATCACCAGCTGCGCGCAGGACGCGGCGTCGTTCGACGACGTGGAATTCTCCCGTGTATGGGCATACGGGGAAGGCAAGCAGGCAGGGCTGCCGGTGACAGGGACGCCGGCCCGATCAGCAGGGAGGCCGCGATGACGGGGCCGGAGCACACGGAGACCGTTCGCGGGCCGTCCGTGCCGACAGCATCCGTCGTGCTGGCCGGGACTGTGGAAGCCATCGGTGCCGGTGCCTACGTCGTGGACGAGCAGGGCTGCATCATCGCCGCGAACGCCCGCGCCGAGCGCCTGCTGGGCCGGTCCGCCGAGGACCTGATCGGGCATGACGCGCACGACCTGCTGCACCGGGGCCCGCAGGGGCAGCCCCTGCCGAGAACCCAGTGCGCCATGCGGCAGGCCTTCCACGCCGGACGCACCGCCCAGGCCGACGAGGACTACTTCGCCTGCGCCGACGGCACCCTGTTGCGCATCTCCTGGCTGATCACGCCCTACGACGTCGGCGGCCGGCACGCCGGTACGCTCGTCGTCTTCCACACCCCCGACCACCCGCAGGTCGGCGACCCGCAACCCGAATCGGCCGTCCAGCCGCTGTCGGAGCTGCACCGGCTGGCGCTGCTGGCCGAGACCACCGCGCAGCTCACCTCCACCCTCGACGTCGACGAGGCGCTGCGCAGGCTGGTGACCCTGGTCCTGCCCCGCCTCGCGGACTGGGCGGTCGTCGACCTGATCACCGAGCGCGACGAGGTGTGGCGTACCGTCGTGGTCCACGCCGACGGTGGCACCCTCACGCACCGCGAGGACCTGCAGGGGCCGATGCCGCCGGTCCCGGAGGAGTCCCCGATGCCTCTGTCCAGGGCCCTGCGCGGTGTCGCCTCCAACCTGGCCGGCCCGCAGACCTACCAGGGGCCGCCGGATTCCGGCATCGCGGTCGAGCAGCGCCGCCTGTTCGACGCCACGGGGATGCGGTCCGCGGCCATCGCGCCCATCCGCACCACCCGCGCGGTCCTGGGAGCGCTGACCCTGGGCCGCGACGAGAACCAGCCGGCCTTCACGCCCGCGGACCTCCCTCTCATCGAGGACATCGCACGCCGTGCCGGCCTCGCCCTGGACAACGCCCGCCTCTACCAGCGTCAGCGCAAGGTCGCCGAGACCATGCAGAACCATCTGCTGCCGCAGATGCCGGGCGTCTCGGGCCTGCAGATGGCCGTCCGCTACCTGCCCGCTCCCGACGCCTCACAGGTCGGCGGCGACTGGTACGACGCGTTCCCCCTGTCCGACGCGTCCACCGCCCTGGCCATCGGAGACGTCGTCGGACACGACCTGGAAGCGGCGGCCGGCATGGCGCAGGTCCGCAACATGCTCCGCGCCTACGCCTGGTCCCAGCACGAACCGCCCAGCCGGATCGTCGAACGGCTCGACGAGGCCATCCAGCACATCACCGACGTCACCATGGCCACGACGATCTTCGCCCGGATCGAACCGGCCGACGACGGCCACTGGCAGCTGTCCTGGACCAACGCCGGCCACCCCCCGCCGCTGCTGATCAGCCGGGACGGCCTGGCCGACTACCTCACCGACGGCCATGGCATCCTCCTGGGCACCCAGACCGGCACCCGGCGCCCGGACGCCACCGCGCAACTGCCGCCCGGTTCCACTCTGGTGCTGTACACCGACGGCCTCATCGAAGCGCCCCGCCGCACCCTCGACGAGGGACTGGACCGACTGCGTCAGCACGCCGCCGCCCTCGCCCACCGTCCCCTCGCCTCGTTCACCGACCAGCTCCTGCGGCGTGTCCGGCCCGCCGGCAACGACGACGACGTGGCCCTCCTGGCCCTGCGCGTCCCCGAGGGCTGACCTGGAACAGGCGCATCGGCGGCCTTCCCGTCGGGCTGTTCGTGGCGGGTACGACGACGCCACATGCCGCGCGGAAGCCGTCGGCGAAGGCCGCCCTGCGGTCCTGCCCGGAACACCCGCCCGCGCCCTGTCCTACGCGCTGCCGCCCCTGCTGCGCACCGGCCGCACCGACCGGGCCCGCGAACAGCAGGCCTGGCCGGCCACCGCGCCTGGCGCCGCAACCCCACGATGTCCGGCCAGGCCGCCGGAACCTGGAGTTCTGCCCGCTGACCGGCAACGAGGCCTCGGCGGGTCCGGCGAGTCCGGCCGGGCCCGCGAGGCCGCCGGACGGGCACTCGCCGCCCACGCCGGGGCCCCGCGCCACGAACACCTCAGCAGCTCCCTGCGCGAACTCCGGTACCGGGAACCGGACCTGCTGCCCGGCGGCATCGAGACCGTCATCGGCGCCGGCAGCACCCTGCGGGAGACCGTGGACCTCATCATGCGCGACACCGGCCTGGCAGGTCTCCCCGAGTTCGACCTCCAGTCCGGGCTCCACCCGTCGCGCGGCCCCGGGGACTCACCCGTCCGTACGCGCCGGGCAGGGCGTGAACGGCGCGTCACGGCCAGGATGGACGGTGCCGGGCGCCCGCATGCCTGACGCGACGCGCGGCTGTCGCTGCCCGTACGCGCGAGGGAGAGGTATGACCGAGACCGACGAGGCCGGGACCTTCTCTGCCGGGGCCGAGTGGCCCTCGGCGGACCGTGACCCGAGTACCGGCATGGTCGACCTCCGGCGCGTCGGGGCGAACCCGGACTTCTGGTATCCGGTCGCGCTGTCGAAGAACGTGCGGAGCAAGCGGGCGTTCGCGACGACGTTCGCCGGTGAGCGCATCGCGCTCTACCGCGGGGAGAGCGGCACCGTCTACGCCCTGGAGGACCGGTGCGCCCACCGTCAGGTGCCGCTGAGCATGGGCGTCGTGGAGGGCGAGGCACTCCGCTGCTGCTACCACGCGTGGGCCTACCGCGGCGACGGCCGCATCTCGCAGATCCCGTACCTCGCCAAAGGCGATGGCCGGCCGCCGCGCGGCGTGCGCGGGTACCCCGTCCGCGAGGCGTACGGCTTGGTGTTCGCGTTCCCCGGCGACCCGGACAGGGCCGCGGCCACCCCGCTGCCCGACCTGCCGGCCTTCGGCTCACCGCGCTACAGGACGATGACCTACTCCCGGACCGTGCACTGCCACTACTCGTTCATGCACGAGAACCTGCTCGACATGAACCACCAGTTCCTCCACCGCGGCGTGGTGGGCCGACTCCGTCCCGAACTGCTCGACGCCCGGACCGATGAGCGGTCGGTGGAGGCCAGGTACCTCTTCAGCCACACGGGGGGCAAGCGGAACCGCGGGGCCAGCCTGCTCGCCGCCGAGGGCATCGGCGGTCGCGACTCCCGTGACGTCATGACGATCCGCACCGAGTACCCGTACCAGACCCTCGACCTGGTCCCGGAGAACGCAGATCGGCCCGCCTTCCGCCTCTGGGCCGCCTACGTGCCCGAGGACGCCGAGCAGCGCCGGTGCCGCACCTTCGGCCTGCTCATGATCGAGAAGCCGCGGATTCCCGGCGCCCTGCAGATGGCCTGGCCGCTCATCAGGCGCTTCACCGAGCGGGTGTTCGCCGAGGACCGGATGGCCGTCGAAGCCGAACAGCGGGCCTGGGACGAGCAGGGCGAGGACCGCAACCGCGAGGTCTTCTCCCTGATCCTGGACGTGCGCGAGGTGCTGCGCACCAACGGCATCCCCATCCGCCCCCGGGCCGGCGCGTGCGGCGCCGCCTCGGTGTGCAACGGCGATGATCGCGGGCCGGCACCGGTGACGGGCACCGGCGGTTCCGCGTCCTGAGGGTGCGGAGGCGACCTGCCCGTACACCAGCGCGAAGGCCCGCCCGCACTGGCGCGGGCGGGCCTCTCGCGCCGGTCAGAACCTGGGCTGCGGGGTCTGCGCCTGGACGAGTTCCTCCGCCTCCGCCGCCGTCTCCACGGACGGCGGGGAGCCGGCCAGCGGCTTGTTGGCGGTCTCGCGCATGCACAGCACGGCGATGACGCCGATGACCGCGGCGCCCGTGGCGTAGTACGCCGGCATGAGGGTCGAGTCGAAGGCACTGATCAGAGCGGTGATCACCAGCGGTGTCGTACCGCCGAAGACCGACGTGGCCAGGTTGTAGGCCACCGAGAGCGATCCGTAGCGCACCTGCGTGGGGAAGATCGCCGGGAGCGCCGCTGACATCGTGCCGAGCATCGCCACCAGCGAGAGCCCCATCAGCAGCAGGCCCAGGGCGATGAGGACGACGCTGCCCTGCCGGATGAGCAGGAACGACGGCAGGGAGAGGAACAGGAAGCCGAGCATCCCCGTCATCAGCAGCGGCTTGCGCCCGAAGCGGTCCGAGAGCCGCCCGACCTGGTTGATGACGCACATCTGCAGCACCATCACCAGGAGCAGGATCAGCAGCCCGTGGTTGGTCCCGTAGCCCAGCTCGTCGGACAGGTACGTCGGCATGTACGACAGCAGCATGTAGTCGGTGATGTTGTACGCCGCGACCAGTGCGAGGCACAGCAGCAGCGGCCGCCAGTACCGGGTGAAGATCTTGCCGAGGTCGGTGGCGGCCGAGGTCTCCACGGCGTCGGCGGCCTCGCTCGCCCTGGCCCGGCCGCCCTCCAGCTTCTGGAAGGCGGGCGTCTCGTCGAGCTTGAGCCGCAGATAGAGACCGATGAGGCCGAGCGGGGCCGCGACCAGGAACGGGACGCGCCAGCCCCAGGACAGCATCTGGTCGTCGCTGAGCAGGGTCTGGAGGACGACGACGAGGCCGGAGGCCGCGACGTAGCCGGCGAGCGTGCCCAGCTCCAGGAAGCTGCCGAAGAAGCCGCGCCGCTTGTCGGGCGCGTACTCCGCGATGAACGTCGAGGCACCCCCGTACTCCCCGCCGGTCGAGAAGCCCTGCACCAGCCGGAAGAAGATCAGCAGGGCCGGCGCCCACAGGCCGATGGCTGCGTGCGAGGGGACCAGGCCGATGGCGAAGGTTCCCACCGCCATCATGATCATGGTGAGGGAGAGGATGCGCTTGCGCCCGACCTTGTCCCCGAGCGGGCCGAAGACCATGCCGCCGAGAGGACGCACCAGGAAGGCCACCGCGAACGTGGCGAAGGAGCCGAGCAGCTGGGCGGTGTCGTTGCCGGAGGGGAAGAAGACCCTGCCGATGGTCGACGCCAGATAGCTGTAGATGCCGAAGTCGTACCACTCCATCGCGTTGCCGAGGGCGGCGGCCTTGGTGGCGCGCTTGACCGCCGCATCGTCGGTCACCGTGATGTCGCTGCGGCGCAGCTTCGGGTGACGTCGTTTCTCGATCGCCCGGAACAGCACCCGGTGTCGTCTCACAGCCGCGGGATCCACCGACTCGTCGTTGTCGGTCGCCGCCATCACGTGGTTCCTTTCGCCGGTCGCATTCCCAAGCACAACGCCTGTGCAGATCTCGCGTGCTCAAACGAACCCCTGCGCACGGCGTCCGGTCGATCACGGACGGTGCCACGCGGGCGCTCAGGGTGAGACGCGGGCCGCTGCGCCGTCCCGGGGGGATCTCCGGAACGGGCGTGTGCCCGTGCCCCGGAGGGGGAACCTGGTTCGCCGGGTGCGTGCCTGGTGAGAGGAGCCCAAGTGACAGCGTCGGCGGCGGGCGGCCGGAACCCGGGCGGGCAGCAGGACGGGTACGAGCCGGACCCGAACCGGTGGCGGGCCCTGTGGGTCACGCTGGTGGCCGGCTTCATGAGCCTGCTGGACGTGTCGATCGTGGCGGTCGCCCTGCCCACCATCCAGCAGCAGCTGCACGCCTCCGCGGCCGAGGTGCAGTGGGTGGTGTCCGGTTACGCCCTCTCGTTCGGCCTCGCCCTCGTCACCGCCGGCCGCCTCGGCGACGCCCTGGACCGCCGTCGCATCTTCCTGCTCGCCCTCAGCGGCTTCGTGCTCTTCAGCGCGGCCTGCGGAGCGGCCCCGAACATCACCCTGCTGGTGGTGGCCCGGCTCGCCCAGGGCCTGGCGGCAGGCTTCATGGCCCCGCAGAACTCCGCGCTCATCCAGCAGATGTTCCGCGGCGGCGAACGCGGCCGTGCCTTCGGCTTGTTCGGCGCGACCGTCGGCATCTCCTCCGCCGTGGGCCCCCTCACCGGCGGCCTGATCCTCGCCCTGGCCGACGGCGCCCAGGGCTGGCGGTGGATCTTCTACGTCAACGTCCCCATCGGCATCCTCGCGGTCCTCCTCGGACGCCGCCTGCTGCCCCGGACCCGGCGCTCCGGCCGGGAACACGTCGACCTGCCCGGCGTCCTGCTCCTCGGGCTCGGTGTCCTCGCGCTCATGTACCCGCTGGTCCAGGCGGAGACCGGCGGCCTCACCCGGTTGTGGTGGATGTTCCCGGCCGGTGCCGTCCTCCTCTTCGTCTTCACCCGCTGGCAGCGCCGCCTGCTGGACCGCGGCACCCAGCCGCTGCTCGACCCGCGCCTGTTCACCATCGTGCGCGGCTACGCCGTCGGCGCGGGCGTCGGCACCCTCTACTTCATCGGCTTCAGCGGCGTCTGGCTGGTCTTCGCCCTCTTCTACCAGAACGGCCTGGGATTCTCACCGCTCAAGTCCGGCCTCGCCGTGACTCCCTTCGCCCTCGGATCGGCCCTCGCAGCCGCGATCTCCGGGCGGCTGGTGGACCGGCTCGGCCGTCTGCTCACCGTGGGCGGGCTCACGGGCGTGATCCTCGGGCTGGGCGGCACCGCGCTGCTGCTGCGCTTCGCGCCCCTCGACATCGCGCCCTGGATCGCCGCCCCGGTCCTCTTCCTCGGCGGCGTCGGCGGCGGGTGCGTGATCTCCCCCAACATCACCATGACGCTGCGAGAGGTGCCCGTGCAGATGGCGGGAGCGGCGGGCGGCGCCCTGCAGACCGGGCAGCGGCTCGGAGCCGCGGTGGGCACCGCAGCCCTGCCCGGTCTCTACTACCTGGTGCTGGGCAGCAGGAACGACGACTACCGCGGTGCGCTGTTCCTGGCGATGGCCGCCGGGCTCGTCGGCATGGCCGCGTCCCTGGCCCTCGCGGCGTACGACTGGCGACGCGACCGGCGGACGCGCCGGCCGCACCGCCCGTGCCCGGACGACGTCGCCCACAGTCCCGTGCACGCCCGGCAGACCTGAGCGTCACCCGTTCACGAGGCTGGCCTTGTCCCCCTCCAGTCCGCCCGCGCCGTGAGCCCAGGGCGAAGGCCCTCATGGACGTCAGCAGCAGCGCGGGCGGACCCAGACCACCGGCACGGGCCAGGGCGGTCAGTCGCCCGCCGCCTGCGTCCGGAGCGTCAGGTCGCCGTCGGGCCCAGAGCCACGCCGTGCCACCGCACCGTCTTCGCCGTCGTCACGTGACGCGGCCACGGTGCGGACGACCTGGTGCTCGCCATCGCCGACCGGATCATCGGTGACGCCCTGGCCGCCCACCGCGTGACCAGCAGCGCGAGACCGACCGCCGGTCGTGGCGGGACATCTGCCAGGCCCTCGGCCCGGCGACGCACAGGTCCCTGACCGCGGTACGCCCGGAGCCGCCCGCGATGGCGGACAGCTCCTTCGAACAGGCGGTGGACCTCCTGCTGGAGGCCCTGACAGCCCGGGCGCGCGCCCTCACGCGGCGGCCGCCGAAGCGGTGACGACCGCCCCGAAGGTGAGCGAGCCGGCGTTACCGCACCTCGGCCCGCCCGGCGGTGTCGTCCAGGAAGCCGCCCGACTGGTGCTGCCACAGCTTCGCGTAGGCACCCTCCACCGCGAGCAACTCCTGGTGGGTGCCCTGCTCGACGATCCGGCCGCGGTCGAGGACGACGAGCTGGTCCATGCCGGCGACCGTGCTCAGCCGGTGCGCCACCACCAGCGCGGTCCGCCCGTCCATGAGCCGCCACAGCGCCTCCTGCACCAGCAGCTCGCTCTCGGAGTCGAGGGCGCTCGTCGCCTCGTCGAGCAGCAGGATCGGCGCGTCCCGCAGGATCGCCCGGGCGAGAGCGACCCGCTGGCGCTGACCGCCGGACAGCTTGACGCCCCGCTCGCCCACCATGGTGTCGAAGCCGTCCGGCAACGCGTCGGCGAACTCGGTGACATGGGCCGCCTCGGCCGCCCGGCGGATCTCGGCGTCGGTGGCGTCCGGCCGGGCGAAGGCGATGTTGTCCCGCAGGGTGCGGTGGAACATCGCCGGGTCCTGCGGCACGTACGCGATCCGGCCGCGCAGGTCCGCCTGGCGGACCCGGCTGATGTCCTGGCCACCGACCAGGATGCGACCGCCGTCGATGTCGGTCATCCGCAGCAGCAGCCGGGTGAGGGAGGTCTTGCCGCCGCCGGACCGGCCCACGAGGCCGATCTTCGCCCCGCTCGGCACGGCCAGGTCGAGCCCCTCGAAGAGGGGCCGGCCGCCCCGGTGGGCGAAGGTCACCTTCTCGAAGCGGACGTCGGCGGGGCCAGGCCGCAGTGGTTCCGGTGCCGGCGGGTCGAGCACGGTCGGCGGCGTCAGGAGCAGTTCGGTGAACTGCGCGGCCTCCGTCATCGAGCTCTCCAGCCGGCGGTATATCTGGTTGAACTCGAACATGATCCGGGTCGCGTTGTTGTAGTAGGCGAAGGCGACCACGATCGCCTCCACACCGTGCGCTCCGCCGCCCAGCGTCACCGCGAGCAGCAGGCCCATCGCGTTGGTGAGCACGGACATCGGCGCGACCAGCGTGTCGATGCGCAGGTTGCCGTAGTCCCACGACCGCATGGTGAGCCGGCGTGACATCGCCACCCGGGACCGGTGTTCGGCGGCCTCGCGCTCCTCCGCGGCGAACGCCCGCACCGTGTCCATGTTCATCAGGCTGTCGGCGACATGGCCCGACACCCGGGCGATCGCCTCCTCACGCTGGTCGACCAGCGCCTGGCGGCGCCGGATGAGCGGCACGACCAGCACCGCCGTCAGCGCGATCATCACCACCAGACCGACGACGAGCAGCGGTTCGTAACGCCACAGCACCACCGCGCCGAACGCCAGTGGCACGAAGCTCCCCACGATCTGGAACGTCAGCGTGTCGACGAACTGCTCGAAACGGGAGGCGAAGCTGAGGACCCGCTTGGTCAGCGAACCGGCGAAGTTGTCATGGAAGAACGTGGCGTCCTTGGCGAACAGTTCGTCCATGCCGATCACGTACAGGTGCTCGATGCCCAGGGCGTCGAGTCGGTTGAGGCAGTGCAGGGCGACGCGCCACAGTGCCTCCGCGACCAGCAGGACGCCGGCGAAGGCGAGCACGTACGGCAGCATCGAGCCGACCGTGACGTCCTTGTCCTCCGCGATGTCGCCGACGAGCTTGGCGACGATCAGCGGCGCGACGTAGTTGATGCCGATGTTGCCCAGCGCCGAGAGCAGCATCGCGGGTGCCGTCCACCGGCGGAGCCGGGACAACTCCCGTCCGTAGTAGCGAAGTGCGAGAAGCACCGAGCGCCTGCCCGGTAATGCCCTGTGCGTTTCCGGCGTTTCCATCCCACCCCTGTGTCGTCCTGTGGCCGCCCGCCACGCCGCGCGTGCGGGCAGGGGCCATCGCCGCAACGGATGTGTGAGGTTTCGGTTCGAGTCCGGAAGTGTCCCGTGATTCCCACCGCGGCGTCCAAGCGTTTTCCGGCCGGGGGTGGTGTGCGGGGAGCGCCAAGGGGCGCGGCGGGCGGATTCGGGGTGGGCCGGTGGCACGCGCCGGTGAACGGCGCGGGGGATGCCGGAGTGGTGGCCCTGCCGGTGCGTCAGGCGAGGCCGGAGAGTCCCGCGGGGTGAGGGCGGTCGACCGGGCGGCCCCGCTCGGCCCCGGGGCCTTCCGCGGCGTGGAGCGACCCCGGCCCGAGGCCGTCAGCCACAGGGCCCCGCGGGCGCTGGGGCCGGGCGCCACCGGCACGGCGGCGGCGAAGGAACTCGGCATGTCCTCGCGGACCTCCCGCCGCCGGGTCGCCGAACTGCTCGACACCCTCGACGCGGGGTCGCGGTTCCAGGCCGGCATGAGCGCGGGGGAACTGGGCCTGAGCGGCTGAGGAACGGGCAGCGCAGTCCCCGGCAGGGGGCGGTCGGTCCCTGATCGCGCCGAGGATGAGCGCCTGCGGCTGGGCGGCCGTGTGGTCCCGCGGTTGCGTCTGCGCTTGGCGCGGCACAGGGCCACGGCCCGGACGGGTCATGACGCGGCGCTGGGGTCCGGGCGCAGGGTGAAGACCTGGTCGAGGCCGACGAGGGTGAGGACGCGCAGCAGGTTCGCCGGTACGGCTGCCAGGACGATGTCGGCGTCGGCGGCCAGGGCGTGCTGGCGGGCGGCGAGCAGGGCGGTGATGCCCGAGGAGTCGCAGAACTCGAGGCCGGACAGGTCGAGGACCAGGCACTGCCCCGGTGACAGGGGGAGTTGGTCGAGCCGGCCGCGGAGTTCGGGAGCCTGGTCGAAGTCCAGGTCGCCGGCCACGTGCAGAACGGGGCCGGTCGCGGTGTCGCGGTGTCTGATGGTGAGCGGGCTCATGAGGGGTGACTCGTCGCAGGGTCTATGAGGGACGGGGCGGCGGGAACGCCGAGGGCGAGCAGGGCGGTGTCGTCGTCGAGGCCCTCGCCGAAGCTCTCGAGCAGCCCGGTGAGGGCGGTGATCACCTCGTCCGGTGCGGCCGGAGCGTGGTCGGTGGCGAAGGCGTGCAGGGCGTCCTCGCCGTACAGGTCGTCGCGGCCGGGGCCGGTGCGGGCCTCGGTGAGGCCGTCGGTGTACAGCACGATCGTGTCGCCGGGGGCCAGGACGGTCTCGGCGGTGCCGATCGGCGCGCCGGGGACGACGCCGATGAGCAGCCCGCCCGGAGTGGGCAGGAACTCGGCGCGGCCGTCGCTCCGCAGGACGAGCGCCGGCGGATGGCCGCCGGAGGCGAGCCGCACGACCGTCCGGCCGTGCTCGCCGTCCGGCTCGATGATCCCGACGATGCAGGTGCAGTACCGGGGGTTGCCGTCGCCGGTGTACCGCTCGTGCAGGACGGCGTTCAGCGTGGCCAGGGCCGAAGCCGGATCCGGGTCGTGGTGGGCCGCCGCGCGCAGGGTGTAGCGGGTCAGCGAGGTGAGCGAGGCGGCCTCGGGGCCCTTGCCGCACACGTCGCCGAGGAAGAACGCCCACCGGTCGCCGGCGACGGGGAACAGGTCGTAGAAGTCGCCGCCCAGCTGGTCGGGCGAGGCCGTGTGGTAGTGGACGGCCGTCTCCAGGCCCGGCACGGCGGGCAGCGAGTCCGGCACGAGTGAGCGCTGCAGTACGGCGAGCGCGTCGGCCAGCCTCGCCCGGTCGGCCTCGGCCTGCCGCCGGGCCTCGTCCGCCTCGGCGCGGGCCCGCTCCGCCTCCTGGCGGCGGCGCAGGAGCTCCTGCTCGTAGGCGCGGCGGTCCGAGGCGTCGAAGACGGTGATCCGGATCAGCAGCGGGTCGCCCTCGGTACCGTGCTTGACCACCGCGGAGACCAGCACCGGCAGCCGGCCACCATCCTTGCGCCGCATCTCCAGGGCGATGCCGCGCAGCTCGCCCTGCATGCGCAGCAGCGGAGCGAAGTGCGTCTCGTGGTACAGCTTCCCGCCGACGGTGAGCAGGTCCGCGAAGCGCTTGCGGCCCGCGACGGCCTCACGGTCCAGGCCGAGCCAGTCCAGCAGCGTGGTGTTGATCTTGGCGATGGTGCCGTCCATCATCGTGGACAGATAGCCGCACGGCGCGGACTCGTACAAGTCCTCCGCGCTGTCCTCCAGCAGCGCGGTGAACGCCGCGTCCGTGCTCGCCTCGCCCCCTGCCCCGGCGGGCTCCGGCACACCGCCCGTGCGGCACATCACTTCAGGGACTCCAGGAAGTCGAGGATCGCCGCGGCGGTGGCCTCCGGAGCGCTGAGCTGCGGGCAGTGCCCGGTGGCGTCGAGTGTGACCAGACGGGAGGCGGGGATCGCCGCGTGCACATGGGCGCCGACCTCGCGGGGCGCGATGGCGTCCTGCTCGCACTCCAGCACGAGGGTCGGCACGGACACGCCCTTGAGGTCCTCGCGGCTGTCGGTGAGGAACGTCGTACGGGCGAAGACGCGCGCGATATCGGGGTCGGTGGCGCAGAAGCTGTTGGTCAGTTCCCGGCCCAGCTCCGGCCGCTCCGGGTTGCCCATGATCACCGGGGCCATCACGGACGACCAGCCCAGGTAGTTCGCCTCCAGGGAGTCGAGCAGCTCGTCGATGTCTTCCGTGCTGAAGCCGCCGCGGTACCCCTCGTCGTCGATGTAGCAGGGCGAGGGCGTCACCATCACGAGCGTCCCGATCCGCTCCGGCGCTGCCTGCGCCGCCAGCACCCCGACCATGGCACTCACCGAGTGCCCCACGAACACCGCCTGCCGCAGGTCCAGCTCCTCGCAGACGTCGACGACGTCAGCGGCATACCCCTGCAGCGAGGAGTACCGCTCCTCGCTCCATGCCGCCAGGTCCGAACCGCCGGAGCCGACGTAGTCGAACAGCACCACCCGGTAGCGCGCGGAAAGCACCGGGACCACCAGACGCCACATGTTCTGGTCGCAGCCGAACCCGTGAGCCAGGAGCAGCACGGGCGCGTCTTCGGGGCCGACGACGTGGATGTTGTTCCTGTGGCGGATGTCCATGCCGCCATGCTCCCACCTCCGGCGGAGCGGTTCGACGGCGGGAGGCGAGCGAAGGCGTTCGCGGCCGGGAAGCCGGCCCAGGTACAGCGGCACCCTGGAGGCCGGCGCGCCGAGCTCGGCCTGCTCCGCCCCGGGCGGCGCCCGCCTCCCGGGGCCGAGCAGTGCGTCCACGTCGTGAAGCAGGACGGGAACGGGCTTCCGGCGATCCGCTCCAGCATCTCCCGGGACCGGACGAGCCCCTCCGCGGACGGCTGCTCCGCGTCCGGGAGGTAGGCGATCAGATCGAGGTGGTGCAGCGTCCACTCCATGACGTACGTGGCGAGGAAGTCGCCCACGGTGAGGATCTCGTCACGGGTGCCGACCCGGGCGCCCGGGTCGGCGAGCAGGGCGGCGCGGCCGTCGGCGGAACCGACGTCGTTCAGGTGGAGATGTCCCAGTACGTCAGCGCGTCACGGGGCGGTTCCCGGTAGGGCGGGGTGGCCAGGGTGATCAGGACGTCCCGGGCGTCGACGATCAGATGGCCCACCAGGTCCCGCACCAGCCACCCCGTACAGCCGGAGGGCCGCCCGGAGTCCTCGTCGGACAGGTCGTCAAGCGCCGCGCGCAGTGCCGTCCATGAACGCGAGAAGAGACCCACCTCGGCACCGTGGCGCGGTGTTGCGAGCGTGGACGAGCGTATTGCGGGCACCTGGACCGTTACCGGGAGCGTTTGCGGTCGGCGGCGCGTACGATCCCGGTGGGTCACGCTGGGTGATCCGGCCCTTGCGGCGTATGACATGGCTTGCGATCCAAGAGGTGGTGAGCATGACCCTCCTGCAGAACCCCGGGGTACCTCCCGCGGCCGGTGAGGACGCGGAGCGGCTCGTGTCGCCGGTCGGTTCGCACACCGAGTGGGATCCGCTGGAGGAGATCATCGTCGGGCGCCTGGAGGGCGCGACGATCCCCTCCGACCACGCGGTGGTGACCTGCAACGTGCCGCCGTGGGCAGGGCGGTTGCAGGGGCTCGCGGCCGGTTTCCGGTATCCGCGGCTGCTCGTCGAGCACGCTCAGCAGGAGATCGACGCCTTCGTCGCCCTGCTGGAGTCCTTCGGCGTCACGGTCAGGCGGCCGGAGGCGGTCGACCACCGGCGCCGCTTCGGCACCCCCGACTGGACCTCGCGCGGCTTCTGCAACACCTGCCCGCGCGACAGCATGCTCGTGATCGGCGACGAGATCATCGAGACGCCGATGGCATGGCCGTGCCGGTACTTCGAGACGCACTCCTATCGCCCGCTCCTCAAGGACTACTTCCGGCGTGGCGCGCGCTGGACGGCGGCACCCAAGCCGCAGCTCACCGACGAGCTCTTCGACCCGGACTTCCGCGTCCCCGGGCCGGGCGAGCCCATGCGGTACATCCTCACCGAGTTCGAGCCCGTCTTCGACGCCGCGGACTTCGTCCGCGCGGGACGGGACCTGTTCGTCACCCGCAGCAACGTCACGAACGCGATGGGCATCGACTGGCTGCTCCGCCACCTCGGCCCGGAGTACCGCATCCACGAGATCGAGAGCCGCTGCCGCACACCCATGCACATCGACACGACGTTCGTCCTGCTCGCGCCCGGGAAGGTGCTGATCAACCCCGAGTACGTCGACCCGGACCGCCTGCCGGACGTCCTCGGTTCCTGGGACGTCCTCGTTGCTCCCGAGCCCGACCCGATCGACGAGCGGCTGCTCAAACTCACGTCGATGTGCGGCAAGTGGCTCAGCATGAACGTGCTCATGCTCGACGAGAAGCGGGTGATCGCCGAGCGGCACCACACCGGGATGCTGCGCGCGCTGGAGAAATGGGGCTTCGAGCCGATCCCGTGCGACCTGCTGCACTACGCCCCCTTCGGCGGTTCGTTCCACTGCGCGACCCTCGACGTCCGACGCCGCGGCTCACTCCAGTCCTACTTCGACTGACCGAGCTGCTCCGACGGCCGGAGGCGGGGGCCGGGGGCGACACGGCCGCGGGGGTGCCCCTCACCCTCCGGACGCCCCCAGCCGCGCTGCCGTGAGGGCGGCCAGCTCGTCCGGGGTGCGCGGCCCCGGCTCCATGCCGGACAACAATCCCTGCGCGCGCAGGAGTTCCGCCGCCGCGGCACCCCACGGCAGCCGCAGCCCGGCCTCGTGGAGGAGGTCGGTGCGGGCCAGTGCCGTGGCCGCGGGCCCGGTGCGGACACCGGACGGGGTGAGGAGCGCCGCGTCGTCGGCCCAGCGCAGGGCGAGATCGACGTCGTGGGTCGCCATCACCACCGTGGTTCCGGTGCCACGGAGGCCGTCGAGCGTGGTGAGCAGCCGCTCCTGGCCGTCGGGGTCGAGTCCGGCCGTCGGCTCGTCGAGCACGAGGACGCGGGGCCGCATGGCGACCGCGCCCGCGATGGCCGTGCGCTTGCGCTGCCCGTAGGAGAGCAGATGGGTGGGCCGGTCGGCCAGGGCGGTGATGTCCAGGGCGGCGAGCGCCTCCGCCACCCGCGTCCGCACCTGTGTGTCGTCCAGGCCGAGGTTCAGCGGCCCGAACGACACGTCCTGCTCGACGGACGCCGCGAACAACTGGTCGTCCGGGTCCTGCACCACCAGCTGCACGGTCGTCCGCAGCCGGGTCAGCCCCTTGCGGTCGTACGACACCGGCTGCCCCTCGACCGTCAGCCGGCCCTCGTGCGGCTTCAGCCCGCCGGAGAGCAGCCGCATCAGCGTGGTCTTGCCGCTGCCGTTGCGGCCGAGCAGCGCGAGCGCGCGCCCCTCGCGGATCTCGAAGTCGAGGCCGCTGAGCACGGCCGGGCCGTCCTCGTAGGCGAAGGACGCGCCCCGCAGGGCGACGAGGGCGGGCTCGCTCATGTCAGCGGCCTTTCCAGTACGAAGGTGAGGGCGGCCAGCACCACGAGCAGCAGGCAACTGGCGGCCGTGAAGCGGACGGAGACCCGGGCCTCGGACACCAGGACGCGCAGGGTGCCGTCGTAGCCGCGCCCGGCGAGTCCGGCCTGGAGCCGGGCGGCCCGGTCGAAGGCCCGGACGAACGCGGTGGCGCCGAGTCCGGCCAGGGAACGCCACTCCGCGGCGCGGCTGGTGTGCCCGAGCCGGGCCGCCTGGGCTTCCCGGATGCGGCGTACGGAGTCCAGCAGCAGGAAGCTCATCCGGTACGTCACGAGCGCGACGTCGACGACCGGCGCCGGGATCCCGGCCCGGACCAGGCGGGGCAGCAGGTCGGACATGGGCGTGGTGAAGGCGAACAGCAGCACGCCCAGGGAAGCCGCCGAGGTGCGCAGCAGCAACGCTCCGGCCCGGACCGGCCCGTCACCGGCGAGGGAGACGAAACCCCCAGGCCCGCCCACCTGGACGAGCAGCGTGACCGCGCCGGTCACGCAGAAGCCCAGCGGCACCCGGTAGGCCCGCCACAGCCGCCGCCCGGGCACACCGGCCGGCCCCAGCAACACGACCAGGGCCGTCAGGAGCACCAGGGCCGCGCCCGGCCAGGGCGGCAGGGAGATCGCGAGCACGGTGAGGCCGAGCCCGAGCACGGCCT
This sequence comes from Streptomyces sp. NPDC057424, assembly GCF_042803315.1. Classification (NCBI taxonomy): domain Bacteria; kingdom Bacillati; phylum Actinomycetota; class Actinomycetes; order Kitasatosporales; family Streptomycetaceae; genus Streptomyces; species Streptomyces sp. NPDC057424. The sequence continues at coordinate 100,409 of NZ_JBHVCP010000020.1, forward strand.
TGTCCACGGGATGGCGGCGGCGCCAGCGACTGCTGTGCGCCGCCGCGTCGATCGGCAGCACGCGGGATCAGCCCCGTTCGGCGGGGGACTTCCCGGCGCCACCGGTGAGCTCGTTCCCGGCCTCCCGCTCCAGCGCCCGCTGCTCGCCCTGCCGCCGCCCCCGGTGCAGGCCGAAGTAGTAGGCGAGGACACCGGCGCCGAGGGCCGCCTGGAGGGCGAACAGCGCCGACTCGATCTCGCCGGACGGCGGCTCGTACAGCGGTGAGAACCACGGCTCGTAGTCGGGCTCGATCTCGGTGATCGCCGTCTCGGCCTCGGCGTCGGCGCCCGTGAACGGCTCCTTCTTGTGATCGCCGAGACCGAGCGCGAGCGGCAGCACGGCAAGCGCGGCCACGACGAGCAGCAGCACCAGGTTGATCTTCGTGTTCCTGCTCATCGGGCCACCGCCTCGGTCTCGGTCCGGGACTGCTTCTTGGCGAGGAGCACGCCCAGCCGGGTCAGTTCGCCCTTGCTGGACTGCACCAGCAGCCGCATCACGAGCACGGTCAGCAGGCCCTCGCTCACCGCGAGCGGGATCTGGGTGATGGCGAAGATGGAACCGAACTTGCCGAGCGCGCCCAGGAATCCGCTGCCCGGGTCGGGGAACGCGAGCGCCAGCTGCACGCTGGTGACGCAGTAGGTGGACAGGTCGGCGACGAACGCGCCGCAGAACACCGCGGCCATCAGCGGCGCGTCGTAGCGCCGCAGCAGTGTGTAGACGGCGTATCCGGCCCAGGGGCCGACGATCGCCATCGAGAAGACGTTGGCACCGAGCGTGGTCAGACCGCCGTGCGCGAGCAGCAGCGCCTGGAAGAGCAGCGTGATGGTGCCCAGTACCGCCATGACGGGCGGCCGGAACAGGATGGCTCCGAGGCCCGTTCCGGTGGGGTGCGAGCAACTGCCGGTGACGGACGGCAGTTTCAGGGCGGACAGGACGAACGTGAAGGCGCCGGAGGCACCGAGGAGCAGAGTGCTCTCCGGGTGCTCGCGCACTTCACGGGTGAGCGACCGGACCCCGTGGACGACGAACGGCGCCGACGCGACGCCCCAGGCGACCGCGTGCGCCGGAGGAAGGAAACCCTCGGCAATGTGCATGGCTCAGCAGACCCTCTCCAGCACCTCGTGGATGGTTGACGCGCCTTGGCCGGTCTCCTGGCTGACGGGTACCACCGCCCGGACTCCGCCTTCCCGGGTCGCAAGGACCCAGTGGCTGCCCGTGAGGGCCGGAGCCGGACTTCCCGATTCACAGTGGCGAGGGCCGCACCGGCATCACACCGGATTTCCCGTTCACCAAGGCCTGGTGACAATAAGGCCGGGGTAAGGGCGATGACAAGCCGCCCAAGGGGCGCGCGAGGGGGCGCCCGCTCGCACACCGGCGCATCCCCCGGCTGATCCACGCGCGGTGCGGCAGGGCGCCGTCGTGCGGTGTCCGGGTCGCGTCAGTCCTCGCCCCCGTCGTCTCCGTCGTCGCTCTCCCCGTCGTCCCCGGCCTCGTGCGGCCTTTCGGACTTCGGCTGCTCCGGCCCGCCGGCCGCCTCTTCCGGTGCCGGAGTCGCGGTGCTCGGCCCAGGCGCGGGAGGAGCCGGGGAGGCGGGCGTGGACGGAGTGACATCGGCCACGGTGCCGGTGCTCGGAGTGGTGGCGGCCGCGGGGCCGGCCGCCGGGTCGGAGGACAGGGGCGAGGGGGAGTCGGCCGACGGTGTGGCGGCGGGGCTGCTCGCGGAGGGGGAGGCGTCGGGTTCCGTGCCCTCCGCGGTCGTGCCGGGCGAGAACCAGCGCATGCCGATGAGCATCGCGGCGAGGAAGAGTGCCGCGGCGGCGGCCGTCGCGGTCAGTCTCGACCGGTTGCGGACGCCGCCCCGCCCGCGGGAGCGACCCGAACGCCCCGCCTGTGCTGCCCGGGCCGCGCTGCGATGCCCCGGGGTGGCGGGCAGCGCGTACGTGGTCGGGCTGCTGGTATCGGCGGCCGCGTACGGGCCCGGCGCGGCGTGCAGCGCCGCGGACGTGGCCGTCGGCCGCAGCGGCGCCGAGGCCTCCGGCAGCGGCTCGGGCAGGCCCCGCCAGGCGCCCCCGGCGAACCACTCGGCGGCCTGCTGGGCGGTGGGCCGGTCCTCGGGCTGCTTGGCGAGCAGACCCAGGAGGTAGTTCTCGAACGCGGGCGGAAGTCCGGCGACACCGAGCTCGCGAGGCGGCACGGGCGTCGAGTCGAGGTGCTGGTGGAGGAGGGCGACGGCGGTGTCGGCCTCGAACGGCGGGCGTCCGCTGAGGAGCTGGTAGAGCACGCAGCCCAGGGAGTACATGTCGGAGGCGGGCCCGGCCTGCTTGCCCAGGGCACGCTCGGGCGCGAGGTAGAGGCCGGTGCCGACGATCTGGCCGGTGGCGGTGAGCGCGGCGCCGGGGTCGTCGAGGAACCGCGCGATGCCGAAGTCGCCGATCTTCAGCGTGCCGTGGGCGTCCAGCAGCAGGTTGGCGGGTTTGACGTCCCGGTGCACGATGCCCTGTCCGTGTGCGGCGGCGAGCCCCGCGGACGCCTGCGCGGCGAGCCGGGCCACCCGCTCGGCGGGCAGCGCGCCGGAGCCGGTCAGCACCCCGGCGAGACTGTCGCCCTCGACCAGCTCCATCACCAGGTACAGCCGGTTGTCGTACTCGCCGAAGTCCAGGACACCGACCACGTTGGGGTGGTTGAGACGCCCGGCGGTCTGCGCCTCCAGACGGAACCGGGAGGTTGCCGTGGCATCGGTGTCCTGGGGGAGCAGCAGCTTGACGGCCACCGCTCTGGCGAGCGTCTCGTCGTACGCGCGCCAGACCTCTCCCATTCCACCGCGCCCGATCTCAACATCCAGCCGGTAGCGGCCCGCTAGCAGCACTCGTCCTCGTCTCATGCGTATGGGAAGGTCGTCGCCGCAGGCCGAACTCCCCGTTCATGCACGGGGATTGGTGGGGTGCCGCAGCCGACCCAGGATACTGGCGCGGCGTGACCACCGATCTCCGCAGCGGTGTCCTCGGAGGGTGCGGTGTCGGAGAACCCCGAGTTCGGACATCCCGGAGTGAGTGGTCGCCCGCCGGGGTGACTCCCGCGCGTCCGGTTGCCGCGAGACGCCGGCGCGCGTTTCAGGCCGCCGGGTCCGACCCCTTCTCACGGCGCGGCAGCACCGCCACCGCCAGGGCCGGTACGGCCGCGAGGACCAGCCACGGCACGGCGGCCGGCAGGCCCAGGTCCAGCAGGAATCCGGCGGCCGCGCTGCCGGCCAGGACGATCAGCCCGGAGACCGACGACAGCGCACCCATGTAGAGCCCGAGCCTGCCCTCCTCGGCGAGGTCGGGCACCCAGGCGCGGGCGGCGGGCACGACCAGCATCTGCCCCACGGTGAGCAAGATCACGAAGCCGGCGGCGGGCAGCAGTCCGGCGGCGCCCGTCCAGCCGGCCGGGCGTGCCGCGGCCACCACCGTGAAACCGGACGCGATCAGCAGCAGCCCCGCGGTCATGGAGCGGCGCAGATCGAGCCGGTCGCCGGCCCAGCGGGTCACCGGCAGCTGGGTGGTCACCACCAGCACCGAGGACAGCGCGAAGAGCCAGGACAACGGCGCCTGGGAGCCCGCCGCGCGCTGCACCTCGTCCGGCAGGGCCAGGTACAGCTGGTTGTAGGCGAGCAGGTAGGTGCCGTAGGCGCAGCACAGCGCGAGGAAGCGGCGGTTGCGCAGCAGGACGCGGGCCCCGCCCCGCTCCCGGACGCGGATCCGGCCGGGGATGTGCTGCGGCATCAGCCACAGGTGCCCGGCGAGGACGAGCACGAAGACCGCGGCACCGGCGAGGCACACGGTGCGGAAGTCCACGGCGAGCAGCAGCGCGCCGAGCAGCGGCCCGACGAACGCCCCGGCCTGGCCCGCCACGCTGAACAGCGCGAGGACACGGGTGCGCGGGCCGTGCCCGGTCTCCTCCCAGACCACCGACTGACGGGCCACCTCGGACTCCACGGCGGGAGAGAACAGCGCGGCGGCGAATCCGATCACCAGCACCGCCCCGATCACGGCCCAGCTCGCCTCCGCGTACCCGAGCCACACGAACCCGGCGATCCGCAGCGCACAGCCGGCCAGCACGACCGGCCGCACCCCGCACCGGTCGACCAGCCAGCCGCCGACCACGAACAGCCCCTGCTGGCTGAAGGTGCGCAGCCCCAGCACGAGCCCGACCAGCCAGCCCGCCATGCCGATCGCGGTGCCGAGGTGCTCGGCGAGGAACGGCAGAACGGCGAAGAAGCCGATGTTGAAGGCGAGCTGGGTGAGGATCAGCAGCCGCAGCAGCGGCGAGAGCTCCTTGCCGAGGCGCCAGGTGCTCTCACGCGGGGACTTCGGTGTCCCGGCGTCGGAGGTCCGGGCGGCCTTGCGGGCCAGCAGCCGGGAGACGAGGTCGGTCATCGTTCTTCTGTCTGTGCGGCGGACACGGGAGTCAGGAGGGCGTCGGGGCGGACCGGTTGCCGCCGCGGGGCCGGCACGACCGGATCCTCGGGCGGTTCGGCCGGGCCGGCGATCCGTGTACGCCGCCGCGGCAGTCGTAGGCCGCCCGCGGCCGTCACCGCGAATGCTCCGAGCAGGGCGAGCACGGCGGCGGGGAAGAGCACGGCCCACGGGGCGCGCTCGGCGTAGGGCTGGTTCTCGGCGAGCAGCAGGCCCCACTCGGGGGACGGCGGCTGGGCGCCGAGGCCGAGGAATCCGAGCGCGGCGAGGCTCAGGGCGATGCCCGGGAGCCGGAGCAGGGCGTGCCGGGTGACCGGGGGCAGAACCGCGGGCAGCAGTTCGTGCCGGAGCAGGTACCAGCGGCCGGCGCCCAGCGCCCGGGTGGCCGTCAGATGGGTCGTCGCGCGCTCCTGCCGCAGCAGGGAGGAGGTGTGCGCGGCCAGCGGGGACCAGGCGACGACGGCCACGGCGCACGCGGGCGTCCAGGGGCCGCTGCCCATGATGCCGGTGACGAGGAGACCGGCCAGTACGGGCGGTACGGCACTGAGGGTGTCGACCAGCGGTCCGGACAGCCTCGGCAGCAGCCCCAGCAGCAGCCCGGTGACGAGGGCGGCGGCGCTCACCGCGAGGGCGGTGCCGAGGGTGGTCACCGCGCCGTGGGAGATCCGGGCGAGGACGTCGCGGCCGAGCGCGTCCGTGCCGAAGGGGTGCTGCCCGGAGGGGGCTTGCAGCCGGGCGAGCGTGTCCAGGGCGAGCGGATCGCGGGGCAGCCCGAACCCGATGACGGCGGCCAGCAGTCCCCCGTAGAGCAGGGGGAGTGCGCGGGGCGCGGGCGGCCGGGGCCGATGCAGGGACTGCAGGGCGCCGTCGCGCAGCGCCGGACCGATCAGCAGCCGCGCGGCGAGCCGGGCGAGAACGCCGGCGGTGGCCGCGAGCAGGACGAGGGCGAGGGTGCCGGTCTGCAGGGCGGGCAGGTCCTGGGCGAGTGCGGCGTTCAGGGTGAGCCGGCCGAGACCCGGGATGTCGAAGATCTGCTCGACGGCGACCGATCCGCCGGTCAGTCCGACCACGAACAGCGCCAGGTTCGGCAGCAGTCCCGGCACGCAGCGGCGCACTGCCTGCCGGGCCACCGACTTCGGCGGGACACCGCGTGCCGCGGCCGCCAGGGCCCAGGGCTCGGCGAACGCGCCGGGCAGCAGGTCGTCGAGCATCCGCCCGAGGACCGCCCCGGCGGTCAGGCCGAGGGCGAGCGAGGGCAGCACCATCCACTGCGGCCCGTACCAGCCCAGGGCGGGCAGCCATCCCAGCTGTACACCGATCACCGAGGCCAGTACGGAGGCGGCGAGGAACTCGGGCAGCGCGGCCAGCACGGCCGTCACCGTCCCGCCGGGACGGCGGCCGGCGAGCCGTCCCCGCATGCCCAGCCGGAGCGTACGGGCGCAGACGGCGGCCGCCGTGCCCGCGGCGACCACCAGGGCCCCGGACACCAGCAGCAGCGACACGCCGAGCGCCTGCACGACGCCCGGCAGCACCTGGGTACCGGACACCCAGGACGTGCCGGCGTCCCCGCGCAGCAGCCCGCCCAGCCAGCGGCCGAGCAGCATCAGCGGGCCCTCGTCGAGGCCCAGTTGCTCCCGGATGGCGCGCAGGGTCTCCGGAGTGGGGTCGCGGTCCGCGGACCGCGCCCGGAGCACGGTCAGCGCGGGGTCGGTGTGCGACAGCCACGGCAGCAGGCCGATTCCGCACACCAGGGCGGCCATGAGTACGGTCCGCCACAGCAGCGCCGGGACGCTGCCGCGCGCGAGTGCGCGCAGAGCGGCGGCACCTTTCATCGGGAGGGTGAGCGTGCGGTTCAGCGTCGGGTCCCCGTACCTATGAGGGTGCGCTCGTACGGATCGGGCAGCGCGCCCTGCACGGACGTCGCGATGCCCGCGACGAGCTTCAGATGCACCAGCGGGATCACCGAGTCGGTGCCGAGGACGGCCGCCTCCGCCTTCATGGCGGCGTCCTGCCGCTCGGCGGTGTCGGACTCGGCCTGGGCGGCGGCGACCAGCTTGTCGACGTTCTCGTCGCACAGGAACGACAGGTTGTTGGAGCCGTCGCAGGTGTAGTCGCTCGCGAGGACGGTGACCGGGTCGCCGGTGTCCAGCATCATGTTGCGGGAGAACACCGCGGCGTCGAACTTGCCGCCCAGCAGGTCGCCTTCGAGACGCGTGTAGGTGCGCACCTCCAGCTTCACCTTGAACCCCGCCTTCTGCAGCTGCTGCTGGAGTACCTGGGCGGTCTCCGGCAGCTCGGGCCGGTCGCTGTAGGTGGCGAGGGTGATGCTCGTGCCGTCGGGGCCGGTCGCCCGTGCCCGCCCGGCCGGTTCGACGCGCTTGCCGGCCGCCCAGGTCAGGGCCGGGCCGAACAGGCCCTGCGCGGGCACGGCGTACCCCTCGTACGCGCCCTTGGCGATGACCGAGGTGTCGATCGCCTCACGTGCGGCCGCCCGCAGCCCCGCGTCGGTGAAGGCGCCGGACTTGGTGTTGAGGTAAAGGCTGGTGTTGCGGGCGGTGTTGACCTCGTGGACCTCGTCCTTGTCCAGGGAGGCGACCTGGGCGACGGGAAGGGACTCGGCGATGTCGACGTCGCCGGTGCGCAGGGCGTTGGCGCGGGCGGTGCCGTCGGAGACGAACCTGGCGGTGACGCCCGAGGCCTGGGCCCGGCCGCCCCAGTAGTCGTCGAAACGGTCCAGCGTGGCCGCGGTGTCACCCTCGGTCCTGGTGAGCGCGAAGGGGCCGGTGGCGGTGCCGACGACGTTCACCGCGCCCTTGTGTTCGTACGCCTTCGGCGCGAACACCGCGAGGGACGGGTTCGACAGCCGCAGCGGCAGTACGGGGTCGGCCTCGGCGGTACTGACCCGGACCCGCTTGTCGTCCTCGGCCGTGGCGGTCAGCTGCACACCGGAGATCGCGGACGGTGCCGGGTCGGCCTTCCCGGCGGCGGTGAGTGCGGCGGCGACGGCCTCGGCGGTGACGGCCTCGCCGTCCTGGAAGCTCGCGTCCCGCAGGGTGAACAGCCAGCTCTTGCCGCCGTTCTCACTGCTCCACGACTCGGCCAGCGCGGGGACCGCCGTGCCGTTGGCGTCCAGCTTGGTCAGCCCCTCGCTGACACCGAGCCGGGACAGGAGCATCGCGTCCTGGCCGTACGGGGAGTAGTTCTCGGTCGGGGCGAAGGGCAGGGCGACGCGCAGGCGTGCGCCTCCGGCGGCGCCGGAGGAGGCCGATGAGTCGTCACCGGAGGACGCGAAGCAACCGGAGAGCAAGGGCAGCACGAACAGCCCGGCTATGAGCCGGCGGGAGGTTCTCATAGCGTATATGAATACCATTTTCGTTAAGAGAACGGTATCTCGAAGTGCACCACCCCGCTGCCGCCGGGCAGCTCCTCCCGCTCGTCGCACACCGCCTTGCCCAGTGTCTTCCACAGGCCCAGCGCGCCGGGGGAGTGCGGGTACGTGTGCAGGTACACGGACCGGTATCCGCCGTCGGCCCGGGCGAACTCCAGCAGGCCGTCCACCAGTTGCCGGGCCAGCCCGCGCCGCCTGTGCTCGGGGTGCACGTACACCCGGCGGAGTTGTGCCGTCTCGCCCGAGGGGAACCGTTCGGCCAGCCACCGCGGGTTCGGCGGGTGTGCCGGGCCGCGCGCGTCCAGAGCTGCCGTGGCCGCCACGGTCCCGTCCCGCTCGTCCACGGCGACCAGGAGGGTGTGCCGGGGCGGCGTGACGTAGAACGACACCGGATCGATGATGTCCGCGTGCCAGCGCGGCACGTAACCGGTGCCGAAGTCGCGGTACACGGCGTCGAGCATCACCGCCCGGGCCCCGTCGATGTCGGCCGCCGCGGCTTCCCTGATGCTGTACTCACGCATTTGCACATCATATGCAAGAGGTGCTCGGGGTCAGTCGGGGGCCGCCGGTGTGATGTGGCTCAGCACGCACAGCCAGCGGCCCTGCCGCCGCACGAACACATCCGTCGTCCACTCGTCGGCGTCGTGGCGCTCCCCCTGGTAGTGGGCGGTGTTCGTCACCCGGCCGGTCACCAGCGCGGTGTCGCCGTAGACGCGGACCCGGGGGCCGGGCCCGAGATCCATCGCCGAGTGGGTGAGCGCGCCGGACTCGACGAGGGAGAGGAACTTCTCCTTCGGGTCGATCCCCGAATCGGAGACGATGACCCACTCGTCCGCCATGAAGCCGGCGATCCGCGCAGGATCGTTGGAGACGATCGCCTCGGCCCAGCCCTTCGCCAGTCGGGCGAGCTGCAGTTCATCTGCCGAATCGGGCTTTTCGCTCATACCGCGACGGTAGTCGTCTCAAGGCGGTGATGTGGGGAGGGCGGCCGGCGGGGAAGACCGGAACCCGGAACCCGGAACCCGGAACCCGGAACCCGGCCGGAACAGCCCGGCTCAGCTCTCGGACGGGGCGAGCACCACGAAGTCCGCGTTCGCCGGGTCGAGACAGACGGCCAGCCGGCCGACGCCCTCCACGTCCTCCGGCCCCATCTGCACGCTGCCGCCGCTCGCGGTGACCTCGGCCACCGCCGCGTCGCAGTCGTCGACGGCGAAGACGGGGTGCCAGTACGGCCGCCCACCCGTCAGGGTGAGGTCCTCCTTGCGGAGCTGCATGAGCCCGCCGTGCATCCGGTCCTCGGAGAGCCCGGAGGGGGTGATCAGGGTGTACGTGCCCGCGTCGCCCGGCAGCGGCATGTCGCTGAACCGCCAGCCGAAGAGGGTGCCGTAGAACTCCCGCGCACCCGCGGCGTCGGACGTGAGCAACTCGGTCCACGACAGCGAGCCGGGCTGGTCCACCAACTCCAGGCCCTTGTTCGTCCCCGGCTGCCAGACGGCGAACTGACCGCCCAGCGGGTCGCTGTACTGCGCCATCCGGCCCCAGTCGTCGAGGTCCATCGGCGCGACCCGCACGGTGCCGCCCGCCTGCTGCACGGCCTGCGTCGTGGCGTCCGCGTCGGTGACGCTGTAGTAGAGCATCCAGGCCGGGCGTGCGCCCTCCTCGGTGAGCTTGCCCAGCCCGGCGACGATCTTGCCGTCCTTCTTGAACATCCCGCCCTCGAAGTCCTCGCTCTCGCCCATGGCCTCGTAGTCCCACCCGAGGACGGCACCGTAGAAGGCGGCGGCGGCCCGGACGTCCGGAGCGCCCAGGTCGAGCCAGCAGGGAGAACCGGGGACGTACTCCGTCGTGATCATGGCGATGCTTCCCTTCCGCGGGTTCTGTGTGCCCAGCGTGACACCGAGCGCTGACCATCGCCCGTCGGCCGCTCCCCGTTCGGGGGACGCCCGGAGGATGCGGGGGACGGCGTCAGTGGACGGACAGCCCGCCGTCGACGAAGAGCGACTGCCCGGTGACGTAGGCCGACGCCGCGCTCGCCAGGAAGACCGCCGCGCCCGCGAGGTCCTCGGCGAGACCGTTCCGCCCGATCATCGTGCGGGCGGCGAGGGCGGCCACTTTCTCCGGGTCCGACGACAGCCGCGCGTTGAGCGGTGTCATGACGAAGCCCGGCACGAGGAGGTTGCAGGTGACGCCGCGCGGCGACCACGCCTCGGCCTGGGAGCGCGCCAGCGCCTCCAGTCCGCCCTTGGAGGCCCCGTAGGCGCCGCTCTGGACGAACGCGCGATGCGCCTGCTGCGAGCTGATGTGGATGATCCGCCCGTGTCCGCGCTCCGCCATGCCGGGGCCGAAGCGCTGCCCCAGCAGGAACGGCGCCTCCAGGTTGACGGCCATCGTGGCGTCCCAGACGTCCTCGCCGAGCTCGTCCATCGGCGGACGCAGGTTGATCCCGGCGCTGTTGACGAGGATGTCGGGCTCCCCGAACGCCTCGACCGCCCGCTCGGCGGCGGTCCGCACGCCCTCGCGGGTGCTCAGATCCGCGCCGACCCACGCGGCGTCGCAGCCCCGGGCCGTCAGCTCACCGACCGTCGAGGCCAGCCCTGCCTCGCCGCGGGCCACGACCACCACGCTCGCCCCGGCGCGGGCGAGGGCCCCGGCGATGGCGCGCCCGATGCCGGAACTGCCACCGGTGACCACCGCGACCCGGCCCTCCAGGGAGAACAGCTCGGAGAGGTAGTCCTGCGCCGACCGGGGCGGCGCAGTCGCCCCGGTCGGTCGAGTCTGCGGGGTCGACGGGGTCGGTTCTGTCGGCGGAGTCGGCTGTGTCGTCATGGCGACCCACTCTAGGTCGATCATCCGAACGGCCGTCGGGCAGCGCTCGTCGCCGGGCGGGCGAGATCCTCGGCACGGTGATCGGCACGGCACTGGAGTGGGGCAATGTGCCCACCATGGTTCTGGCGATCGGGCTCGCGAGTGGATGATCGGCCGCGGCAGGGGCCACGCCGTGGTCCACACCCACCACTGACGCGACGTCACCCGCGTGCGGCGCCGCACGGGTTCAGCCCCTGAGCAGGCGCACCTGACCGGCGGGGAGCTTCGGCCACCAGTGGTGGTAGCGGCGGTAGACCTCGCCGTCGCGGCCGGCCAGCAGCGCCGTCAACGACGCGGCCTCCGCGGCGAGTCCGTCCCACACGGCGGCCGGCAGGTCGTGGAACGCCGTGGCCTCGACACCGCCGTCGAGCGCGCGCCACACACCGGCGACCCGGCCGTCCACCAGCAGCGTGGGCAGCACGTCGCCGTTCACCCGGATCACCAGACGGCGGTACGCCGGGGGAATCACGCGGCTGCGGTCGGCGTGGGCCAGCAGAACGCTGTCCCACATGGCCATGAGCCGGGGCGGCGCCGGCGTGCCCGCCGGCGGGCGCGAGGCGCCCGGTACGTCGTACAGGAGGGTCCCGTCGGGTCCCCGGAGCTGCTCCACCGTGTCGCCGAGGGCGAGCAGCGCGCGGCGTACCGGCGCCCGCGGCACCATGGCGAACTGCGCGACGTCCGCCACCGAAGCGGGCCCGAAGCCCGCCAGGTAGCGCAGGACGAGATGCCGCAACGCCTGTGCCACCGTCTCCCGGCCTTCGGGTACGGGACCGGTCCGCGCCGAGACGAACGACGACCGGGGGCCGAACGACCACGGCCCGCCGGTCGGGACATGGAGCAGCGGCGCGTACGCCTTGAGCCCCCACCACGCCCCTGCCTTCTTCTCCGCGCCGACCCGTTCCTCCAGCCAGTCCTGCACCTCGGCGGCCGTCCGGGGCCGGTCCGCGAAGTCCAGCAACTCGGGGACGAGTGCCTCGCCGTCGGCCGGCGTGAGCCCCGCCGCGGCGAAGCGGTATCCGAGCCGTGAGGCGTACAGCGTCTGCTGCATCGCCTCGCGGAACGGCTGGTAGTCGTCCGCGTGGACCGCGTGCAGTGTGATCCGCATCAGGGTCGCCTTGACCACCGTGCGCCCCGCGAACGCGGCGTCCAGATCGGCCGGCACGAACCCGGCCAGCCGGTTCCACAGCGCCACGTACGGAGAGGCGGCGTGCTGCGCCTGCAGCGCCACCACACGCCGCACCGCCTCCCCGGCGTCCATCGCCTCCCGGTCCAGCAGCAACTGGCGCCCGAGGGTGGCCCGATTGAGCTCCTGCGCGGTGATGTCCACGCCGGGGATTCTGCCGTGGCCCCAGCGGAGGCACCGACTCCACGGCAGTGGCCTGGATCACATCGCCTGGATTGAGTGTCCGGCGGGGGAGATGTCCGTACCCATGGGTGTCGGGGCGGGGCCGGATGCGAGGATGAGGCGCCATGACAGTCGGGTGGTGTACTCGCACGTTACGGGCCGCGGTGTTCGCGGCCGTCTGTGTCGTGCTCGCCGCCCTGGGGCACGTCATGATGTCCGGCGACCATGTGCCCCTGCCGGCACTGCTGGCCGGATGGGGCGTAACGGGCGTGGCCGGCTGGTGCCTGGCGGGCCGCGAGCGCGGACCCGGCTCGGTCATCGCCGTCGCCGTGGCGGTCCAGACGGCTCTGCACTCAACGTTCTCGCTCGGGCCGCCGGCGCCTGCCGCATCCGGGGCCGACTCCATGGACCTGCCGTCGATGCATCACGGCATGGGATCCATGACTCACGACATGGGCCCGGGCGCCATGGATTCCATGTCCCCGCACACGGGGCACATCCCAGGCGGCGACTCGTCCCTCGGCATGCTCGCCGCCCACCTCGTGGCCGCGCTGCTGTGCGGCATGTGGCTCGGCCACGGGGAGCGGGCCGTCTTCCGGCTGCTGCGCGCCGTGGGCAGCCGGCTCGCCGCACCCCTGCGGCTCCTGTTCGCCCAGCCCGCACCGCCGCCCCCGCCCGTGCGCCAACGGCGGCGGTCGTCGAACCGCACGCCGCGCCGCCTCCTTCTCGTCCACGCGATCACCACCCGGGGACCACCCGCGGGGGCCGCTGCCGCCTGACGGCAGCCGGTGGTATCCCGGGGCGGCCCCTGCGCGCCCCGGCCGCGGTCGTACTCCGTGCTGGTGCGCACCCGCAGGCGGTCACGCCTCGTGAGGCGCTGCACGGGCCCGTCCGCGCCCCCCCGCTCACCGGACCGCGCACGGCACGCGCGCACGTCAGACCTCACGGCCTGCCCGCTCGCGTCCTCGTGGTCCCGGAATTCCGAGAAGGACATCAGGTGATCACTCCTGCCCTGCCCCTTTCGCACGGGAGATCGGCGCCGGCCGACGAGTCGATAACCGCCTGGGCGCTGGCCGCCCGGGGCGGCGACTCCGCGGCCGTCGACCACTTCGTGCGCGCCCTGCACCGTGACGTCATCCGGTACGTCGCCCATCTGTGCGCCGACCCGCAGGCGGTGGACGATCTGGCGCAGGACACGTTCCTGCGGGCACTCGGCAGCCTGCACCGGTTCGAGGGCCGTTCCTCGGCGCGGACCTGGCTGCTGGCGATCGCCCGGCGCGCGGTGGCCGACAGCATCCGGTACACCGCCGCGCGCCCCCGCCCGGCCGACCTGCCGGACTGGGAGCCGGCGGCCGAACTCGCCCAGCCGCGCGGCCTGCCCGGCTTCGACGACGGCGTGGCGCTGCGGGAGCTGCTGGCCGGTCTGCCGGACGAACGCCGCGAGGCGTTCGTCCTCACGCAGTTGCTCGGACTGCCCTACGCGGAGGCCGCCGCGGTGAGCGACTGCCCGGTCGGCACGGTCCGTTCCCGCGTGGCCCGCGCCCGGGCGACGCTCCTCGCCCTGCTCGCCGCGGCGGAGGAACCGGACCCCGCACTCGCCGCGGCCTGACCCGGCCCGCCGGACC
>NZ_JBHVCP010000021.1:0-114065 GCF_042803315.1 Streptomyces sp. NPDC057424
GGCCGGCGCGGGTGCGCCGGCCGGCCTTGTCGCGTCGGGGGCGGGCCGACCGTAGCGGTCGATGCGAGGGTTCGGCCCCGGCTGCCGGTGCGTGCGGAGGCTTCCGACGGCTCGCTCCGACGACCGGCACACGCATGCGTCAGGGGGTGACCACCGAGTCGGTGGTCACCCCCTGACTTACGTGTTCACGTAGTCCTGGAGAGGCTGCGCGAAGGGCTAATGGCCGCCCTGCTCGTCGCGGCGCTTCTGCCAGCGCTGCTCGATGCGGTCCATCACGGAGCGGCGCTGCCGGCCCTGTCGGCGGGCCTGGGGCCCGGTGGCACCGGCAGCCGTCTGTTCACCCGGCTTGGGAGCCTTGCGCCAGCCGGTCACGGCGAGCACCGCACAGCCCAGCATGACGAGGAAGCCCACGACGCTGAGCCAGACCTGCTTGGCGACCATTCCAGCCATGAGGAGCGCGATACCTACGAGGAAGCCCGCGACCGCCTGGTAGACCCGTCGCCGGGTGTACGTGCGCAGCCCGCTTCCCTCGAGCGCTGTCGCGAACTTGGGATCTTCGGCGTACAGCGCTCGCTCCATCTGCTCGAGCATGCGCTGCTCGTGCTCCGAGAGCGGCACGGAGTCCTCCTCATCGTGCAGTCGCCGGGGCGACCCGGGGGGTCCCTTCAGGATAGGCAGGGAATCGCCCCCGTGAAACCCGCCCCTCTGCGCCAATTGACCAACCGGAATCCGCCATGGGCGTCCCGGCTCGCTGAGGCTTCCATTCCCCGGCGGCCGATCCGTCATGCCGGAACGGTCTCCCTCGATCATACGGCGCGCCGCCCCCGTTCGGGGGGCCTGTGGCGTACTCCATGCGCAGCCAAGGCCCTGATCAGCGGCGGTACCTCAGGAAGCGGCTCAGGCCTCGACCGCCCCACCGGCCTCGCCGGACCCACCTGCCTCACCGGCCCCCGCCGGTCTCACCGAGCACATGCAGCTGTGTGGCCACCGAGTGGAAGGCGGGGAGCTCGGCCGCGGCCTCCTCCAGCTTCAGCAGCGCTTCCAGGGCTCCGGGCTCGGTGTCCACGAGGACGCCGGGCACCAGGTCGGCGAAGACCCGCACACCGTGCACGGCACCCACGCGCAGCCCCGCGGCCTCGACCAGTCCCGTGAGCTGCTCGGCGGTGAAGCGGCGCGGCACGGGGTCACCCGTGCCCCATCGTCCGTTCGGGTCGTCGAGTGCCTGCCGGGCCTCCTTGAAGTGCCCGGCGAGGGCGCGGGCCAGCACCGCACCGCCGAGCCCGGCGGCGAGCAGGCTGAGGACGCCCTCGGCGCGCAGGGCCGCCACCGCGTTGCGGACGCCCTCGGCCGGGTCGTCCACGTACTCCAGGACGCCGTGGCACAGCACGACGTCGTAGCCGCCGCGCTCGGCCACGTCGAAGAGGCCGTGGGCGTCGCCCTGAACACCCTTGACCCGGTCGGCGACATCGGCCTCGGCGGCGCGGCGCTCCAGGGCGAACAGTGCGTTGGGGCTGGGGTCGACCACGGTGACCCGGTGGCCGAGACGGGCGACGGGCACCGCGAAGTTGCCGCTGCCCCCTCCGGTGTCGAGGACGTCCAGCGACTCCCGCCCCGTGGCCTTGACCCGGCGGTCCAGGGCGTCCTGGAGGACCTCCCAGACCACGGCGGTACGGAGTGAGGCGCGGGGGCGCATCGGGTCCGACACGGCAGTTGACTCCTCGGCGCGGCACCGCCTCTTGCACGGCGGCGCGAACGGGGCGTCTTCCCGGCCCCGGCCACGGGGAGGGAAGACTTCAGGCGTCCCCCACCCTATTGCCTCGGCCGCGGCGTCCGGATGACCCGGTCCCGGGGGCCCGGGGCAGACCTTCGGGCCCGGGCCGCCGAACGGGCCTGAACCACCACTGCCGGGTCACCCCGCGTCCGGCATGTCCCTCCCCGCGCCGGGGCCCTCCGGCTGGTCCTGGTCCGGGCGGGGCTGCGGGAGGACCGGCTGGAGGACCAGCATCCGCTCGACGAGGCGCAGGAACATCGCGACGTCCCGTATCAGGTCGTCGGCGTCCCGGCCGGTGGCCGCGCCCTCGATGCCCGCCTCGGCCCGGGCCCTGCGCCGGGCACCGGCGGCGAACAGTGCGCTCCACTCGGTCAGTTCGGGCGAGATCTCGGGGAGCACTTCCCAGGCGCTCCGGATCTTGGCCCGGGCCCGGGGCGAGGTCTCCGGCCGCCCCCGGGCGGCGAGTACCGCGGCGGCGGTGCGCAGGGCGGCGAGGTGGGCCGTCGCGTAGCGCTCGTTCGGTGTTTCCAGGGCGGTGGCCTCGTCGAGGCTCGCGCGGGCCTGGGCGAGCAGGTCGAGGGCGGCGGGCGGGGCCGTGGCCCGGCGCAGCACGGGGTGCACGTCGCTCGCCGGGCCGGTCAGTGAGGGGGCAGGGCCGGTGGCGCGGCGCCGGCGGGCGGCTGCTGCGTGGTAGCTGGCCATGACGAACCTCCTGTCGTCTGGGTGACGGCGCGTCCGGTCACGGAGTGCCGTATGTGACCCATCGTGAGGTATGGCACTGACAATCCGTTCTGACCTGCTGTTTTGCTCCGGTCGCAGGTTCGGAGTAGTTTTTGCACTGACCAGTCAGTTCAAATTCAGGGGAGACTCGTGGGGGAACAGGCGGGAGGGGTGCGGATCGTCGCCGACGGCCTCGGGATCAGGGGGCCTCGGGGATGGGCAGTCCGCGGGCTCTCCGTCGACGCCGAGCCGGGTGCGCTCATCTCGGTCGAGGGCCCGTCCGGGTCCGGCCGCACGTGCCTGCTGCTCGCACTGACGGGGCGGATGAAGGTCTCGGAGGGCACGGCCGTCGTGGGTGACGCGAGGCTGCCGAAGCAGATGGCGGCGGTGCGCGGCTTCAGCGCGCTGGCGCACGTCCCGGGGGTCACCGACCTCGACCCGGCGCTGACCGCCGGCGAGCACCTGCGGGAGCGCGCGCTGCTCCAGCAGCGCTTCGGCACGTCGCTGCGCGGCCTCCTGCGGCCCCGCAGCGAGCGGGCGGCCGCGGCCGGCCGACGGGTCGACGCCGCGCTCGAAGCCGCCGGGCTCGATCTGGAGGCCCTGCCCAAGGGGCCGCGCACGGCCGTGCGGGATCTGGAGCGCCTGGAGGCGCTGCGGCTGTCGGTGGCGCTCGCCCTCGTCGGCGGGCCGCGGCTGCTCGGCGTCGACGACACCGGCCTCAAGCTCTCGGACGGGGAACGGGAGGAGGTCCGGGCGCTGCTCAGGTCCCTGGCCGACGCCGGGACGACGGTCGTGGCGGTGTGCAGCGAGACCCCCGAGGGCGCCGTCAAGGTCTCCACCGCGGAGAGCCCCGAAAAGCCGGCGGCCGAGAACGACCAGGTCGACGAGGGAGAGGAGAAGGCCGATGCGCTCGCCGAGACTGGCCGCGCTTGAGCTGCGCCGCTTCGGGCGGGGGAAGCTGCCGCGCGCCGCGCTGGTCGCGCTGCTGGTGCTGCCGTTGCTGTACGGCGCGCTGTACCTGTGGTCGTTCTGGGACCCGTACGGCCGTCTGGACCGGATCCCCGTGGCGCTCGTGAACGACGACAAGGGAGCGACCGCCGACGGGAAGAAGATCACGGCGGGCGACGACATCACGAAGGGGCTGCGCGACAGCAAGACCTTCGACTGGCGGGAGGTGAGCGCCACCGAGGCCCGCGAGGGCGTCGAGGACGGCAGCTACTACCTGTCGCTCACCATGCCCGCCGACTTCAGCGAGCGGATCGTCTCCAGCTCCGGGGACACCCCGGAGACCGGCGCCCTCCAGGTGCGCACGAACGACGCGAACAACTACATCGTCGGGCAGATCTCCCGCACGGTCTTCGGCGAGGTGCGGCAGGCGGCGTCCACGAAGACGTCCCGGTCGTTCCTGGACAAGATCTTCGTGTCGTTCTCCGACATCCACGGCAAGACCGTGAAGGCGGCGAAGGGGGCCGACCGGCTCAAGGGCGGCATCGGCAAGGCCGAGAAGGGCTCCAAGGACCTCGCCGACGGCCTGAAGGACGCCGAGGACGGCAGCGGCAAGCTCTCCACGGGCCTGAAGAAGCTCCACACGGGCGCGGGCGACCTGGAGAACGGCTCGAAGCGGGTCGCGGAGGGCACGCAGAAGCTCGCCGACCGGGTCAACGGCACCGCCGACAAGGTCGGTCCCTTCCTCAAGGGCAACGAGAAGACCATCGGTGACACCGCCCAGCTGGTCGCCGACTCCTCCGGGGTGATCCGCAAGCACCTGGACACCCTGGTGGAGACGGCCCCGACCGCCGCCAAGGGCGCCCGTGCGGCGTCCGGCACGCTGAACGACGTGTACGCCAGGCGCTGCGACGATCCCGTCCTGCCCGACGCGGCCTGCTCCGATCTGAAGAAGGCCAAGGACGCGGCCGCGGACGTGACCACCATCGCGGACGACCTGAACACCCTGATCGCGGACCATGACGGCGACCTGGACAAGCTCGACAAGAACCTCGCCACCCTGCAGAAGCAGTCCCAGGCCCTGGCGAACCGCGCACCGCACCTCTCCGAGGACCTCGCCGACGCCGTCAAGAAGATCAACAAGCTGAACGACGGGGCGGCCGAGGTCGCCGCCGGAGCGAAGAAGCTGCACAAGGGGATCGGCACGGCCAAGACCGGCGCCGTCGACCTGGACAAGGGCGTCGGCAAACTGAAGACGGGCGCGGACGACCTCAACGGCGGCATCTTCAAGCTCGTCGACGGCTCCGGGAAGCTCGCCGGCGGCCTGCACGACGGGGCGGAGAAGATCCCCGACTACGACGAGCAGGACCGCGACCGGCGCACCGAGGTCATGGCCGACCCGGTGCGGCTCGCCTCCCAGGACCTTCACAAGGCGCCCAACTACGGCACCGGGTTCGCCCCGTACTTCATCCCGCTGTCCCTGTGGGTGGGCGCGATGGTGGCGTACATGCTGATCGCGCCCATGAACCGGCGGGCGCTCGCCGCGGGCGCCCCGGCGTGGCGGATCGCGCTGGCGGGCTGGCTTCCGGTGGTGGCGATCGGGGTGCTGCAGACGGTGGCGCTGATGTCGGTGCTGCACTGGGCGGTCGGCCTGGAGATGGCGCGAGCGGCCGGGACGGTGGGCTTCCTGTTCCTGGTGACCGCGTGCTTCGCGGCGATCGTGCAGTGGCTGAACGCCCGCTTCGGGGCGGCGGGCCGGATCCTCGTCCTCGCGCTGCTGATGCTCCAGCTGACCTCGGCGGGCGGCACGTACCCCGTGCAGACCAGCCCCGGGTTCTTCAACGCGCTGCATCCGTTCCTGCCGATGAGCTACGTCGTCGAGGCCCTCCGGCGACTCATCACCGGCGGTGGACTCGAACCGGTGTGGCACGCGTGCGTGGTGCTGACGGCGTTCACCGCGGGCGCCCTCGCGCTGACCGCCGTGGCGGCCCGCCGGCGCCAGGTGTGGACGCTGGACCGGCTGCACCCGGAGCTGAGCCTGTGAGCCCCACCGGCACGTCTCCCGGAAAGGTTCCTGTGACAATCAGGGCCATGGAAAGCAGCAGTGCCGCGTCGGGCGGCAGCACGCGCCGCGAGGCCACCCGGCAGAAGCTCTATGAGGCGGCCGTCACGCTCATCGCCGAGCAGGGGTTCTCCGCCACGACCGTGGACGAGATCGCCGAGCGTGCCGGGGTCGCGAAGGGCACGGTCTACTACAACTTCGCGAGCAAGTCCGTCCTCTTCGAGGAACTGCTGCGGCACGGAGTGGGTCTGCTGACCGCCTCCCTGCGGGAAGCGGCCGAGCGGACCGCCCGGGAGGGGGGCTCCAAGGTCGACGCCCTGGACGCGATGATCCGCGCGGGGCTGGTCTTCATCGACCGCTACCCGGCGTTCACCCAGCTGTACGTGGCCGAGCTGTGGCGCACCAACCGGGCCTGGCAGTCCACGCTGATGGTGGTCCGGCAGCAGGCCGTCGCGGTCGTGGAGGACGTCCTGCGCGACGGCGTGGCGGGTGGCGAGTTCAGCGAGGAGATCGACGTCTCGCTGACGGCGTCCGCCCTGGTCGGCATGGTCCTGGTGGCGGCCCTCGACTGGCAGTCCTTCCAGCCGGAACGCTCCCTGGACGATGTCCACGCGGCACTGTCCCGCCTGCTCCAGGGCCGGGTGAGCGGCTGCCGCTGACCGCGCACGGCGAGCGGCTGCCGCCAGGCCCGCAGTGCGGACGCGGTGAGCGACGGCCGCCGCTCCGTGCGGCCGGTGCACACGCGAAAAGCGCCGGCCCGTGCGGCCGGTGCACACGCGAAGGCGCCGGTCCGGTGTGGCCGCGTCCCCCGCGGGCCACCTCGGACCGGCGCCTTCCTTGCTCCCCCGTGCGTCCCCCCGCACGACCCCCGTTCGGTCGTCCCCCGGTTCTCCCCCGTGCCTCGCTCCCGCCGGCACCGCCGGCGGAAGGAGCGGATCGTGGGCCGGCCCCGTTCCGGCGCCCCGTGTCGCCGGTGCCGGAGCCGTGCCCCTCTCCGTGCCTCCACTCTCTCGTCCGCGCAGGTCGTCCCCCATCCGCGCGCGTACTCAACTCCCCGGCTAGGTACGGATACTCAGTGCTGCGCACGGGGCCCCACGACGCTCGGCCGCGCCCTGGTCACGAGCACCTCCGTGCCCGTATCCGCAGGCCGCGGGCCGGGACTGTCAGTGGGGGCCGATAAAGTCGCCGGCATGGCACGGATTGCGGTGATCGGCGCCGGGATGGGCGCGCTGACGGCTGCCGCCCGGCTGGCCGTCGCGGGCCACCGGGTGGCGGTGTACGAGCGGACGGACACCTACGGCGGAGCGCTGCGCCGCTTCGAGCGCGACGGGTTCTCCTTCGACACGGGGCCCGCCCTGCTGCCGCTGCCCGCCGTCTACCGCGACCTGTTCGTCAAGACCGGCAAGGAGCCGCTGGAGTCCTGCGTCGAGCTGGTCCAGGTCGATCCGTCGTCGCGGCACGTGTTCGCGGACGGCACCGAGGTGGCGCTGCCGAACGCCTCGCGCGCGGGCGTCGTCGCAGCTCTGGACGAGGGGCTCGGCGCGGGCGCCGGGAAGCGCTGGGGCGACTTCCTGGTCCGCGCCCGCGAGGCCTGGGACCGGACCCGGCGGCCGCTCCTGGAGGAGCCGCTGTGGCCGAACTGGCAGGTGCTGGCCGAGCGTGAGCCCTACCCGTCGGTGCCCCACAAGCGACTGCTGCGCACCCGCCGGGCCGGCACCCTGGCCGAGGTCGGCGCGTGGGAGCTGCGCGACCCCCGGCTCACGGCACTCCTGGAGAGCCACGCCCTCAGCCACGGCCTGGATCCCCGTCTCGCCCCGGCGAGCGCGGCCGTGCTGCCGTACGTGGAGCACGCCTTCGGCACCTGGTACGTACGCGGCGGTCTGCGCGAGCTGGCGCGGGCGGTGTACGAGCGGTGTCTGGCCCGCAGGGTCGAGTTCCACTTCGGCGCCGACGTCACCGGAGTGCTGGAGAAGGCAGGCCGGGTGTCGGGGGTGGAACTCGCCGGCGGGTCGGTCGCGGAGGCGGACTTCGTGGTCGCCGGCGTCGCGCCCGGTGTCCTGGCCCGGCTGACGGCGGGCACCGTCGTACGGGGAGACGGCGAGGTGCCGCCGCAGCCGGCGGCGGCCGGCCGGCTGACCCTCCTGCTCGCCCTGCGTGGCGCCCGTCCCCAGGGGACGGCACACCGCACGGTGGTGCACACCCCGGACCGCGAGGCGGAGTTGGACGCCCTGTTCGGCACGGCGGCCGAAAATTCCCGTCCCACGGTCACGGTGCTGCGGCCCGGCGACCCGCGCCTTGCCCCGGCGGACCACGAGGCGATCACCCTCACGACGGTGGTGCCGGCGCGGCCCGGCCGGTCTCACGGCGATCTCGCCGACCGCATGATCACCGTCGCCGAACGCGCCGTGCCCGGCCTGCGCGACCGCCTTCTCTGGCACGAGGTGCGCACCCCGGCCGACATCGCGGACGCGACGGGCGCGGAGGGCGGGGCGGTGCCGGTGCCGGCCCTGGCGGCGGCCGGAGGACGGCTGCTGCATCCGTCCAACACCACGCGCGTGCCCGGTCTGTTCGCCGTGGGCGGCTGGGCCCACCCCGGCGGCGGACTGCCGCACGCGGGCATGTCGGGCGCGCTGGTCGCGGGACTGATCGTGGAGGGGCCGGAGTTCCGCGGCTCGCAGTGAGCGCGACGGCGACCCCCCGGCAGGGCTCAGGCTTCAGAAACGGTACTGCTCGTCGAAGCCGTTCCCCTGCGGCTGCTGCCCGCCACCCTGGTACGGGTACGGCTGCTCCGGCGGCAGCTCCTGCCCGTACTCGTCGGTGTCGCGCTGCTGCGGGACCCACACCCCGCCGGGCGGGGTCTCGCCGCTGTAGGTACCGGCGTACTGGTCCTGGCCGTAGCCCTGCTGACCGTAGTACTGCTGGTCGCCGTACGTGCTGTCGTACGCGGCCTGGCCGTAGTTCGAGGAGCCGATGTACGGGTCGGAGTAGGCGGCGTACTGCTGCTGACCGGTGGCGTCGTAGCCCTGCTGCTGGCCGTAGCCGGAGTAGTCGTAGGCGTAGGACTGGTCGGCGGCCTGGGCGGCGTACTGGTCCTGGGCCTGCTCCCCCCCGGCCTGGTACCCGTTGTCGTAGACACCGTAGGAGCCGGTGTCCTCGGGCACGGGCTGCGGCTCGTAGACGGCCGTGGCCTCGGCCGCCGCCGGCTGGTGGGCGGGGCGGGCCGGGGTGAACACGTCGTCGCGGTCGTAGTCGTCGTCCTGGCCGAAGGCGTCGGGGTCGTGGCGGTAGGCGCCGGCCTCGTCGTCGTAGCCGCCCTCGGCCTCCAGGCCGGAGACCTCCAGGGTCGGCTCCTGGCGGCCGCGCTCACCGCGGCGGCGCTTGCTGCCGCCCAGCATGGGCGCGTTCATCGCCCAGCCCGCCGAGAAGCCGCTACGGAACGAGAGGGTGACGTAGGTCTGTCCGACCGCGAAGGCGGCGGCACCCAGGCCGATCACGACGACCTGCGAGATCAGGACACCGATGACGACGCCGAGGAAGCCGCCGAAGGCCAGCAGCCGCCAGCGCAGCCGGGCCTTGTACTGCAGCAGCACCTCGCCCAGCAGCCACAGCGCGACGATGCCGAACGCGATGTAGAGGACCGTCCAGCCCATGTACGCCCCTCTCCCAGTGGCCGCTACGCAGTGTGTCGTATACCGGTGCGAACGGTCTAGGCCTGCGGTGAGTGGTGCAGGCCCAGGTTCTCGTAGATTTCCAGTGTCGCGGTGGAGTTGTTGAGCGTGATGAAGTGCAGGCCGGGCACACCCTCGGCGAGCAGCCGCGCACAGAACTCCGTGGCGAATTCGATCCCAATGGAGCGTACAGCGGCCGGATCGTCTTGTGCTGTGAGGATCCGCTCTTTCAGGGCAGGCGGGAACGCGGCGTTGGTGAGGGACCCGATCCGCTCCAGCGTCTTCACGCTGGCGATCGGCATGACCTCGGGAATGATCGGGGTGTCGCAGCCGGCGGCCGAGACCCGGTCGCGCAGCCGGAGGTAGTCCTCCGGCTGGAAGAACATCTGCGTGATGGCGTAGTCCGCGCCCGCCCGGCACTTGTCGACGAAGTGGCGGACGTCGGTGTCCCAGTCGGCGGAGCGCGGGTGCATCGCCGGGAAGGCGGCGACGCCCACACAGAAGTCGCCGGACGCCTTGATCAGCTCGACGAGTTCGGCGGCGTAGGCGAGGCCACGGGGGTGCGGCACCCAGTCACCCATCGGGTCGCCGGGCGGGTCGCCGCGCAGGGCCAGCATGTTGCGGATCCCGGCGTCTGCGTACTGGCCGATGATGTTGCGCAGGTCGGCCACGGAGTGGTCGACCGCGGTGAGGTGGGCGATCGGGGTGAGGGTGGTGTCGGAGGCGATCGCCTCGGTCGCCTTGACCGTGCCGGCGCGGGTGGAACCGCCCGCGCCGTAGGTCACGGAGACGAAGTCGGGCGCCACTGCCTCGACCCGGCGCAGCGCGTTCCACAGGTTCCGCTCGCCCTTCGGGGTCTTGGGGGCGTAGAACTCGAACGAGTACGTCGTCTTGCCGGCCGCGAGCATGTCGCGGACGGTGCGAGCGTGGTCCGACCTGATGGATGCGGTGCCGAGGGCCATACCGGCAGGTTAGCCAGGGGCGGTCGGTCCCCCAACCGCGGGCCGACATTTGCCCGAATTGTCCACTTGCTGTCCATCCCTTGGACAAACCGTCGCAACTACGCTTCCCGCAGCCGCTTCGCGAACTCGGCCGCCGCGGCCCCCGGGTCGCCGGCCTCGGTGATCGCCCGTACGACGACGACGCGCCGGGCGCCCGCTTGAAGGACCTGGTCGAGGTTGCCGAGGTCGATGCCGCCGATGGCGAACCAGGGGCGGTCGGTGCCGAGGGCGGCGGTGTACCGGACGAGGTCCAGGCCGGGCGCGTGGCGGCCGGGCTTGGTGGGGGTCGGCCAGCACGGGCCGGTGCAGAAGTAGTCCACGCCCTGCTGGAGGGCGGCCGCGGCGGCCTCGGACTCGGCGTGGGTGGAGCGGCCGATCAGGATGTCGTCACCGAGGAGCGCGCGGGCCGCGTGGACCGGGAGGTCGCCCTGGCCGAGGTGCAGGACGTGGGATCCGGCGGCGTGGGCGACGTCCGCGCGGTCGTTGACCGCGAGCAGCTTGCCGTGCCGGGCACAGGCGTCGGCGAAGACGGCCAGGTGCTCCAGCTCCTCCCCGGCCTCCATGCCCTTGTCCCGCAGCTGCACGATGTCGACCCCGCCGGTCAGCACGGCGTCGAGGAACTCCCCGAGGTCCCCCTGCCGCTTGCGCGCGTCGGTGCAGAGGTAGACCCGGGCGTCGGCGAGCTGGGCCCGTGCGGTGGCGGCGGTCATGCGTGTCCCCCTGGGTGTCGGTGGCTCTCGGGTGCCGGAGCACCCGACTCACGTGGCGTACGGCGCGGGAGCGCCCCTGTCCCGCCGCTGACGCCTGGGGCACCTTACGCCTGCTCCCGGTCCCGCCACGGCCTCACCGGGCTTCGCATGCCACCACCGGGGAGGACCACGGCCTCCCCGGGCAGGCGCGAGCCGTCCCCGGGCAGTGACACCCCGGGCCACGGCCCCCGCATCGGGCGGTGTTCAGGTCCGGCCCCGCTCGCACGGCACCGGACGCTTGTCCGGTCGGGGCCGGGTCAGACCGCGAGCGCCTGGGCGCGGCGCTTCACCTCCGTGCCGCGATTCTCGCTGAGCGCCTGCGCGGGGGTGCCGGGCAGGCTGGGGTCCGGGGTGAAGAGCCACTCCAGCATCTCTTCGTCCGTGAAGCCGTCGTCCCGCAGGAGCGTCAGGGTCCCGGACAGGCCCTTGACGACCTTGTCCCCGTCGATGAAGGCGGCGGGGACGTGCAGCGCGCGGTTCTCACCGCGGCGTACGGCGATGAGCTGGCCGTCCTTGACCAGCTGCCGCACACGCGTCACCTCGACACCGAACTGTTCGGCGATGTCGGGGAGGGTGAGCCAGGCGGGGACGAGAGCATCGATCTTTGCGTCAATCTCGGTCACGGGAACAAGCCTGCCATTTGCCACTGACAGCCGGAAGTCCGCCCCGTCCACCCGGGCGGCGCGCCGAGCCCGGCAGCACCGTCCCGCGGCCCCGGCGACAGCCCCCGCGGCAGCACCGGCGCCTACGCCGTCGCCGCCTTCATGGGCCTGGCCGGATCCGCCAGCAGCACCGGATTCATCGGGGTGCCGGACTCGATCAGGCGGCGGCCCTGCGCCAGATCCCGGGGCCGGCCCACCGCCAGCAGCGCGACCAGCCGCTCACCGCGCAACCAGCACACCGTCCAGGCCGGTCCGGCGGGGTCGCCCCGCCACAGGGCCGTGTCCGCGGCCGCGTGGTGCCCGGCGTACTGGACGAACCGCCCGAACTGCTCGGACCAGAAGTAGGGCACCGGGTCGTACACCGCCGGCGTGTCCCCCGTGGTCCGGCCGACGATGTTCACGGCGACCGTGCGCGGCCCCTGGAGGGCGTTGTCCCAGTGGTGGACCAGCAGGCGCTCGCCGTAGCGCCCCGAGGGGAAGGAGGCGCAGTCGCCCACCGCGTACACGTCCGGCACGGTCGTGCGCAGATGCTCGTCGGCCACGATCTCGCCGTGGGAGCCGAGCCCGATCCCGGAGCCGGCCAGCCAGGCCGTCGCGGGGCGGGCGCCGATGCCGACGACGACGGCGTCCGCGGGCAGCCGCGAGCCGTCGTCGAGCAGGACCGCGCCGGGCTCGACGCGCTCCACGCGCGCGTGCGTCCGCAGCACCGCGCCCGCGTCGGCGTACCAGCCGGCCATCGGGGCGGCGACCTCGGCGGGCAGCGCCCCCGCCAGCGGCCGTTCGGCGGCCTCCACGACGGTGACCGCGCAGCCCGCCTCGCGCGCGGCCGTGGCGAACTCCGCGCCGATCCAGCCCGCGCCGACGACCACGATGTCGTGCCGGCGGGCCAGCACCGGCCGTAGCCGTTCGGCGTCGTCCAGGGTGCGGAGCAGATGCACGCCCGGAACGCCCTCCGCGCCGGGCAGCCGGACCGGCTCGGCGCCGGTCGCCACGACCAGGACGTCGTACGGCACGGGCCCGTCCTCGGTGTCCAGTACGTGCTCGGCGGGGTGCAGGCCCAGCACCTCGCAGCCGAGCCGCAGTTCGATGCCGAGGGCTTCGAAGTCGACGTCGAAGGCGGAGCCCTCGGACTTGCCGAGCAGGACGGCCTTGGACAACGGCGGCCGGTCGTAGGGCTGGTGCGGCTCGGCACCGATCAGGATCACGTCACCGGTGAAGCCCCGCTCGCGCAGGGCGACGGCGGTCTGCACCCCGGCCATGCCCGCACCCGCCACGACGACGCGCCGCGGCGCGGACGAACCCGGTTCCTGTGTCTGCTCGCTCACCTGATCACCATAGACACCTGACACATTGTCAGTCAGTGTTCATGCGCCGTGACCTGCTCCACAACGCTCGTACCGCTGCCCCGCTGGGACTCCCACTCCCAGGTCTCCTCCAGTCGCACCCGCCCGTCGGGCAGTTCCACGACCGCCGACACGCAGTGCCCCGAGGAAGTGGTCCCGTCCCGCTTGAGCTGGACGTACCGGAAGTCCAGCCGGTCACCTTCCCGGGTACCCACGAGGTGCCCGCGTACGACGTCGCCGCCCGTGTACTCGGCCCAGATCTCTCCCTCCCGCTCGTGGTACGCGAACCGGGTGCGGGTGCCCACCTGGCCCGGTGCCTGGTCGGCGACCGGGGCGAGGACGAGACCGTCGAGGGATCGGGCCATGGACGGAGGCTCCCTTACTGCGGCATGGGGCATCGGGCTAGGGTGGCCAACGTAAAGCACTCGCGGGAGCCCGGACGCACCGGGCTGAGAGGGAGGCTGGCGGCCTCCGACCGTAAGAACCTGATCCGGGTCATGCCGGCGAAGGGAGGGGCTGGACGCCCATGTCGCCTACGTCCACATCGTCAGACGTCCTTGTCATCGGGGGCGGGATCATCGGCCTGGTCACGGCCTGGCGGGCCGCGCAACGCGGGTTCGCCACGGCCGTCGTGGACCCCGAGCCGGGCGGCGGAGCCGCGCAGGTGGCGGCCGGCATGCTGGCCGCCGTCACGGAACTGCACTACGGCGAGCAGACCCTGCTCGGCCTGAACCTCGCCTCCGCGCGGCGCTACCCGGACTTCGCCGCCGAGCTCACCGAGCTGACCGGCCAGGACCTCGGCTACCGCCGCTGCGGCACGCTCGCGGTGGCCCTGGACGCCGACGACCGGGCCCACCTGCGCGAACTGCACGCCCTCCAGCAGCAGTCGGGCCTGGAGTCGCAGTGGCTGTCGGGGCGCGAGTGCCGGCGCCTGGAGCCGATGCTCGCGCCGGGCGTGCGCGGCGGGCTGCGGGTCGACGGCGATCACCAGATCGACCCGCGTCGGCTGGCCGGCGCCCTGGTCGCCGCGTGCGAGCGGGCGGGCGTGGTCTTC
This sequence comes from Streptomyces sp. NPDC057424, assembly GCF_042803315.1. Lineage (NCBI taxonomy): Bacteria > Bacillati > Actinomycetota > Actinomycetes > Kitasatosporales > Streptomycetaceae > Streptomyces > Streptomyces sp. NPDC057424. The sequence goes on from NZ_JBHVCP010000021.1 coordinate 13,976, forward strand.
CACCGGGCGTGGGCGGAGCGGCTCACCGTCGTGCGGGACCGGGCCACGGGTGTCGTCCTGGCCGACGGGAGCGAGACTTCCGCCGGGCAGGTGGTGCTCTCCGGGGGGAGCCTCAGCGGGCGGCTCGCGGGCGTCCCGGAGGACGTGCTGCCTCCCGTGCGGCCGGTGAAGGGGCAGGTCGTACGGCTGACGATGCCGCTGCGGCACGGGCCGTTCCTGAGCCGGACCGTGCGCGCGGTGGTGCGCGGCAGCCACGTCTATCTGGTGCCGCGCGCGAGCGGCGAACTCGTCATCGGGGCCACCAGCGAGGAGCTGGGCTGGGACACCACCGTGACCGCGGGCGGCGTGTACGAGCTGCTGCGGGACGCGCACGAGCTGGTCCCGGGCATCACCGAGCTGCCGCTCACCGAGACCCGGGCCGGACTGCGGCCGGGCTCTCCCGACAACGCGCCGCTGCTCGGCCCGACGGGTCTGGAGGGGCTGCTGCTGGCCACCGGGCACTACCGCAACGGCGTCCTGCTCACGCCGGTGACCGGCGACGCCCTGGCGCACGTCCTGGCGACGGGTGAACTCCCCGAGGAGGCCCGCCCCTTCAGCCCGAAGCGCTTCAGCCCCGTCACCGCACGCACGGAGCAGCCCGCATGAACATCTCCGTCAACGGCGAGCCCCGGGACGTCCGGCCCGGCACAGCCCTCGACAGCGTCGTGAAGTCGCTCACCGCCTCGCCCTCGGGCGTCGCCGCCGCCCTCAACGAAACCGTCGTCCCGCGCACGCAGTGGCCCTCCACGCCCCTCTCCGAGGGGGACCGCGTGGAAGTCCTCACCGCCGTCCAAGGAGGCTGACCATGGCCGACGATCCGTTTGTCCTCGGTGGTACGTCCTTCACGTCCCGTCTGATCATGGGCACGGGCGGGGCGCCCAGCCTCGACGTGCTGGAGCGGTCGCTGGTGGCGTCCGGGACGGAGCTGACGACGGTCGCGATGCGCCGGGTGAACGCCTCGGTGCACGGCTCGGTGCTGTCCGTCCTCGACCGGCTCGGCATCCGGGTGCTGCCCAACACGGCGGGCTGCTTCACCGCAGGAGAGGCCGTCCTCACGGCCCGCCTCGCGCGCGAGGCCCTCGGCACCGGCCTGGTCAAACTGGAGGTCATCGCCGACGAGCGCACCCTGCTGCCCGACCCGATCGAGACGCTGGAGGCGGCCGAGACGCTGGTCGACGACGGGTTCACGGTGCTGCCGTACACCAACGACGACCCGGTGCTGGCGCGGAAGCTGGAGGACGTGGGCTGCGCGGCGATCATGCCGCTGGGTTCGCCGATCGGCTCCGGTCTCGGGATCCGCAACCCGCACAACTTCCAGCTGATCGTCGAGCACGCGCGCGTGCCGGTGATCCTGGACGCCGGCGCCGGTACGGCCTCGGACGCGGCGCTGGCGATGGAGCTGGGGTGCGCGGGTGTGATGCTCGCCTCGGCGGTGACACGGGCCCAGGAACCCGTGCTGATGGCCGACGCCATGCGGCACGCGGTGGAGGCGGGGCGGCTGGCGTACCGGGCCGGGCGGATCCCACGGCGGCATTTCGCGGAGGCGTCGTCGCCGGCGGAGGGCATGGCCGCGCTGGACCCGGAACGGCCCGCCTTCCAGTAGGGCGCGGGACACACGTCACAGGTCGGCTGCAGTCCCGCCGCGAAAACAGCCGGGGGGACAGGACTGTCGGTCGTGGCTCGTACACTCGCCTGCGTGGACACGACCCTTCAGGACCCCTTGGTCGGGCAGGTGCTCGACGGCCGGTATCGCATCGACGCGCGGATCGCGGTCGGCGGCATGGCCACGGTCTACCGGGCCGTGGACACCCGGCTCGACCGGGTTCTCGCGCTCAAGGTGATGCACCCCTCGCTCGCGGTCGACGTCTCGTTCGTCGAGCGGTTCATCCGCGAGGCGAAGTCGGTGGCCCGGCTGGCCCATCCGAACGTGGTGCAGGTCTTCGACCAGGGCGCCGACGGCTCGTACGTGTACCTGGCGATGGAGTACGTCGCGGGCTGCACCCTGCGTGACGTGCTGCGCGAGCGGGGGGCCCTGCAGCCGCGTGCCGCGCTGGACATCCTGGAGCCGGTGCTGGCCGCGCTGGGCGCCGCGCACCGCGCCGGGTTCGTGCACCGCGACATGAAGCCCGAGAACGTCCTGATAGGGGACGACGGCCGGGTCAAGGTCGCCGACTTCGGGCTCGTCCGGGCCGTGGACACCGTGACGAACACCACCGGCACCGTCCTCGGCACGGTCTCGTACCTCGCCCCGGAGCAGATAGAGGACGGCACCGCCGATCCCCGCGTCGACGTGTACGCGTGCGGCGTGATGCTGTACGAGATGCTGACCGGCGACAAGCCGCACGACGGGGACTCCCCGGCCGTGATCCTCTACAAGCACCTGCACGAGGACGTGCCCCCGCCCTCGGCCGCCGTGCCCGGCCTGGCGTACGAGCTGGACGAGATGGTGGCCTCCGCGACGGCCCGCACCCCGGCCGTCCGCCCGCACGACGCGGTGGCACTGCTCGCGCAGGTCCGCGACGGGCGTGGGCGGCTGAGCGAGGACGAGCTGGACGCGGTGCCGCCGCAGGCGCTCGCGGTGGACCACGACAACCGCGACGACCGGACGACCGTGATCCCGCGCGCCCTGACCACACCGCGTCCGATGCCGGTCAACGAGGACGACGAGGTCTCCGGGGCCGCCCTCCACCGCACCAGCCGTTTCGAGTCCCCGCCGCCGCCCCCGCGGTCCCGGCGCCGCCCGGGGTTCCGGCGCGGCCCTGCGGCCATCGTCGTCGCCGTCCTGCTCGTGCTCGGTCTGGGCGCCGGCGTCTGGTACATCAACTCCGGCCAGTTCACCAAGGTCCCGCCGTTGCTGGCGAAGACCGAGGCGCAGGCCGAGGAACGGCTGGAGAAGGCAGGGCTCGAGGTGGGCAAGGTCAGCCACGCCCACAGCGACACCGTCAAGCGCGGCACGATCATCGGCACGAACCCCGAGCCGGGCGCCCGTATCCGCCTCCACGACTCCGTGTCGTTCACCGTCTCCGACGGCCCCGAGACCGTGCCCGTGCCCGCCCTGGCGGGCCAGAAGCTGGACAAGGCCCGGGACCAGCTGAGGCAGGACGGGCTGGAGCCGGGCATGGTCACCCGGGAGTTCAGCGACGACGTGCCGCGCGGCTCGGTGATCTCCGCGCGCCCGGCCGACGGCACGAAGGTGCGCGCGGGCACTGCCGTGGCGCTGGTCGTCAGCAAGGGCAGCCCCGTCGACATCCCCGACGTCACCGGCTCGGACGAGGCCGACGCGCGGTCCGAGCTGCAGGACGCCGGCCTCAAGGTGAAGATCGCCACCGAGCGGGTCAACTCCTCCGAGTACGACAGGGGCCAGGTCGTCCGGCAGACGCCGAAGTCCGGCGGCCGGGCGGCCGAGGGCGACACGGTGACGCTGACGCTGTCCAAGGGCCCGGAGATGATCGAGGTCCCGGACGTGGTCGGCGACAGCGTCGACGACGCCAGGCAGGCGCTGGAGGCCGCCGGGTTCCAGGTCGACGAGGACCGCGGGCTGCTCGGCCTGTTCGGCGACGAGGTCAAGAGCCAGTCCGTCGAGGGCGGCCGGACCGCTCCCAAGGGCTCGACGATCACCATCAAGATCAGGTGACGGCTGCGGGCGGGGAGCCCGTGGCCGGGCAGGGCCGGGCGCATGACACCCTGAACGGGTGAACAGTCAGCTGTCCGGCCCCTCCCGCAACCCCGTGGGCGGCCACGTTCCCGTGGCCGGTGGGCTCCACTCCGTAGGCCTGTCGTACGCCCGTGACCTGAAGGCGGAGTCCGTCCAGGTCTTCGTCGCCAACCCGCGCGGCTGGGCCACGCCGACCGGTAACCCGAAGCAGGACGAGGCGTTCCGCGCGGCGTGCGCGGCCGAGTCGATCCCGGCGTACGTGCACGCCCCCTACCTGATCAACTTCGGATCGCACACCGGGGCGACCGTGGAGCGGTCGGTGGAGTCCCTGCGGCACTCGCTGCGGCGAGGGCGGGAGATCGGGGCGCTGGGCGTGGTCGTGCACACGGGCAGCGCGACCGGCGGTCGGGAGCGGTCGGTGGCGCTGCGGCAGGTACGGGAGCATCTGCTGCCGCTGCTGGACGAGCTGACCCACGACGACGACCCGTTCCTGCTGCTGGAGTCGACGGCCGGCCAGGGCTCCTCCCTGTGCTCACGGACGTGGGACTTCGGCCCGTACTTCGAGGCGCTGGACGCCCACCCGATGCTCGGCGTGTGCCTGGACACCTGCCACGTCTTCGCCGCCGGGCACGACCTGACCGGCCCCGGTGGCATGCACCAGACACTGGACCTGCTGGTGGACACGGTCGGCGAGGGCCGGCTGAAGCTGATCCACGCCAATGACTCCAAGGACGTGGTGGGTGCCCACAAGGACCGGCACGAGAACATCGGCGTCGGCCACATCGGTGAGGACCCGTTCCGGGCTCTGATGACGCACCCCGCGACGGAGGGCGTGCCGCTGATCATCGAGACGCCGGGCGGCAAGCAGGGGCACGCGGCCGACGTGGAGCGGCTGAAGAAGCTGCGCGGGGGCTGAGCGCCTCAGAGGCCGGGGCCGTCCCCGGGTTCCTCCTGGTAGGAGTAGCGCTGCTCCTGCCAGGGGTCTCCGATGTTGTGGTAGCCGCGCTCCTCCCAGAAGCCGCGCCGGTCGGCGGTCATGTACTCCACGCCGCGCACCCACTTGGGGCCCTTCCAGGCGTAAAGGTGGGGCACGATCAGGCGCAGCGGGAAGCCGTGCTCGGCGGTGAGCAGCTCGCCGTCCTTGTGGGTGGCGAACAGGACCCGCTCGTCGGCGAAGTCGGACAGCCGGAGGTTGGAGCTGAAGCCGTACTCGGCCCACACCATCACATGGGTGACGTCGTCCGCGGGCGGGGCGAGGTCGAGAAGCGTGCTCGCGGGAATGCCGCCCCACTCGGCGCCCAGCATGCTGAACTTCGTGACGCAGTGCAGATCGGCCACGACGGTGGTGTGGGGCAGGGCGGTGAACTCCTCGTGGGTCCAGCAGTGCTTGCCGCCGCCGGCGGTGGCGCCGAAGACCCGGAACTCCCAGCGCTCGGGCCGGAACTTGGGGACGGGGCCGTAGTGCGTGACCGGCCAGCCGCGTTGCAGCCGCTGTCCCGGGGGCAGCTCCGGCTGCGTCGCTCCTGCTGAATCGCGCCCTTCTCCCGGTTCGTGTTCCAGCGGCTGACCCATGACTCCATCCTGACAGACCCCGGGTGATGCCCCTGACCGGGCCCACTTCGAAACCGGGCAAACTTAACTAAGCATGCCCTTACTTACTAAGTGGAGACTTACTGGACGATCTTCTTCACCAGTGGAATCATGCGGCGCATCCAGCCAGTTTCCCCGCGTGGAAGGAGCCTCTGCGATGCAGGGCGACCCCGAGGTCCTCGAATTCCTCAACGAGCAGTTGACCGGCGAGCTGACGGCGATCAACCAGTACTGGCTGCATTACCGGATCCAGGACAACAACGGCTGGACCAAGCTCGCCAAGTACACGCGTGAAGAGTCCATCGATGAGATGAAGCACGCGGACAAGATCACTGAGCGCATCCTGATGCTGGACGGCCTGCCCAACTACCAGCGGCTCTTCCACGTGCGGGTCGGCCAGACGGTCACCGAGATGTTCCAGGCCGACCGGCAGGTCGAGGTCGAGGCGATCGACCGGCTCAAGCGCGGTATCGAGGTGATGCGCGGCAAGGGTGACATCACGTCCGCGAACCTCTTCGAGTCGATCCTGGAGGACGAGGAGCACCACATCGACTATCTGGACACACAGCTGGAGCTGATCGACAAGCTCGGCGAGGCGCTGTACATCGCGCAGCAGATCGAGCAGCCGAGCTAGGGCCTGCCGTCAGGCGGCGTCTTCCAGTTCCGCGACCAGCGGCTCGTCCCGGTCGGCCGGCTCACGGCGAGGGCAGGCCCCCCTGCCCAGAATCGCCTGGATGCGGCGCACACAGGACCCGCAGTCCGTGCCCGCCTTGCAGGCGGAGGCTATCTGGCGGGGGGTGCAGGCACCGCCGTCCGCGTGCTGCTTGACCTGCCGCTCCGTGATCCCGAAGCAACTGCAGACGTACACGCGGTTCACCTCCCGACGGGGTCGTTCTCCGGCACCCTCCCCGTTGATCGGTGAGGCTAACCTAACCTTACCCGTCGGGTTCGGAGCGCGAAAGTGGAGAGGGGCGCGGATCGTGTGATCCGCGCCCCAGTCCATGCTCCGGTAACAGGCGGACCCGTTACTGGTCCCTGTACATCTCGGCCACGAGGAATGCCAGGTCGAGCGACTGGCTGCGGTTGAGCCGCGGGTCGCAGGCCGTCTCGTAGCGCTGGTGCAGATCGTCGACGAAGATCTCGTCGCCGCCGCCCACGCACTCGGTGACGTCGTCGCCGGTGAGCTCCACGTGGATGCCGCCCGGGTGGGTGCCGAGGGCCTTGTGAACCTCGAAGAAGCCCTTGACCTCGTCGAGCACGTCGTCGAAGCGGCGGGTCTTGTGCCCGGAGGCCGCCTCGAAGGTGTTGCCGTGCATCGGGTCGGTCACCCAGGCCACGGTCGCGCCCGAGGCGGTGACCTTCTCGACCAGCTCGGGGAGCTTGTCGCGGACCTTGTCGGCGCCCATGCGGACGATGAAGGTCAGCCGGCCCGGCTCACGCTCGGGGTCGAGGCGCTCGATGTACTGCAGCGCGTCCTCGGCGGTGGTGGTCGGGCCCAGCTTGATGCCGATCGGGTTGCGGATCTTCGAGGCGAACTCGATGTGCGCGTGGTCCAGCTGCCGGGTGCGCTCACCGATCCACACCATGTGCCCGGAGACGTCGTACAGCTGCCCGGTGCGCGAGTCGACCCTGGTCAGCGCGGACTCGTAGTCGAGCAGCAGCGCCTCGTGCGAGGCGTAGAACTCGACCGTCTTGAACTCCTCCGGGTCGGCCCCGCAGGCGTGCATGAAGTTCAGCGCCTGGTCGATCTCGCGGGCGAGCTGCTCGTAGCGCTGGCCGGACGGGGACGACTTCACGAAGTCCTGGTTCCAGGCATGCACCTGGCGCAGGTCGGCGTAACCGCCGGTGGTGAAGGCGCGCACCAGGTTCAGCGTGGAGGCGGACGCGTGGTACATCCGCTTCAGGCGCTCGGGGTCCGGGATGCGGGCGGCCTCGTTGAAGTCGAAGCCGTTGACCGAGTCGCCGCGGTACGTCGGCAGGGTCACGCCGTCGCGGGTCTCGGTGCCCTTGGAGCGCGGCTTGGAGTACTGGCCGGCGATCCGGCCGACCTTCACCACGGGCACGGACGCGGCGTACGTCAGCACGGCGCCCATCTGGAGCAGCGTCTTCAGCTTGTTGCGGATGTGGTCGGCGGACACCGCGTCGAAGGCCTCGGCGCAGTCGCCGCCCTGGAGGAGGAACGCCTCTCCCTTGGCGACGGCCGCCATCCGGGCGCGCAGCTGGTCGCACTCGCCCGCGAAGACGAGCGGCGGATACGACTCGAGGTCCGCGATCACTGCGCGCAGAGCCTCGGTGTCGGGGTACTCGGGCTGCTGCGCCGCGGGCAGGTTTCGCCAGGTGTTGCCAGCACTCGCGCTGGTCTTAGCGTTCACGGTCACGACCTCAACATTACGGGGTCGTGTCGGGCGTCCCGACCGATGACCAGCAATTGAGACACGGGGTACACCCCTCGGACATGGGGTAGGGTGCGTCGCATGTTCGCGCACTCGACCCAGACCTGGTGGTGGACCGCTCATCCGGCGGCCCGCTGACTGCGCGTACTCAAGACTTCGCGAAGGCCGCCCGAGGGGCGGCCTTCGGCGTTTCCCGGGGTCCGTTCCTCTCTCACCGAGATGGAGCACGGACCCATGAACCTGCTCGGCTTGCTGGACGACCCCCGTCCGTTCGCCCTGCTGCGCCGCCGCACCCCGGGCCACGACCACGACCTGGTCGAGGTCCTGATCGGCCCGGTCGCCCCGCACGACCGCCTCGCCGGTCTCCCCGAGCGGAGCCTCGCGCTGGTGCCCTTCCGGCAGATCCGCGAGCGCGGCTTCGACGTCCGCGACGACGGCACGCCCCTGCTGGCACTCACGCCCGAGGAGTCCTACGGCGTCCCGCTGGCCGACGCCCTGGAGCACCTCCCGGCGCACGACGTGCGCGTCGAGGGGGGCGGCTTCGACGTCGCCGACGAGGAGTACGCGGAGATCGTCGGACGCGTGCTGCGGGAGGAGATCGGGCGCGGCGAGGGCGCGAACTTCGTGATCCGGCGGACGTACGAGGGCGAGATCCCCGGGTTCGGGCGGGCCGACGCGCTGGCGCTGTTCCGGCGGCTGCTGGAGGGCGAGCGGGGGGCGTACTGGACGTTCGTCGTGCACACCGGGGACCGCACGCTGGTCGGGGCCAGCCCCGAGGTGCATGTGCGGATGTCCGGCGGCACGGTCGTCATGAACCCGATCAGCGGCACCTACCGCTACCCCTCCGACGGGCCCACGCCCGAGCACCTGCTCGGCTTCCTCGCCGACGGCAAGGAGATCGAGGAGCTGTCGATGGTCGTCGACGAGGAGCTCAAGATGATGTGCACCGTCGGCGACATGGGCGGGGTCGTGATCGGGCCCCGGCTGAAGGAGATGGCGCATCTCGCGCACACCGAGTACGAGCTGCGCGGCAGGTCGTCGCTGGACGTGCGGGAGGTGCTGAGGGAGACCATGTTCGCGGCGACCGTCACCGGCTCGCCGGTGCAGAACGCCTGCCGGGTGATCGAGCGGCACGAGAGCGGCGGGCGCGGGTACTACGCGGGCGCCCTGGCCCTGATCGGCCGGGACTCGGGTGGTGGGCGGGAAGGGGCTGCCGGGGCCCAGACCCTCGACTCCCCCATCCTGATCCGCACCGCCGACATCGACGCGGCCGGGCGACTGCGGGTGCCCGTCGGCGCGACCCTGGTGCGCGGCTCGGACCCGGCGGGCGAGGTGGCCGAGACCCACGCCAAGGCGGCGGGCGTACTGGCGGCGCTGGGAGTGCGGCCGTCACGGCCGCGCGCGGAACACACCCGCGCCCGCCTCGCCGACGACCCCCGCGTGCGTGCCGCGCTGGACGGACGCCGGGCTTCGCTGGCCCCCTTCTGGCTGCGCATGCAGGAGCCCGCGGCGGAACTGGCCGGACACGCCCTGGTCGTGGACGGCGAGGACACCTTCACGGCGATGCTCGCGCACGTCCTGCGCTCCAGCGGCCTGGAGGTGAGCGTGCGGCGGTACGACGAGCCGGGGCTGCGGGAGGCGGTGCTCGCGCACGAGGGACCCGTCGTGCTCGGGCCCGGCCCGGGCGACCCGTCCGACCTCGCCGATCCCAAGATGCGCTTCCTGCGCGACCTCACGGCCGAGGTGATCCGGGGCGGACGGCAGGGCGTGCTGGGTGTCTGCCTCGGGCACGAGCTGATCGCGGCCGAGCTGGGGCTGGACATCGTACGGAAGGACGTGCCGTACCAGGGGGCGCAGACGGAGATCGAGCTGTTCGGACGGCGGGAGGTCGTGGGCTTCTACAACAGCTTCGCGGCGCGCTGCGAGGACGAGGCGTTCCGGGAACTGGCCGCGCACGGTGTCGAGGTGAGCCGCGCCGCGAACGGGGAGGTCCATGCGCTGCGCGGGCCGGGGTTCGCCGGGGTGCAGTTCCACCCCGAGTCGGTGCTGACGCTGAACGGCGCGGCGGTGGTGCGGGAGCTGGTCGGGCAGCTGCGGGCGTCGAGCGCGCCCTCGGTGTAGCGCGGGCCCGGCCGGGGCCGCGCGGCCCCGGCCGGCGCCGGGCGCCGGGCCGTCAGCCGAAGAACACCCCGACCTCCTCGTACAGCGCCGGATCCACCGTCTTCAGGCGGGCCGTGGCGTCCGCCAGGGGCACGCGCACGATGTCCGTGCCGCGCAGGGCGACCATCCGGCCGTAGTCGCGGTCGCGGACGCAGTCGACGGCGTGCAGCCCGAAGCGGGTCGCGAGCCAGCGGTCGAAGGCGCTGGGGGTGCCGCCGCGCTGGACATGGCCCAGGACCGTCGTGCGGGCCTCCTTGCCGGTGCGCTTCTCGATCTCCTTGGCGAGCCACTCGCCGACCCCGGAGAGCCGGACGTGCCCGAAGGAGTCCAGCGACTGGTCCTTGAGGACCATGTCGCCGTCCTGCGGCATCGCCCCCTCGGCGACCACCACGATCGGCGCGTACGACGCCCGGAAGCGGGAGGTCACCCAGGTGCACACCTGCTCGACGTCGAAGCGCTGCTCGGGGATGAGGATGACGTTGGCGCCGCCGGCCAGGCCCGAGTGGAGGGCGATCCAGCCGGCGTGCCGGCCCATCACCTCGACGACCAGGACGCGCATATGGGACTCGGCGGTGGTGTGCAGCCGGTCGATGGCCTCGGTGGCGATGCCGACGGCGGTGTCGAAGCCGAAGGTGTAGTCGGTGGCGGACAGGTCGTTGTCGATCGTCTTGGGCACGCCCACGCAGGGCACGCCGTGCTCGCCGGACAGCCGGGCGGCCACGCCCAGGGTGTCCTCGCCGCCGATGGTGACGAGCGCCTCCACCTCCAGCGCGGCGAGGGTGTCCTTGATCCGGCGGATGCCGTTCTCGGCCTTCAGGGGGTTGGTCCGCGAGGAGCCGAGGATGGTGCCGCCGCGGGGCAGGATGCCGCGCACGGCGGGGATGTCGAGACGGACGGTGTCGCCTTCCAGGCAGCCGCGCCAGCCGTCCCGGAAGCCGGTGAAGTCATAGCCGTACTCCTGGACGCCCTTGCGGACGATGGCCCGGATGACGGCGTTGAGGCCGGGGCAGTCGCCGCCTCCGGTCAGTACTCCGACGCGCATGGAACAGTCCCTTCGCCGCAGGTGCCTGACGAAGGGTCAGTGTGACGTGCGCCTCACTCGTCGTCGAGGCCGCGCTCTATCGCGTACCGGACGAGCTCCACACGGTTGTGCAACTGGAGCTTGCCCAGGGTGTTCTGGACGTGGTTCTGCACCGTGCGGTGGGAGATGACCAGGCGCTCGGCGATCTGCTTGTAGCTCAGGCCCTTGGCGACCAGGCGCAGTACCTCGGTCTCGCGGTCGGTGAGCCGGGGCGCCTTGGGTTCGTCGGTGTCGGGCGCGGGTGCGGGTTCGGAGGCCAGGCGGCGGTACTCGCCGAGGACCAGTCCGGCGAGGCCGGGGGTGAAGACCGGGTCGCCGGCGGCCGTGCGGCGGACCGCGTCCTGGAGTTCCCCGGTGGAGGCGGACTTCAGCAGATAGCCGGTCGCGCCGGACTTCACGGCCTCCAGGACGTCGGCGTGCTCGCCGCTGGCGGACAGCACGAGGACCCGCAGGGCGGGGTTCGCGGCGACGACCTCCTTGCAGACCTGGACGCCGGGCTTGCGGGGCAGGTTCAGGTCGAGCACGAGGACGTCGGGTACGGCTGCCCTGGCGCGGCGTACGGCCTGGTCGCCGTCGCCGGCGGTGGCGACGACGTCGAAGCCCGACTCGGACAGGTCGCGGGCGACGGCGTCGCGCCACATGGGGTGGTCGTCGACCACCATGACCTTGATCGGGCCCTGCCGGTCCTCGGTGGTCTCCGTCATCGCTGCTCCGCCTTCCCCCGTGTGTGCGTCACGTCCTTCGGTACCTTTAGCTCGACCTCCGTGCCCTGGCCCGGCACCGAGCTCAGCTCCGCGCTGCCGCCGAGGTCGCGCAGCCGGCCGCGGATCGACAGGGCGACGCCGAGCCGCCCCTCGCCCTCGGCCTGGACGAGCCGTCCCTCCGGGATGCCGGGTCCGTCGTCCCGGACGGTGACGATCACCTCGTCCGGCTCGTCCTCGACCAGGATCCACGCGCGGGCGTCCTCCCCTGCATGCCGGCGGACGTTGTCCAGCGCGGCCCCGACGGCGGCGGCCACCTCCCGGGCGGCGACCGGCGCCAACGGCACGGGCGCGCCGGGCTCGGCGAGGCTGACCCTGGCCCCGGCGTACGGCGCGAGCAGGGCGCGCAGGTCGACGGGGCCGCCCGGCTCCGGCTCCTCGTCGACGGCCCGGACCACCGCGCCCTCGGCGGCGTCCTCCGAGACCCGCGATACGGGGACGAGTCCGCCGGAGACCAGGGTGCGCAGCGCGACCTCCTGCTCGCCTGCCATCCGGCCCAGCTCGGCCGCCTCTCCCCCGATCACGGCCCCGCGGCGCTGCACCATGGCCAGCACCTGGAGCACGCTGTCGTGGATGTCCCGGGCGAGACGCTCCCGCTCTCGCGTGGCGGCCTCGATCTCCAGGGCGCGGGCGAGGGTGCGCTCGGAGGCGCGGGCGACCTCGACGACGTAGCCGATGGCGATGGAGGCGATGCAGACCAGGAGAACGTTGTGGACGGTGTCGCGGGCCGGGCTGCCGCGCTCGATCAGGTTGGCGACGGCGACGAGGCCGGAGGCGAGGGCCGCCCAGCGCCAGCCGCCCTTGATGGCGAAGGCGAGGACGGCACCGGCGGTCCATATCGACGGCAGGGTCGGGCCGCCCGCCTGGACCCGCTCGTGCGCGTCGGCGACGGGCGTGAGCAGGATGCCGGTGACGGCGACGGTGAGGTCGGCGGCGAGGAACCGCTTGGTGCAGCGGGCGGCGTTCGCGACCCGGGGCAGGGTGGCCAGGGTCCACCCGCACAGCACCGCGTAGTAGCCGACGGCGACCCAGGGGCGGACGAACTCGTCGTGGGCGGTGGCGAACAGGCCGACCGCGTACAGCATCGTGAGCACCCGGTAGCCGGTGAGCGCGCGCCACAGCGGCTGCTCGACCGACATCCTCATCACACGCTCGCGTTCGGCCATCTCCCCCGCCCCCGATCCGCGCCCCGCCTAGGGCTCGGTCCGCCGCTGCTCCGTCTGCTTTTCCTTCTCGGCCTGTTCCTTCTCCGCCCGCGCGAGAGCGGCCTTGGCGGCCTTCTCGGCTTCCTTCTCCGCCTTCGCCGCTTCCGTGAGCTGCCGCTTCATGGCCGTGGCGTACATGTCGACGTACTCCTGGCCGGACAGCTCCATGATCTCGTACATGACCTCGTCGGTCAGCGCGCGCAGCACGAAGCGGTCGTGCTCCATGCCCTGGTAGCGGCTGAAGTCCAGGGGCTTGCCGATCCGGATGCCGGGCCGCATCAGCTTCGGCATGACCTTCCCGGGCGGCTGGATCTTCTCCGTGTCGATCATGGCGACGGGGATGACGGGCGCGCCGGTCGCGAGCGCCACGCGCGCGAGGCCGCCCGGCTTGCCCCGGTAGAGCCGTCCGTCGGGCGAGCGCGTGCCCTCCGGGTAGAGCCCGAACAGCTCACCGCGCTCCAGCACGTCTATGCCGCTCTTGATGGCGGCCTCACCCGCGCCGCGCGCACCCGAGCGGTCCACGGGGAGCTGCCCGACCCCCTTGAAGAAGGCGGCCGTCAGCCGGCCCTTCACACCGGGCGTGGTGAAGTACTCGGCCTTCGCGATGAAGGTGACCTTGCGGTCGAGGACGGCGGGCAGGAAGAACGAGTCGGAGAACGACAGGTGATTGCTCGCCAGGATCGCAGCGCCCTCGGCGGGTACGTTCTCCAGGCCCTCCACCCAGGGTCTGAAGGCGAGCTTCAGCGGACCCCCGATGGTGACCTTCATCGCGCCGTACAACAACCGAGTGCCTCCTGTATGTGTCGGTCAGACCTTAACCCGGAGCGCCGTCAAAGGCGCCGACGGCCCTGGTCGGTGTCAGTGCGGTCGCGTACGGTGAAGGTCCCGCGAACGGCGTGCGACCCCTTCCATGACGTTCCGTGACATTCCGTGATCGTGTCAGTCCCTTCTCACGACCAGGAGGCCGAAGGTGCCGGTCCTTGCCGGAGCCGAGCCGTTTCACCACGAGGGCGGAGAGGTCGCCGTCCTCCTCTGCCACGGCTTCACCGGATCACCGCAGTCGCTGCGCCCCTGGGCGGAGCACCTCGCCGAGCACGGCCTGACCGTCTCCCTGCCACTGCTGCCCGGGCACGGCACGCGCTGGGAGGACCTGCGGATCACGGGCTGGCAGGACTGGTACGCGGAGGTGGACCGTGAGCTGCGCCTGCTGTGCGAGCGCCGCGAGACGGTCTTCGTGGCCGGTCTGTCCATGGGCGGCGCGCTGGCCCTGCGGCTGGCCGCGAAGCACGGTGACGCGGTGCGCGGCGTCATGGTCGTCAACCCGGCGAACAAGGTGCACGGCCTGGCCGCGCACGCCCTGCCGGTGGTGCGCCACCTCGTCCCCGCGACGAAGGGCATCGCCAGCGACATCGCCAAGCCGGACGGCAAGGAGCTCGGTTACGACCGGGTGCCGCTGCACGCGGCGCATTCGCTGCGGCAGTTCTTCCAGGCCACCGACCGCGAGCTGCCGCAGGTCACCCAGCCGGTTCTGCTGCTGCGCAGCCCGCAGGACCATGTGGTGCCGCCCGCCGACTCGGCCCGGATCCTCAGCCGTATCTCGTCGACGGACGTGAAAGAGGTCATCCTGGAACAGAGCTACCACGTCGCCACGTTGGACCATGACGCGGACCGGATCCACGAGGAGAGCCTCGCGTTCATCGGCCGCATCGCGTCCGGCCTCGGCAGGGAGCCCGGGCTCGGCAAGGAAGGGACGACCACAGGTGGCTGAGCACGACGCCGGCCGTGAGGGCCGGGAGCCGGACGAGAAGGGCGTCCCCATCGACGAGGAGGCCGCCTGGGCGGCGATCGTCGCCGGGTACGGCGACGAGCCGCCGGACCCGCCGGGCGCCAAGCCGTTCAAGTCGATCGAGGACCTGGCCCTGCCCGCGACCGGGGCCAACGACGCCGTGATCGACGGCGGCCGCGGCGACACGGCCGTGAAGTCGGGGGACGCCGTGAAGCCGGAGGAGTCCGAGGGGCCCGCGGAGCAGCCCGCGAAGCCCGTGAAGCCGCTGGGCGGCTCGGTCTCCTTCGCGCCCGGCGTCGGCCCGCGCGACTACTCCGTGCCCGAACCCGCCGAGGACGACTTCGACGAGGACGACGAGGGTCACTTCGTGCCCCCGGAGCCGCCCCCGCTGCCCACCGCCGACCCGACCGCCAAGTTCGCCTGGCTCGGCGTGCTCGGCGGCCCGGTGCTGCTCCTGCTGGCCGTGCTGCTCGGCTGGGAGATGACCTGGTGGCTGGCGACGCTGGGCATCGGCGGGTTCCTCGGCGGGTTCGCGACGCTGGTCATGCGCATGCGGACGGACGACGAGGAGGACGACGACCCCGGGCGGGGCGCGGTCGTCTAGTGCCCCGGCAGGCGACGTTTGCGCGACAGGGCGGACGTCGCCTGCCGGGGCACTAGGAAGCCGGAACTCTGAGGGCGGCCAGGACCGGGAGGTGGTCCGTGGCGGCCCTCAGGTCTGCGTCGGACACCCCGGGCCTGCCGGACGGCACACCACAGCCCAGCACCTCGATGTCCTTCGTCGCGAAGATCGCGTCGATGCGCTGGTAGGGGTCGGCGGGCGTCCAGGTGTGCTCGCCGCCCCAGGGGGCCGCGGCCCGGCAGTCGGTCAGGCGGTCGGCCAGCCGTCGGAAGGCGGGGCCGTCGGGGCGTTCGTTGAGGTCGCCGCCGGCGATCGCGTGCTCCACCCCCATGCCCGCGAGCCGGTCCAGGAGCATGCCGGACTGCTCGTAGCGCTCGTCCTTCTGGAGGGACAGGTGGCAGCTGAGCACACCGAGGCGGGTGCCGGCGAAGCGGACGACCGCGGTGGCGAAGCCGCGGCGGTGCAGACCGGGGGTGGGGGGCAGGAGGATGTCCTCCGTGCGTTCGACGCCCGCCCGGAGCGAGCTGAGGATCGCCGGTCCTGTGGTGGTGGCGCCGCCGGTGACGATCACGAGGCCGGACGCGAGGGCCAGGCGGGCGAGTTTCTTGCGCCAGCGGAAGAAGCGGGGGGCTTCCTGGACGAGGACGAGGTCGGGCTCGCACGCCCTGATGACCCGGGCCAGGGCGTCGGTGTCGTCGCGCATGGAGCGGATGTTGTAGCTGAGGACCCTGATGACCGCGGAACCGTCGGGTTCGGTACGGGAGTTGGGGAGCAGGGGCATGTGATCAATTTACGCCCAACAGCTCGGGGCGCGGGGTTTGTACGCGAATGCCGGTCGTATGTGGCTCATCGCGCAGTCCCCCGCGCCCCCAGAAGCGACAGGACGTCACATGATCGGGTCGGGCTCCCGCGCCAGGTCCGCCGCGCCCACCAGGCCGGCCTTGTTGCCCAGTTCCGCGGCGCGGACCTCGGCCACCGGGCGCCAGTTGCCGCCGACGAGCCAGCGCTTGTAGGACTTGCGGATCGGACCCAGGACCAGCTCACCCTCGTCGGACAGGCCGCCGCCGACGATGAACGCGGAGGGGTCGAAGAGGGAGGCCAGGTCGGCGAGGCCCGCGCCGACCCAGCGCGCCAGTTCGCGGTAGGAGTCGACGGCCACCCGGTCGCCCTGGCGGGCGGCCATGGAGATGTGCTTGCCCTCGATGCCCTCGGGCGTGCCGTTGCCGAGGCCGAGCAGGATCTCGGCGTTCTCCGGGGTGGCGTTGGCGCGCTGCTTGGCGTACCTCACCAGTGCCCGGCCCGACGCGTACTGCTCCCAGCAGCCCTGCGAGCCGCAGCCGCACAGCAGGCCGTCCGGGACCATGCGGATGTGGCCGAACTCGGCGGCCACGCCGAAGTGCCCGCGGCGCAGCTTGTTGCCGATGATGATGCCGCCGCCGAGGCCGGTGCCCAGCGTGATGCAGATGACGTTGCGGTGGCCCTTGCCGGCCCCGAACTTGTACTCGCCCCACGCCGCGGCGTTCGCGTCGTTCTCCACGACCACCGGGAGGCCCACGCGGGCCTCGACCTTCTCCTTGAGCGGCTCGTTGCGCCAGTCGATGTTGGGCGCGAAGTAGACCTCGGAGCGCTGCCGGTTCACGTAGCCGGCGGCGCCGATGCCCACGCCGACGATGTCGTGACCGGTGCGTGCGCCGTCCACCGCCGAGGCGATGGCGTCCACGATGCCCTCAGGCGTGCCCGGGGTCGGCACCTTGTGGGTCGAGAGGATGTTGCCTTCCTCATCGACCACGCCGGCCGCGATCTTCGTGCCGCCGATGTCGACGCCGATGGTGAGTCCCATGAATCCCTCAGTTTCGGTCGAGCCCCGCTACGGCCAACGGTACCCGAGCCCTGCCTTCGGGTCGGCTGTCGTCCGCACGGTGGGCACCCCGGGCGGCCGCTCCGGGCCCGCGGCCCGGCCGCGGCCGGGGACTCAGTCCAGGTCGATGCGCTGCCCGGGACCGGCGTCGTCGCCGCCGTCCCGGCGTTCACCCTGGTCACGGGGGTCGTCCTGGTCGTCGCGGCCGGTCCAGCGCCGCTCCTGGGCCTGGACGGCGGAGCGGTAGGCGGCGAGCAGCTCGTTCCCGGCCGCGGCCAGATGGTCGAAGACGTCCGGATTGCGCTCGATGACGGGTTCCACGGCGTCCTTGGCCTGCTGGACGACCTGCCGGACCACCTGCTCGGCGGCAGGCCCCGCGACCGCGCCGAGCAGCGGGGACTGGGCGCCGGACAGCTTCTCCGCGACGGTGTCGACGAGTTTCTTCAGCTCTTCGGCCGCGGAGCCCGGGGGCGTGCCGTACTGGGTGCGGCGGCGGGCCTTCTCCGCCTGCAGGTCCTCGGCGCAGGCGGTCGCCCAGGCGTCGGCGTCGGTCGCCCGCATCTCGTCCGCGGCCTCGTCGCGGGCGGCGTCGGACGGGGGGAGCTCTTCGCTCATGACGGACTCCTGACTACGGTTCGTCCCTACGACGTTACCCGAACGGGCGTACCGGGTTCACGGGCCGGGCCTGTCGTGTTCCCCGGCCCGCCCCGCTGTCTCACCGGGTCTGCGGCCACAGCCTGGGGTCGGGTGCGAAGCGGATCCGCAGCTCGCCCTCCCGCAGGGCGGCCCCGTCGACGGTGCAGCGGCGCAGCGCGGAGGGCAGCGGGACGATCCGGCGGAACCGTCCTGCCGTGACGGCGAGTTCGTCGCCGCGCCGGACGAGGTCCAGTTCCTCGCGTATGGCACCGGGCAGCGGGATCTGCCAGACGAGCACGCCGTCCTCGCCGAGCCGGTCGGTCACGGGCCAGTCGGCCGCGGGGGCCGCCCCCTGGGCGCCGGGCACGGCGAGGGCGGTGAGGTCGTCGGTGCCGCGCGGGTCGTGTCCGAGGTGGGCGACGGTGCGGACGTCGTACGACTGGCGCCACTCCTCCAGGGTCTTGCGCTGCTGGGCTACCGGGCCGGCGAGCCAGGTGTCCGGGGACGCCTCGGGCAGGACGCGGTTGGCGACCACGACGTCGGTGCGCAGACCGCGCAGGGCGAGGCCGAGACCGGCCGTGCGCAGCGCGTCGGCACCGGCCGGGCCGGGCTCGGCGACCAGGCGTACGACGGTGTCGCGGTCGGCGACGACCGCCTCGGCGGCGGCCAGTTCCAGGTCCCAGCGGGCTGCCGTCTCGTAGAGCCACTCGGCGGGCATGGGGACGCCGGCGAGGCGGCCGAGGACGGGGCGCAGGGCGCGGGCGGCCTGCCGCTCGGGCGGGAGCAGGCGGCGCAGGTAGCGACGGAGTTCCTCGGGCAGGGCGAGGAGGGCGAGGGCCTGCGGGGCCGGGGGGAGGTCCACGACGAGGGTGTCGTACCGCTCCGACAGCGCGGCGTCGCGCAGGGCGCGCAGCAGGGCGAGTTCCTCGGCCCCGGGCAGGGGGGTGAGTTCCTCGGGGTCGAGGCGGGAGGCGCCGAGGAGGTCCAGGGCGGTGGAGGCGCGGTCCTGGAGGGCGGTGAGGTCCCTGCGGAAGTCCTGGGCGGCGTCGGGGCGCCAGGCGGTGAGCTGCGGGGCCGCCTCGACCGGGGCCGGGCCGGTCTTCACCCCCAGGGCGGCACCGAGGGTGTCCGTGCGGTCGGTGCCGAGGACGAGGGTGCGGGTGCCCTCGGCCGCCGCGGCCAGGGCGGTCGCGGCCGCGAGGGTGGTACGACCGCTGCCGCCGGGGCCGGTGATCAGGATGGTGCGCATGGGGTGGAACGGTACCGGGCGTCGCCGGGGCTGCCGGTGTTGCCGCCGGGGCGGGGTGAGTGTGCGGTCAGGGCTGCCGGCCCGCTTCGACCCGCTTCTTCAGACCCGCCAGCGCCCTGTCGATGATGACCTTCTCCGCCTTGCGCTTGATCATGCCGAGCATGGGGATCTTGACGTCCACGGTCAGGACGTAGGTGACCTCCGTGCCGCCCGCGCCGGAGGGCTTGAGGAGGTACGAGCCGTCCAGGGAGCGGAGCATCTGGGACTTCACCAGGGTCCAGGAGACCTCGTGTTCCCCGGTCCAGGTGTACCCGAGCACCTGGTCGTCCTTGATCGCGCCGGCGTCCATGACGAGGCGGACCTGTTCGGCGCGGCCCTGGGCGTCGCTCTTCAGGACCTCCGCCTCCTTCACCTCGCCGGTCCAGTCGGGGTAGCGGGCGAAGTCGGAGATGACCGCCATGACGTCGGCCGGGGCCGCCTCGATGGTGATGCTCGAGCTGGTGTGTTCCGCCATCGCCGTGGCTCCTCCAGATGCGGGCCGGTATGAGGTCGTGCGCACGTGTGTGCAGCGTGAAGGCTACCGCGCGCGGGGCCCGCGGATCTCACCCGACCTGGGGCGTCCTCACCACTCCAGCGCCCACGGGGTCCCGGTCGCCGCGAAGTGCCCCACGTTCACGCACTCCGTTGCCCCGATCCGCATCCTTCTCACCAGCGGCTGGTGCACGTGCCCGAAGAGCGAGTACCGGGGCCGGGTGCGGCGGATGGCGTCCAGCAGGGCCCGGCTGCCGCGCTCGAAGCGGCGGGCGACGGTGTCGTAGACGAGTTCGGGCACCTCGGGCGGGATGTGCGTGCAGAGCACGTCGACCTCGCCCACGGCCTCGATCTTTGCCGCGTACTCCTCGTCGCTGATCTCGTACGGCGTCCGCATCGGTGTGCGCAGGCCGCCGCCGACGAAGCCGAAGACCCGGCCGCCGATCTCGACGCGCTCGCCGTCGAGGACGGTCGTGCCGGGGCTCGCGTACTCCCGCCACAGGGCCGGCATGTCGACGTTGCCGTAGGTGGCGTACGTAGGAGAGGGGAACGCGGCGAACAGCTCGGCGTACTGCTTGCGCACCGCCTCCTCGATCACCGTGGCGCGGTCCTCCCGGAGGCCGGCCCACAGCTCGGTCCCGAGCACCCGGGCCTCCTCGTAGCGGCGGGCGGTGCGCAGCGCGACGATGCGGTCGGCGTTCTCGACGCCGAACAGGTCGGGGAAGATGCCGCGCGCGTGGTCGGCGTAGTCGAGGAAGAGGACGAGATCACCCAGGCAGATCAGGGCGTCGGCGCCCTCGCCGGCCCTCGCCAGGTCGCGGGCGTTGCCGTGCACGTCGCTGACCACGTGTACGCGCGTCCGGTGGTTTCCGGCTGGTGTGGGTGCCATGACGATCAAGCGTAAGCGTGTGCGGCACACGTGAACAGTGGCGGCCCTACCTGCGGTTACTGGCCAGTGATTTAGTGCGTGGACTACTGTGCGCGAAGGAAAACCCAACTGTGTGACGCAGCGAACATCTCGACGGGACCCCCTGTCGTAGAAGCCATACCGGCGGGTAACGTCCGGGCAGTCCAGTCGTGCTCTGCATTTCAACAAGTGAATGCCCGAGCACCTCCCCGAGCCTTGGACCGCACCGTCGCAGCACACACCGTCGTGGCGCCGGCGCCCTATGAGGAGCAGCAGTTTTGCGCGAGTTCAGCCTTCCGGCTTTGTACGAGGTCCCTGCGGACGGAAATCTGACCGACATCGTCCGCAGAAACGCCGCGCAGCACCCGGACGTCGCCGTCATCGCCCGCAAGATCGGCGGCAGCTGGCAGGACGTCACAGCCACCGCGTTCCTCGCCGAGGTGCACACTGCGGCGAAGGGCATGATCGCCGCCGGGGTCCAGCCGGGCGACCGGGTGGGCCTGATGTCCCGCACCCGCTACGAGTGGACGCTGCTGGACTTCGCGATCTGGAGCGCGGGCGCGGTGACCGTGCCGGTGTACGAGACCAGTTCGCCGGAGCAGGTGCAGTGGATCCTCGGCGACTCGGGCGCCACCGCCTGCGTCGTGGAGTCGGACGCCCACGCGGCCGCGATCGAGTCGGTGCGCGACCGGTTGCCGGCGCTCAAGCACGTCTGGCAGATCGACGGCGGCGGCCTCGACGAACTGGGCCGGCTCGGCCAGGACGTCACGGACGAGACGGTCGAGGAGCGCGGCTCGATCGCCCGGGCCGACGACCCGGCGACCATCGTCTACACCTCCGGCACCACGGGCCGCCCCAAGGGCTGTGTCCTCACCCACCGCAACTTCTTCGCGGACTGCGGGAACGTCGTGGAGCGCCTGCGCCCCCTGTTCCGCACCGGCGAGTGCTCGGTCCTGCTCTTCCTGCCGCTGGCACACGTCTTCGGCCGGCTGGTGCAGATCGCCCCGATGATGGCGCCGATCAAGCTGGGCTGCGTCCCGGACATCAAGGACCTCACCGACGAGCTGGCCGCGTTCCGCCCGACGCTGATCCTCGGCGTGCCGCGGGTTTTCGAGAAGGTCTACAACTCGGCCCGAGCCAAGGCGCAGGCCGACGGCAAGGGGAAGATCTTCGACAAGGCGGCCGACACCGCGATCGCCTACAGCAAGGCGCTGGACACCCCGTCGGGCCCGTCCCTCGGCCTGAGGATCAAGCACAAGACGTTCGACAAGCTCGTCTACAGCAAGTTGCGCGCGGTCCTCGGCGGCCGGGGCGAGTACGCCATCTCCGGCGGCGCCCCGCTCGGCGAGCGCCTCGGGCACTTCTTCCGCGGCATCGGCTTCACGGTCCTGGAGGGCTACGGCCTGACCGAGTCCTGCGCCCCTACCGCCTTCAACCCCTGGGACCGGCAGAAGATCGGCACGGTCGGCCAGCCGCTGCCCGGCTCGGTGATCCGGATCGCCGACGACGGCGAGGTGCTGCTGCACGGCGAGCACATCTTCAAGGAGTACTGGAACAACCCCGGCGCGACCGCCGAGGCGCTGGCCGACGGCTGGTTCCACACCGGTGACATCGGCACGCTCGACGAGGACGGCTACCTCAGGATCACCGGCCGCAAGAAGGAGATCATCGTCACCGCGGGCGGCAAGAACGTCGCTCCGGCCGTGATCGAGGACCGCATCCGGGCGCACGCGCTGGTCGCGGAGTGCATGGTGGTGGGCGACGGGCGGCCGTTCGTGGGCGCGCTGGTCACCATCGACGAGGAGTTCCTGGGCCGTTGGTGCTCCGACCACGGCAAGCCGGCGGGTTCCACCGCGGCGTCGCTGAGCGAGGACCCGGACCTGCTGGCCGCGATCCAGGCGGCGATCGACGACGGCAACGCCGCGGTGTCGAAGGCGGAATCGGTGCGGAAGTTCCGCATTCTGTCCTCCCAGTTCACGGAGGATTCGGGCCACCTGACGCCGTCGCTGAAGCTGAAGCGGAACGTGGTGGCGAAGGACTACGCGCACGAGGTCGAGGCGATCTACGCGAAGTGACCCTCGATCGGGCCGGTCATGGCGCGGTGTCCTCGGCGAGGACCCGCGCCATCGTGCGTTCGGCGAGCGCGGTGATGGTCACGAAGGGGTTGACCCCGAGCGACCCGGGCACGAGCGAGCCGTCGGTGACGTACAGCCTGGGGTAGCCCTTGACCCGCCCGTAGTCGTCCGTCGCCCTGCCCAGCACGCAGCCGCCCAGCGGGTGGTAGGTGAAGTCGTCGGCGAAGACCTTGCTCCTCGCGCCGAACAGGTCGTACCGGTAGATCGTGGCGTTGGCCGCGTTGATCCGGTCGAACAGCTTCTTGGCCATGGCGACGGAGACCGCGGAGTGCGCGGCCGTCCAGCCGAGCCGCAGCCGGCCCGAGCCGGTGTCGTAGGAGAAGGACGCCCGTTCCGGGTTCCTGGTGATCGCCAGGTAGAGGCTCACCCAGTGCTCCAGGCCCGTCGGCAGCGGGGCGATCTCGGCGAACACCGGGTTGGCGGTGTTCGCCCAGTCGTCGATGCCCATGACCGGCATGGTCGACTGGTTCGCGCCGACCGTGTCCCACAGGTGGTTGGCCCGGCCGAGCATCACGTTGCCGTTGGTGCCCCACCCGGCGCCGACACCGGCGTCGAGGCGGGGCAGGGTGCCCGTCTCCCGGGCGCGCAGCAGCAGTTCGGTGGTGCCGAGGCTGCCGCCGCCGAGGAAGAGGTACGTGCAGCCGTACTCCCTGGTCTCGACGACCCGGCCGGTCTCGTCGATGCGGTCGGCGGTCAGGACGTAGCTCCCGTCCGGCGCGCGGCTGATCGCGCGCACCTTCTCCAGGGTGTGGATGGTGACGTTGCCGGTGCCGAGCGCGGCGGCGAGGTACGTCTTGTCGAGGCTGCGCTTGCCGTGGTTGTTGCCGTAGATGACCTCGCCGCCGAGCGCCGACTTCGGGGCGGTGCCGGCCGCCTCGCGCTGCATGTGGCCGAAGTCGTAGACGCTCGGCACGAACGTGGTCCGCAGGCCGGTCTTCTCGGCGTGCTTGCGGGAGACGCGGGTGAAGCGGTACCACTCCGTCGACTCGAACCAGGCCGGGTCGACGGTGGTCACGCCGAGGGCGGCGCGGGCGCGCGGGAAGTAGGTGCCGTACATCTCGTCGGCGTCGACGGCGGGGAACTGCTCGGCGAAGTACGAACGGGGCGGGGTGACCGCCATGCTGCCGTTGACCAGGGAGCCGCCGCCGACGCCGCGGCCGACGTACACGGACATGTGGTCGAAGTGCACGCGGTCCAGGACGCCCGGGTAGCGGCCGATGTCGCGGTTGACGACGTCCAGCCAGAGGAAGGTGCCGAGGGGTGCCTCGGTGCGGGTGCGGAACCACATGGAGCGGTGGTCGGGTGCGCTGGTGGTGCAGAAGACCTTGCCGTCGGGGCCCGCGGTGTTCCAGAGGCGGCCCATCTCGATGACGAGCGTGCGGATGCCGGCCTGGGCGAGGCGGAGGGCGGCGACCGCGCCGCCGTAGCCGGAGCCGACGACGATCGCCGGGGCGGTGTCGACCGCGTCGGGCTGGGCGGCTCGGGCGCTTTGAAGGCCGATGCGGGTGAAACCGAGGGTGGCAGCTGTCTGGAGGGCTGCCACGCCCAGGATCCGACGTCTTGTCAGCTGATGCTGCATCAGGTTTGCTGTCATGTCGCGCAGCATCGGCGGATTTGCGGGTTCCGCCTAGTGGGGTGGGACTTGATCGTTCGGGAGCGGGTGCGGGTCGTTCGTGGTTGATCGCGCAGTTCCCCGCGCCCCCAAGAAAGCGAACGGCGCTACAGCAAGTCCTTGAGCCGCTCGGCGAGCAGGTCCCAGCGCCACTTCTCCTCGACCCACTCCCTGCCCCGCTCGCCCATCCTGCGGCGCAGCCCGGCGTCGCCGAGGAGGACGGTGATGCGGTCGGCGGCCTCCTCCGGGAAGCCGCCCCGCACCACCCAGCCCGTCTCGCCGTCCAGGACCGCGTCCGGGGCGCCGCCCGAGTCGCCGGCCACGACCGGGAGCCCCGTCGCGGAGGCCTCCAGGTAGACGATGCCGAGGCCCTCGACGTCGAGGCCGCCCCGGCGGGTCCGGCAGGGCATCGCGAAGACGTCGCCGGCGCCGTAGTGCGCGGGCAGCTCGGACCAGGGCACCGCGCCGGTGAAGCGGACGGCGGAGGCGACGCCGGTCTCGTGCGCGAGCCGCCGCAGGTCCTTCTCGTAGGGGCCGCCGCCGACGACCAGCAGGACGGTGTCCGGCTCGGCGGCGAGGACGCGGGGCATGGCCCGGATCAGGGTGTCCTGCCCCTTGCGCCGCACCAGCCGGGAGACACACACCACCACCGGGCGGTCCGTCAGGCCCAGTCGTGCCCGGATCTCGTCGCCGCCCGAGCCGGGGTGGAAGGTCTTCTCGTCGACGCCGGGCGGCAGCTGCGCCATCCGGGCGGCCGCCTCGGGCGTCAGGGCGGAGGCGATGCGCGAGCGGGTGTACTCGCCGAGGTAGGTGACCGTGTCCGTGGCGTCGCCGATCCGGCGCAGCAGCTGCCGGGCTGCGGGCAGCTGCGCCCATCCTGCCTCGTGGCCGTGCGTGGTGGCGACCAGCCGCTCGGCGCCCGCGCCGCGCAGGGCCGGGGCCATCAGGCCGAGCGGGGCCGCCGCCCCGAACCACACCGAGGTGCAGCCGTGCTCCCGCAGCAGCCCGACGGCCCGCCGGGTGGCACCCGGCGTCGGCAGCAGCATGGTCGTGCGGTCCCGTACGACGGTGAAAGGCTGCTCGGCGTCGAAGGCGCGGGTCGCCTCGACGCCCTCCCGGGTCCGCTTCCAGGTCGAGGCGTAGACGACCAGCTGCTGCGGGTCCAGCCGCAGCGCCATGTTGTGCAGGAAGGCCTGGATGCCCCCGGGCCGGGGCGGGAAGTCGTTCGTCACGATCAGGGTCTTGCGCACGCCGCCGACCCTACCGAACCGCCCTCACCGCCCTGTGCGGCAGCACATATGGCACGCTCACAGCTGACGGGACCATCATGGCCCCTCGACACGGCACGCGAACGGGCAGGGATCACGTGAAGACGACGGGCACGAGACGGTCGTCCCCGGCATGGCTGCCGGTGGTCTGGTGTCTCACGAGGCTGTTGCTGCTGCTGTTCGTCCTGAAGGTGTACGTCTTCCCGGGCCCGGACGTCACGAGCGACGTGCACGTGATCTACCAGGGCTGGTACGACGTCCTGCGCACCGGAACGTTCCCTCTGGAGGACGTCACCTGGCAGTACCCGCCCGCCGCCGCGCTGGCGATCCTCTCCCCCGGCCTGCTGCCCTTCCTGGACTACGCGACCGCGTTCTTCGTCCTGGTCTGCGTCACCGACCTGGCCGTGCTGGCCCTGATGACGTACGCGGGCCGCCGCCCGGGCCGGTCGCTGCGCGGCGCCTGGGTGTGGGTGGTCGGCGTGCCGCTGCTCGGCCCGACGGTGTACGCCCGCTACGACGTGATGGTCACGGCGGTGGCGATGGCCGCGCTGCTCGCGGGCGCCCGGCACCCCAGGGCGATGGGGGCCCTGGCGGCCTTCGGCGCCCTGCTGAAGGTCTGGCCGGCGATGCTGCTCCTGGCCGCGCGCCGCCGCAGCGCCTGGGTGTCGGCCCTGGTGACCGGCATCGCGGTGACGGGCGTGTGCGCGCTGGCCATGCCGGGCGCGTTCGCGTTCCTCACCTTCCAGCGCGACCGGGGCACCGAGGTGGAGTCGCTGGGCGCACTGGTCTTCCACGTCGCCCGGCACTTCGGCTGGCAGGGCGAGGTGAAGCTGAACTACGGCTCGATCGAGTTCCTCGGGCCGTATGTGAGCGAGGTGAGCACCGGCGCGCTGTTCCTGACCGGGGCGGCCTTCGGCTGGCTGGTGCTGTGGCGGCTGCTGGCCCGGCGCTTCGAGGAGCACACGCTCGCCGACGCGGCGTTCGTGGCGGTGCTGATGTTCACCACCACCAGCCGGGTGATCAGCCCGCAGTACATGGTGTGGCTGGTCGGGCTGGCGGCGGTGTCCCTGTACTTCCCCGGCAGCCGGATGCGGCTGCCGGTCGTCCTGGTGCTGGTGGCGTGCTTCGTGACGGTGCTGGAGTTCCCGTTCTACTTCGCCAACGTCGTGGCCAGTGACAGCCTCGGCCTCACCCTGATGTTCCTGCGCAACGGGCTCCTGGTGGCCGCCGCGCTGATCGCGGCCCGCGCCCTGTGGCGCGCGACCGTACCGCCCGTCACGCCGCCCGCTCCCGCACCCCCTCAGCAGGCCCGCGCCGACGAGACGCCCGTCTCCTCCTGAGCCGGGGCCCGCCGGAACAGCACCCCCGCCGCCGGCCCGCACCGCACCGCCGTCGCGCGCGCCGGGCTCACCCCGGGCAGCTCCGCGCCCGGTCAGGCGGTACGCGCGCGGCGACGCAGCAGCGCCGAGGCGGGGCGAGGCGGAACGGGCCTGGCCGCGGGAGGCCGTCGAACGGCCCGACCGGCCGGACCGAGGCCGGGGGCCGGCCCCCGGTCAGCCCAGCTGATCCCGCAGAGACGCCCGCCACTCCTCCGTAAAGGCCTCAGGCGTCGTCCCCAGGACCTTCCGCATCGCGTCCTCCACCGCGCCCCGCCCCCGGTGCTCCCCGACGGCCCGGTAGAACTCGCCCAGCCGGGACTCGCCCCAGCGGTCGGCGATCAGCCGGCACGCCGTCCAGCCGCTCTCGTAGGAGCGGGCCAGGCGGCTCGCGTCGCCGGTGAAGCCGAAGTCCTCGTCGTCCGGGAGGGAGGTGGGGACCCGGCCCTCACCGACCGCCCGGGACAGCTCGGGTGCGGCCTCGGCGGGGGTGCGGCCGGCGGCGCGGTAGCCGACCCAGTCGGCGTACCCCTCGGACAGCCACAGGGGCGTGGCGGCCGTGGTGCGGGCACGGGTGGCGACGTGGGTGGTCTCGTGGGTGACGACGACCTGCTCGCCGAGGCCGCCGAGGAGCGCGAACGCATCCGGGTTGACGATGATCCGGTCCGCCGGCGCCCGGTCCCGCGCCCCCGTCTCGCCGGTGGTGACCGCCGCGATCCCGCGGTAGGAGGAGGCGGGCGAGCCGAGCAGCCCCGCCATCCCCTCCAGGGACTTCGGCACGAGCACGACGACCCGCCGGCTCCAGTCCGCGCCCCACGCGTCCGACACGGCGGGCACCGCGCGGTCGGCCAGGTCCGCGAAGTCCCGCAGCGACTGCCCGGACTGGCCGACGCCGAGCACGAGGCTGTGCCGGCCCCGGACGAGCTGCACCGTCCCCTGGTCCCAGAGCTGCTGCGCGGACTTCTTCGCGGGCCGGTCGGTGTCGACGGACCACTGCCCGTCCGCGTCCCGGCTCAGCCGCAGCGAGCGTCCGGCGGTCACCGGCGCCCGGTCGTACCCGGCGACGCGGTAGCGCAGTTCGGCGTCGGCGGTGGCGGTGTCACCGGTGCGGCGCACCGCGGTCACCCGGTACGACCAGGCGGCCACGGGCACCGCTCGCAGCTTGGCGAAATCCGTCCCCGTGCCCGTGCGTTCATAGGCCCGCGCGTCACGGTCGACGACCGCGGCGGCCCGCCGGTCCAGGAGCCGCTGCACGTCGGCCGTGACACGGTCGGCCGCGGACCGCCCGCCGCACCCGGCCAGGGCGACGAGCAGCACGACGAGCGCCACCAGCGCGGACCCCGACCTTCGACCAGCCACGTTCCCGATCGTACGGGCGCCGGGCCGCGCTGGTCAGACCCTGGTGACCGACGAGACGGGCATCATCCCGACCGGGTCGTAGCGCACGGGCGCGCCGGGGTAGGGCGCGTGGATGACCTGCCCGTTGCCCATGTACATCCCGACATGGCTGGCGTCGCCCCGGTAGATGACCAGGTCACCGGGGCGCGCCTCGGACAGCGGAACCTGCCGGCCGGCGTACCGCTGGGCCTGTGAGGTGCGCGGCAGGGAGACCCCGGCCTGCGCGTACGACCACTGCATCAGGCCCGAACAGTCGAAGCCGGTGGGCCCGTTGGCGCCCCAGACGTAGGGCTTGCCGAGCGCGCTGCGGGCGGCGGCGACGGCGGCGGACCCGCGTCCCGAGGCGGCGGTGGCGCCGCCGGGACCGGGCAGGTTCCCACGGCCGGAGCGGGAGGCGCGCCCGTAGGCGTCGCGCTCGGCGTCCGGCAGGGAGTTGAGCAGCCGACGGGCCGTGGCGAGTTTCCGCTCGACGGTCTTCTTGTGGGCGGCGACGGCCTTGCGGCTCTGGTCCAGTTCGCGGAGCTTCCCGGCGGTCTCCTCGCGGTCCTGGGCGAGTTCGCGCATGGCGGTCCGGAGTTCCCTCAGCTCACCCGCCTGGCGGGCGGTGAGGCGGTCGAGCCGGGACGCGTGGTCGAGGTAGTCGTCCGGGTCGTCGGAGAACAGCAGGGCGAGGGACGGGTCGATGCCGCCCGCGCGGTACTGGGCGCCGGCGAGCGAACCGAGGGACTCCCGCATGGAGTTGATGCGCTGCTGCTGGCGGGCGACGCGGTCGCGGGCGGTGCCGACCTCGTCACGCAGCTCGTCGGCGCGCTCGTCGGCCTTGTTGTACGCCTCGGTCGCCTTCTCGGCCTGCTCGTAGAGCCGGTCCACCGTGGCCCGGGTGTCGTCGTACGGTGCGGCGACGGCCGGTACCGCGCCCACGGCGGCGGCCGCGACGGACAGGAAGCTGACCGCGGCACCGGCGCCCCGGTCGAACCCGGACGGTGCAAGGCGGCGATGGGACCCCACGGGAAGCCGCTCTCCTTCCGCTGGCGGACTTGGAACGCGGCAGACAGTAGCCCCGCGACGGGGGGCCGCCAACGACCATCCGTGGGTATCCAGCACGGCGCCCCGCCGCTGACGCAGGTCAATGGCGGGGCGTGGGCTCACTCGGAGCTGTCGGGATTCCCCCGAACGGCGGACACGGTGTCCTGATCTTGAGGACGCCGGGAGGAATCCGGGGGATGCCGGCGAGGGTGCGGATCAGACCCGGACGCCGAACATGAACGGGCCGCCGATGGTGTCCATCGACTCGTAGCGGACGACGGTGCCGGTGCGCGGGGCGTGGATGATCTGCCCGTTGCCGGCGTAGAGGCCGACGTGGTGCAGGTCGTTGAAGAAGAAGACCAGGTCGCCGACCTTGAGCTGGCTGACCGAGTAGATCTTGGTGCCGGCTCCGGTCTGGGCCTCGGAGGTGCGCGGGATCTGCACGCCGGCCGCGGCGTAGGCCCGGGAGGTGAGGCCGGAGCAGTCGTAGGAGCTCATGCCGGTGGCGCCGTAGACGTAGGGCTTGCCGAGCTGGCTCTGGGCGAAGGAGAAGGCGGCGGCGGCACGGCCCGAGCCGGGCGGGGCGTCGGCGGTGAGGGCGTCGCGCTCGGCGGCCCGGCTGGCGCGGTTCTCCTCCTCCTTGAGCTGTGCCTTCTGGGCAGCGGTGAGGGTGTTGAGCAGCTTCTGCGCGGAGGCGAGCTTGCCCTGGACTTCCTTCTTCTTCTTGCCGAGCTCGGTGCGGGTGGAGGCGAGGTCCTTGAGCTTCTCGGAGGCCTCGGCGCGCTGCTGGGCGAGTTCGCGCTGCTTCTCCTGGACCTTCTTCAGCGCCTCGACCTGCTGGCCGCTCAACTGGTCGAGCGTGGATGCCTTGTCGAGGTAGTCGTCCGGGTCGGCGGAGAGGAAGAGCTGGACCGAGGGGTCGATGGAGCCGGTGCGGTACTGCGACGCGGCGGCGAGGCCCAGGCTGTCGCGCAGCTCGTTGAGCTCCTCCTGGCCGCGGGCGACGTTGTCCTGGATGGTGGAGATCTCCTTCTGGAGCTTCTCCTGCTTCTCCTTGGCCCCGTTGTACTTCTCGGTGGCGTGCTCGGCCTCTTCGTAGAGCTTGTCGACCTTGGCCTTGACCTCGTCCTTGCTCGGCTTCTCGCTGGGGGCCGCGTTGGCGGCCTGCGAGCTGAAGGCGACGGCAGCGGCGGCGGCGGTGGTCAGCACGGTCACACGTGCGCGGCTCGGCTGCTTCGGACGACGGTGGGACGCCACGGGTGACTAGCTCCTTCTCGGCCCCTCCGCCGTCGCTCCCAGTGAGCGATCACCCGAGCGGAGGTTCGGGGCCTGACCCTAGTGACCTTCCTGTGATCAGTTCAAATCCTCAGATGAAAAATCGCGTCACGGTAGGCCAACTTTTCCTCTGGACTCACAGCCGGTGAGACCCACTTGACGCAACGTGGCGCACAGGTCCCACCAATTCGGGCATCACGCCCGGACGTTACGCATCGCCCGTACGGTCTCTAGGCCCGCGAAAGGCGCTTCAGGAGCATCGCCGAGGCCACGGGACGGGCACCCGCCCGCGCCACACCGTCGGCCACCTCGCGGTCGGTGGACGCCACGATGACCGGACGGCCCGGGGGTTCGGCGCGCACCAGCTGGCGGATGAGCTCGTCGGCGGTGACACCCGGCTTCGAGAACAGCACGCGCACACCGCGTGGCGGGGCCAGCAGCACCGGTGCGGCCAGCTCCGCGCCGTCGAAGACGCAGGTCACCTCGGCGCCGCTCTGCGCGGCCAGTTGGGAGAGCTGCCCGAGCAGCCGCAGGCGCTGCTTCTCCAGCGGCATCTGCGGATAGCCGGTCTTGGTGACGTTGTAGCCGTCGACGACCAGATGGGCCTGCGGCAGCGCCAGCAGCTGGTCGAGGACCTGCGGGTCGTGCTCGGACAGGGCGCGGGCGGCGATGTCCTTGGGGCTCATCCGGCCCGGCTCGACGGCGTCGACGGTCTCGGCGGGCCGCACCGAGACCGGCGGCAGGGCCAGTTCGCGGCGGAGCCCCTGGGTGGCGTCCAGCAGGGTGTCCAGCAGCAGCCGTACCCGCATGTCCTCGACGCTGCGGCCCTCGCGGGCGGCCCGGCGCGCGGCCTCCAGGGCGGCCTCGGTCTCGCCCAGCCGGGACTTCAGCCGCCGGGTCTCGCTCTCGGCGGCGGACACCTGGGCGTGCCCCTCGGCACGCACGGCCTCGATCTCGCCGTGCGCCTTGCGCAGGGCGGCCTCGCCGCGCTTGACGTCACTGAGGGCGGCGCGCAGCTTGCGGTGCAGCGAATCGGTTTCCTTCTTGGCCGATTCCAGCTCCGCGCGCAGCCGCTCGGTCTCGGCCCGGGTGTGGTCACGGGCCCGGTCGAGCTCGGCGCGCAGCCGCTCCAGCTCGGCCCGGCTCTCCTCGTCGGCGCGCTCGGCGTCGGCCCGCTGGGCCTCCTCGCCGGCGGCGGTCACCAGCTTCACCCAGTCGAGTGGCCGCAGTACGTAGGCCGCGGCCGCCACGTCGAGCGGGTCCGCGGCCGGGGGCGGGGAGCCGGAGTCGAGGGCGCCGGTCAGCTCCGGCTGGGTCTCTCTGAGCTTCTCCCCGATGCGCTGCCGGAACAGCGGATCGGTCTCCAGCGCGGCCGCCATCGCGTTGCCGGCGAACTTCGCCCGGCGGTTCGGCGCGAACCGGGCGTACTGCCTGAGCTGCGCGGGCAGCTCGCTGACCGTCAGTGATCCGAAGCCGTCGGAGACGATCTGCACGACCCTGCGGCGCACGCCGTCGGGCAGCGGACGGTCGAGCACCTCGGCGGCGCCGTCGCCCGGCCCCCCGCCCGTGGTCTCCACCATCCGTCACACCCCAATGCCTGTGCGGGGCCGGCTCCCGTCAGGAGCCGGCGCCCGGCCTGTCCACGAGTTCCACCTGGTCCACCGCGTTGCACCAGCGGCAGCGCACCGACTCGATGGTCTCACTGAGCACCTCGCGCTCCTCGACCTTCGGCTCTCCGGCCAGGTCGAGGTGGACGTACTCGACGACCTTCGACGAGCGGGTCACGTCGAACCTCGTGAGGTTGCCGCAGAGGGTGCAGCGCCACCGCGTCTCAGCGGTCGGCAGGGGAACCGTCATCGTGACCTGTTCTCTTTCCTTCTTGTGTCCGTGACGCGACCGGCATCCCCGGCGCGTATGGCTCGTAACCCTACGGCCTGGCGGGTCCCCGCCGCCCGCGCGTCCACGGCGGCGAGGCGGTCCGGGCGGTTGCGTCCCGTTACGTCATGCTCTGTGTTCATGATCCGCAAGTGGAGTGCGTCGATCGTCCGGTCCGGCAGATCGGTCAGGGGGTCGTCGGC
The DNA here is from genome assembly GCF_042803315.1 of Streptomyces sp. NPDC057424. Lineage (NCBI taxonomy): Bacteria > Bacillati > Actinomycetota > Actinomycetes > Kitasatosporales > Streptomycetaceae > Streptomyces > Streptomyces sp. NPDC057424. Next base: position 46,617 of record NZ_JBHVCP010000021.1, read on the forward strand.
GCCGGTGACGTACGCACTGATCACCCTGTGCTGCCTGGCCTTCCTGGCCGGGCCCGCCTCGGGCCTGAACCCGGCGTACGGCACGGGCGACGAGCTGCTCGCCGTGCAGCGGGCCTACTTCCGGCGCTGGGGCGTGATTCCCGCAGAACTGTTCGACGGGTCCGCGGGACCGGCCCTCACCCCCGCGACCGCCCTCTTCGTCCACGGAAGCTGGGTGCATCTGCTCGGCAACATGCTCTTCCTCTACGTCTTCGGGGCGATGACCGAGGAACGGATGGGCCGGGTGCAGTTCACCCTGTTCTACGTCGGCTGCGGCTACCTGGCCCTGCTGGGCTACGCCGTCGCCAACGCGGACTCCGAGCAGTCCCTGGTCGGCGCCTCGGGGGCGATCTCCGCGGTCCTCGGTGCGTTCCTGTACCTGTTCCCCCGGGCCCGGGTGACCAGTCTCCTGCCGTTCCTGTTCTTCCTGCCGGTGCGCTTCCCCGCCTGGGTCGTGCTGCCCTTCTGGGCGGCGCTGCAGTGGCTGGCGGCGGGGCGCGCCCCGGACGGGCCGGGGGTCGCCTACCTCGCCCACCTGATCGGATTCGGTCTGGGCTTCGGCTATGCGTCGGTCCGCTACGGCCGCCCCACCAGCCCTACTAGAGTGAAGGCCGCCCCTGCTCCGGCCCCCGAGGGAGAGAACCAGCCGTGATCACCGCGATCGTCCTCATCAAGACCAGCGTGGACCGGATCCCCGAGATCGCCGAGTCGATCGCGGCGCTGGACAGCGTCAGCGAGGTCTTCTCCGTCACCGGCACCTACGACCTGATCGCGATGGTCCGGGTGAAGGAGCACGAGGACCTGGCGGAGGTCATCCCGGGCCGGATCAGCAAGATCCCCGGGGTGGAGGGGACCGACACGCACGTGGCGTTCCGCACGTACTCGCAGCACGACCTGGAGGCCGCGTTCTCCATCGGGCTGGACAGCTGAGGACCGCCCCGGCCTGAGTGCACCGGCCTCCCGCCACCGGCTCAGGCGGAGGTGTCCGGCACGCAGCGCCCGTCCTCCGTGCGGTAGTTCCACTTCGCCCCGTCCGTCACGAGCTCCTTCACCGCCCGCACGAACCGCTCCACGTGCTCGTCGGGCGTGCCGGCGCCGAAGCTGACCCGGATGGCGTTGAGCGACTTCTCCCCGGGCGCGGCCTCGGGCGACCCGCACTCGCCCTGCGACTGCGGGTCGCTGCCGAGCAGCGTGCGCACCAGCGGGTGGGCGCAGAACAGCCCGTCCCGGACGCCGATGCCGTACTCGGCGGACAGGGCGGCGGCGAAGTGCGAGCTGTTCCAGCCCTCGACGACGAAGGACAGCACGCCGACGCGCGGCGCGTCGTCCCCGAAGAGCGACAGGAACCGCACCTGAGGCACGTCGGCGAGACGGTCGCGCACCGCGCGGACCAGGTACTGCTCACGGGCGACGAGCGTGTCGAAACCGGCCTCGGTCAGCGCCTTGCACGCCGAGGCGACGGCGTGGGCGCCGATGACGTTGGGCGACCCGGCCTCGTGGCGCGCGGCGCCGTCGTGCCACTCCACGTCCACTCCCCCGTCCGCGCGCCGGCTGACCTTGCGGCTGGCGCCGCCGCCCGCGAGGTACGGCTCGGCGGCGCGCAGCCAGTCAGCCCGCCCGGCCAGGACGCCGGAGCCGAAGGGCGCGTACAGCTTGTGCCCGGAGAAGGCGACCCAGTCGACGTCGAGGTCCGCGACGGACACCGGGTGGTGCGGGGCAAGCTGGGCGGCGTCCAGGACGATCCGCGCGCCGTGGGCGTGCGCGGCCGCCGCGAGTTCCCGTACGGGCCACAGCTCGCCGGTGACGTTCGAGGCGCCGGTGACGCAGACGAGGGCAGGTCCATAGGGGTCGCGGCCGGCGAGGGCGCGCTCCAGCGTCTCGACGGCCTGACGCGGGCTGCGCGGGGCGTCGAGGCAGGTGACGCGGGCGTTGCGCCAGGGCAGCAGGGCGGCGTGGTGCTCGGTCTCGAAGACGAAGACCTGGCAGTCGGCGGGGAGGGCGGCGGCGAGGAGGTTGAGGGAGTCGGTGGTGGAGCGGGTGAACACGACCTGGTCGTCCTCGCGGCAGTCGAGGAACCCGGCGACGGTCCGGCGGGCGTTCTCGAACAGGTCGGTGGAGAGCTGGGAGAGGTACCCGGCGCCGCGGTGGACGCTGCCGTAGTACGGCGCGTAGGCGGCGACGTCGTCCCAGACCCGCTGGAGTGCCGGGGCGCTGGCGGCGTAGTCGAGCGCGGCGTAGGGGGCCTCGCCGCCGGTCACCAGCGGAACGGTGACATCCCGGCCCAGAACGGGCAGCGGGGCACAAACGGACGGGGCGACGGCAACGGTGGAGGCGGACATGGCGGAACTCCCGTGAGAGGCATGGGGTGAGAGAAAAGGGGTGTGCGGAAGCGGGGCTCTGCGGCCCTATCGCATTCGCTTGCTCACGGGAGGCTCCTCGACGACCAGGACCCCTGGTGTCTCGAGGGGTCCGCGCTTGCCGCGGACCTCGCTGCCCACGGCCTGGTCTTCACCCGGGGCACCCCGCCACGGACGGAGGGTTGCCGGACAGTCGGCCGGGGCCTCATGACTGTCACTCATGACCTGATCAGGAAAGTACGCGAAAAGATCGGCGTCCCGCAACCCGAGTCCGGATCACGGGACGCCGTACGGGATCCGCTACCTGTTGCTCGCGGCCACCCAACGCTCCAGCGTCCGCTTCGCCGCCCCCGAGTCGATCGACTCGGCCGCCTTCACCATCCCGGCACGGATCTGCTCCGCCAGCGGCGCGGTGGTGGGCTCCAGGGCCACCAGTGCCGCCGCCGAGTTCAGCAGAACCGCGTCCCGGACCGGGCCGGTCTCGCCCTCCAGCAGACGTCGGGCGACCTCGGCGTTGTAGGAGGCGTCCGCACCGCGCAGCGCCTCCACGGGGACCAGTTCGAGGCCCACGTCACGCGGGTCGAAGGCCTCCTCGGTCACCTCGCCGTCCCGGACGGTCCACACCCGGGACGTGGACGTGGTGGTCAGCTCGTCGAGGCCGTCGTCGCCCCGGAAGACCAGGGACGAGTTGCCGCGCTCGGCGAAGACGCCCGCGACGATCGGCGCCATGCGGGGGTCCGCCACACCCACGGCCTGGGCACGGACCCGGGCCGGGTTGGTGAGCGGGCCGAGGGCGTTGAACACCGTGCGGATGCCCAACTGGCCGCGGGCCGCGCCCGCGTGCCGCAGCGCCGGGTGGAACTTCACCGCGAAGCAGAAGGTGATCCCGGCCTCCTCGGCGACCTCCGCGACCCGGCTGATCGGCAGCTCCAGGTTGACCCCGAGCTTCTCCAGCACGTCGGAGGCCCCGGACGCCGAGGACGCGGCCCGGTTGCCGTGCTTGACGACCTTCGCGCCGGTGCCGGCGACGACGATCGAGGACATCGTGGAGATGTTGACCGTCTTGGCGCCGTCACCGCCGGTGCCGACGATGTCGACCGTCGCCCCGGGCACCTCGATCACGTTGGCGTGCTCGTACATCGTGCGGACGAGACCCCTGATCTCCTCGACGGTCTCGCCCTTGGCGCGCAGGGCCACGACGAACCCGGCGATCTGCGCCTCGGTCGCCTCGCCGCGCATGATCCGGTCCATCGCCCAGGCGGTGTCGTCCGCGCTCAGGTGCCTGCCGTCCAGCAGGCCGTTCAGCAGCAGGGGCCAGGAGCGGCCCGCCGCGGTGTCGCCTCCAGCGGGGGTCACAGCGCTCATAAGCCGCTCCAGGGTCAGGCGTCCCGCACTACGGGACGAGAGTCTCAACGGGGTCCACCCTATCCAGCCCGGGACACCACGAAGGGCCCCGTCCGGATGGGGGTACCCCCTGCTCTTTTGAGCTTGGGGGACGGACGAGGCCCCTGTGTGGCGTGGCGAAGCAGTTGATCAGTGGTGGCCGTGGCCGCTCGTGATCTCCCGGTACTCCTCGGCGGTGGGCTTCGGGATCTGGGCACCCTCGCCGTAGTAGGCGTCGCTGAGCTTGGCGCGCAGCTTCTCGGAGCCCTTCACCTTGCGCTCGACACCGTTCTCGTCGACCGTCGGGCCGATCTCGGCCGGCTGGTACTGCTCGTGCGCCGTGAGCGTGTACATCTGCTCCTGGCTGAGCGGCTCGTGCACCTCGATGAACTCACCGTGCGGCAGGCGCTTGATGATGCCCGACTCGCGGCCGTGCAGCACCTTCTCCTTGTCCCGGCGCTGCAGGCCCAGGCAGATGCGCTTGGTGACGATGAAGGCGATGACCGGTCCGAGGAAGAAGCCGATCCGGACGAACCAGGTGACCGCGTTGATCGACAGATGGAAGTGCGTGGCGACGATGTCGTTGCCACCGCCGATCAGCATGATGATGTAGCCGGTGACCCACGCGACACCGAAGGCGGTGCGCGTCGGGGCGTTGCGCGGCCGGTCCAGGATGTGGTGCTCGCGCTTGTCCCCGGTGACCCACGACTCGATGAACGGGTAGAGGGCGATGATCCCGAGGAACAGGCCGAAGAGGACCAGTGGGATGAACACGCCGAGGACGAGCGTGTGTCCCCAGAGGTTGATCTCCCAGCCGGGCATCGCCCGGACCAGACCCTCGGCGAAGCCCATGTACCAGTCCGGCTGGGCACCGGTGGACACCTGGTCGGGACGGTACGGGCCCAGGTTCCAGATCGGGTTGATCGTCGCGATGCCGGACAGGGCCGCGATGAAGCCGAAGACCAGGAAGAAGAAGCCTCCGGCCTTGGCCATGTAGACCGGCAGCAGCGGCATGCCGACGACGTTCTTGTTGGTCCGGCCGGGACCCGCGAACTGGGTGTGCTTGTGGTAGAAGACCAGGATCAGGTGGCCGACCACGAGCCCGAGCATGATGCCCGGCAGCAGCAGGATGTGGATCGAGTAGAACCGGGCGATGAAGTCGGTGCCCGGGAACTCCCCGCCGAACAGGAACATCGAGATGTACGTGCCGACGATCGGCACGGACAGGATCGCGCCCTGGGTGAAGCGGACACCGGTGCCGGAGAGCAGGTCGTCCGGGAGCGAGTAGCCGGTGAAACCGGTGAACATGCCCAGGACGAACAGAAGGAAGCCGAACAGCCAGTTGATCTCACGCGGCTTGCGGAACGCGCCGGTGAAGAACACGCGCATCATGTGCACGAACATGCCGGCGAGGAAGATGATCGCCGCCCAGTGGTGGATCTGCCGGATGAGCAGACCGCCGCGGACGTCGAAGCTGATGTCCAGCGTGGAGGCGAACGCCTCACTCATCAGCACGCCCTGCATGGGGACGTAACTGCCGTGATACTCCACCTCGTTCATCGACGGGTGGAAGAACAGCGTCAGGTACACACCCGTCAGGATGATGATGATGAAGCTGTAGAGGCAGATCTCACCCAGCATGAAGGACCAGTGGTCCGGGAAGATCTTGCGCATGTTGGCCTTGGCCAGGGAGTAGATCCCCAGGCGGCCGTCGGCCCAGTCGGCGACCCGCTCACCCGCGGGCGCCTTGCGGCGTGTCTGTGCAGTGCTCATCCGCGCTCCCAGAAAGCAGGGCCGACGGGCTCTTCGAAGTCGCCGAGCGCCTCGAGGTAGCCCTCGTCGTTCACACCGATGCGGAGCTGCGGCAGGGCGTGACCAGCGGGACCGAAGATCACTCGGGCACCGTCGGAGAGGTCGAAGGTGGACTGGTGGCAGGGGCAGAGCACGTGGTGCGTCTGCTGCTCGTACAGGGAGATCGGGCAGCCGACGTGGGTGCAGATCTTCGAGTACGCGACGATGCCCTCGTGCGACCACTCGAGCTCGCGCTTGTCCTTGATGTTCTCCGGCTGGATCCGGACGATCATCAGGGCGGCCTTGGCGATCTCGTTCTGGAACCCGTGGTCGTGCTCCTCCAGGCCCTCGGGCTTGGCGAAGGTCAGCGAACCGACCACGACGTCGGACGGACGCATCGGCTCGTTCGTGTTCATGTTGACGAGCAGCTTGCCCTTGGACCAGAGCGTGTGACGCAGCTTGTCCTCGGGCAGCGGGCCGAGGTCGCGCAGCAGCACGACACCGGAGAGCGGCACCAGCGTCAGCGCGCCGAACATGGTGTTGCGGATCAGCTTGCGACGGCCGAGCGCGGATTCCTTGGCGCCCTGGCTGAAGTCCGCGAAGACCTTCTCCCGGACCTCGGGCTCCGCCGCGATCGGGTGCCGCTCGTCGGCGATCTCCACGTCCGACATCAGGGTGCGGGCCCAGTGGACGGCGCCCGCGCCGATGCAGAACAGGGCGATGCCGAGCGTCAGGCCCAGCGCGAAGTTCAGCGCGCTGATGTGGCCCAGCGGGAAGATGTAGACCGACTTGTCGACCGGGATCGCCACGAACGCGGCGATGAAGGCGACGGTGGCCAGCATCGACACCGTGAACATCAGGGCGACCGAGCGCTCGGACCGCTTGGCGGCCCGCTCGTCGATGTCCTGGATCCGGTGCTCGTGGGGCGGCAGGCCCGGGTCGGCGAACGGGTGCTTCTCGTCCGCGACGCTCACCACGCCGTGCTCGTCATGTCCTGCGGACTGCTCGGCAGGCAGGTTCTCTTCTGGAATGTCTTGGCTACTCATGACTTCTTGGCCTTTGCGGTCCGGGCGGCGACCCACACGGCGACGGCGATCAGCCCGCCGAGACCGAAGATCCAGCCGAACAGACCCTCGCTGACCGGCCCGAGGCCGCCCAGCTCGAGACCGCCGGGGCTCTCGGACTTGCTGGTGTTGACCGCGTCCAGGTACGCGATGATGTCCTTCTTGTTCTTCTCCGACAGCGTGGTGTCGGGGAAGGACGGCATGTTCTGCGGGCCGGTCTGCATGGCCTCGTAGATGTGCTTCGGGTCGACGTCCTCGAGGCTCGGCGCGTACTTGCCGTGCGTCAGCGCACCGCCCTTGCCGGTGAAGTTGTGGCACTGCGCGCAGTTGTTGCGGAACAGCTCACCGCCCTTGGCGATGTCGGCACCCTGGGGGCCGTACTGCTCCTCGGTCGGGATGGCAGGACCGGCGCCGAGGGAGGCGATGAAGGCCGCGAGCTGGTCGATCTCGGCCTGGCTGTAGATGTTCTTCTTCTGGGGGACCTGCGGGCCCTGGGAGGTGGCGGCCGGCATACGGCCGGTGGCCACCTGGAAGTCGACGGCCGCGGCGCCCACACCCACCAGGCTCGGCCCGTCGGAGGTGCCCTGACCGCCGGTGCCGTGGCAACTGGCGCAGCCGACGGCGTAGAGCTTCTTGCCCTCCTCGATGGTGAGGGACTGGGCGGTTTCGTCGGCCTGTGCCTTGTCCGCAGGTGCGAACACGGCGTACAGCCCCCCGGTGCATGCCAGCGCGAGGAGTAGGACGACGAGCGCCGCCAGCGGATGGCGTCGTCGTGCGGAGAGCTTTTTCACGGATTACCCCGGTGTCAGGATCTTCTGCGTCGATGCTTCTGGGATGCGCGCTTCGTCGAGCACGCGCGGATGCGGGCTCCGCTACTTGATCATGTAGATCGTGGCGAAGAGTCCGATCCAGACGACATCGACGAAGTGCCAGTAGTAGGACACGACGATCGCGGCCGTCGCCTGCTCGTGGGTGAACCTCCGGGCCGCGTAGGTCCGGCCGAGGACCAGCAGGAAGGCGATGAGACCGCCCGTCACGTGCAGGCCGTGGAAGCCGGTGGTCAGGTAGAAGACCGAGCCGTACGGGTCGGAGGACAGGGACAGGCCCGCCTCCTTGACCAGCTCGGTGTACTCGAGGACCTGACCGCCGATGAAGATCGCACCCATCACGAACGTGACGATGAACCACATCCGCAGCTTCTTCACGTCACCGCGCTCGGCGGCGAAGACGCCGAGCTGGCAGGTGAGCGAGGAGAGCACCAGGATGGTGGTGTTCGCCGCCGAGAACGGGAAGTTGAGATGGCTCGCCATCTCCTTCCAGTGATCGGGACCCGTCACCGATCGCAGGGTGAAGTACATCGCGAAGAGGGCCGCGAAGAACATCAGCTCGGAACTCAGCCAGATGATGGTTCCGACGCTGGTGAGGTTCGGCCGATTGACCGACGGGTGCGCGTGCCCGGTTTCTACTGTCGTTGCTGTCGCCACGACCGACATTATGTCGGTCGCTTATCCCGCCCTCACTCCGGGGGGTGCCGTTCGGAGTGTCTTCGCCGGTCGTACCGCTGTTGACGTGGTGTTCAAGGGAGTAGCATCCGGCCCAACGGGCCTGTCCTTACGACGCTGACGTCACGGAGGAACAATGCAGCCGACCGCCACGGTGCTGGTCTACAGCGACAACTCCAACACCCGCGAGCAGGTGCGGCTCGCCACGGGACGGAGGCCGGCTCCGGACGTTCCCGTGGTGGAGTTCCTGGAGTGCGCGACTCCCGCCGCGGTACTCAAGGAGCTGGACCGGGGTGGCATCGACGTCTGCGTCCTGGACGGTGAGGCCGTGCCGATGGGCGGCATGGGGGTGTGCCGGCAGATCAAGGACGAGGTCTTCGACTGCCCTCCGGTGCTGTTGCTGATCGGACGGCCTCAGGACGCGTGGCTGGCGACCTGGAGTCGCGCTGAGTCGGCGGTGACCCTGCCGGTGGAGCCGGTGGAGTTCGCCTCGGCGCTGGCTTCGCTGTTGCGGGAGAAGGCGGCTTTGAACGCCTAGGGGCTCGGAGCCGCATATCGACACAGCCCCCACGCCCGGGAGTGTGCCCGCCCCTGCGGGCGTTCAGACGCTCTGCGGGCGCAGGCGGGCCCTGTCGGCTGCCGTGGGGCCGTCCGGGGCGCCGCCCGTGAGGGCGCTGCCGGTGCGCCACCTCGCCCAGTCGAGGTTCCAGTCGCCGAAGCCGTTGCCGAAGGGGGCCATCGTGTCGCCGCCGGAGTTTATGACCTTGACGATGTCGCCCTCGCGGACGGTCTCGTAGAACCAGGCGGCGTTCTCGGTGCTCATGCCGGTGCAGCCGTGGCTGACGTTGGCGTAGCCCTGGGAGCCGACCGACCAGGGGGCGGCGTGGACGTACTCGCCACTGTGGGTGACCCGGACCGAGTGGTGCACGATCAGGTCGTAGAAGTCCGAGGCGCCGATGCTGGCGCTGGTCATGCGGACGGTGCCCTCCTTGGCCAGGACGACCTTGACGCCGTTGCGGGTGTCGTAGCCGGGCATGCCCGTGGTGACCGGTATCTGCCGGACGATCTCGTCGTTCTTGTACACGGTCATCTGGTGGGCGGCGGCGTCCGTGACGGCTATGAGCTTGTCCGCGGTGGTGAAGGTCAGCGGCTTGGCCTTGCCGCCCCACATCCGGTCGCCGATCTTGATGCCCTGCAGGTTGCTGCGGACCTGGACGGTGGCCTGGGCGGGCCAGTAGTCCTTCGGGCGGTAGTGGAGCTTCTTGTCGTCCACCCAGTGCCAGGCGCCGTCCGTGGAGGGCGTGGAGGAGACCTTGAGGGCGCGTTCCACGACGGCCCGCTGGGCCTTGTCCTTGACGGGCTGGCTCAGCTCGGCCGTGATGGGCTGGCCGACGCCGTAGGTGCCCTTCTTGGGGCCGAAGGCGACGTCCAGGCGCTTCTTGGTGGTGGGCTTGCCGGTGTCGAAGGTGACGACCTTGCGGCCGGGTGCCCCGTCCTCGTCCTCGGTGCTCACACGGACCGTGTAGCTGGCGTTGGCGGCGAGCGGGGTGGTGCTGTGCCAGCGGCTGCCGTCGGCGGCGAGTTCGCCCGCCACGTAGCGTCCTGAGGCGTCGTGGGCCGTGACGTCCGTGATGCGCCCGTCGGAGTCCTCGACGACTTCCAGGGGCTTGTCCGGGTCGGCCTTCTTGCGGCCCCCGTCGGGGGCGTTGAAGGAGATCTGGTCCGCCGCGTCGTAGGGGCGGGCGGCGAGCGGGTTGCCGTCCGAGCCGCAGGCGGTGACGCCCGCGCAGAGGGCGGTCACCAGCAGCGTGCAGCCGACGGCGGTGCGGGGGCGGGAGATCGCTGTGTGGCTCATGACCTCACGCTAGGAACCCGCGTCAACAGCGGCACGCCGAGCGACTCGTACGAGTGACACGCATTGCGGCAGAAGCAGGGGCCCGGACGCCCCTCTCGGAGTGTCCGGGCCCCTGTGGCGCTCGGCGCGTGTTACTGGGTGCGGCTCTCACCGCGGTAGTACTCGAAGACCCAGCCCCAGACGCCGATCAGGATGATCGGCAGCGAGAAGTACATCAGCCACCAGCCGATCGCGATGGACAGGAACGCGAGGGCGCCACCGATGGCGAGGGAGAGCGGCTGCCAGCTGTGCGGGCTGAAGAACCCGACCTCGCCGGCGTCGTCCGCGACGTCCGCCTCCTTGTCGTCCTGTGCGCCCACGTCGACCCGCTTGGCCGTGAAGCCGAGGTAGAAGCCGATCATGATGCACAGGCCGAAGGCCAGGAAGAGCGCCGTGGTACCGGCCGGCTCCTTCGACCACACGCCATAGACCACAGCCATGGCGAGGACGAAGACGCTCAGCCACATGAACATCTGGCCCTGGATCTTCACTTGCCGGCCTCCTTGCCACCAGCGATGGCCTTTTCGCCGTAACCGGCGTTCTCGAGCTGGTCGAGAGCCGCGAGCTCGGGGTGGTGCAGGTCGAATGCCGGGGATTCACTGCGGATCCGCGGCATGGTGATGAAGTTGTGCCGCGGCGGCGGGCAGGAGGTCGCCCACTCCAGGGAGCGGCTGTAGCCCCACGGGTCGTCGACGCCGACCGGCTTGCCGTACTTCGCCGTCTTCCACACGTTGTAGAAGAACGGCAGGATCGACATGCCGAGCAGGAACGAGCTGATCGTCGAGACGGTGTTCAGGGCGGTGAAGCCGTCGGCCGCGAGGTAGTCGGCGTACCGGCGCGGCATGCCCTCGGCGCCCAGCCAGTGCTGGACCAGGAACGTGCCGTGGAAGCCGACGAACAGCGTCCAGAAGGTGATCTTGCCGAGACGCTCGTCGAGCATCTTGCCGGTCCACTTGGGCCACCAGAAGTGGAAGCCGGAGAACATCGCGAAGACGACCGTGCCGAAGACCACGTAGTGGAAGTGGGCCACCACGAAGTACGAGTCGGAGACATGGAAGTCCATCGGCGGCGAGGCCAGGATGACACCGGTCAGACCACCGAAGGTGAAGGTGATGAGGAAGCCCATCGCCCAGAGCATCGGGGTCTCGAAGGACAGGCTGCCCTTCCACATCGTGCCGATCCAGTTGAAGATCTTCACGCCGGTCGGGACCGCGATCAGGAAGGTCATGAAGGAGAAGAACGGCAGCAGTACACCGCCGGTGACGTACATGTGGTGCGCCCACACGGTCACGGACAGACCCGCGATCGCGATGGTCGCCGCGATCAGGTTCATGTAGCCGAAGATCGGACGACGGCTGAAGACCGGGATGACCTCACTGATGATGCCGAAGAACGGCAGCGCGATGATGTACACCTCCGGATGCCCGAAGAACCAGAAGAGGTGTTGCCACAGCAACGCCCCGCCGTTCGCCGGGTCGAAGATGTGCGCGCCGAACTTGCGGTCCGCCTCCAGCGCGAACAGCGCCGCGGCCAGGACCGGGAAGGCCAGCAGGACCAGCACACCGGTCAGCAGCACGTTCCAGGTGAACACCGGCATGCGGAACATGGTCATGCCCGGGGCGCGCATGCAGATGATCGTGGTGATGAAGTTGACCGAGCCGAGGATGGTGCCGAAACCGGAGAAGGCCAGACCCATGATCCACATGTCGGCGCCGATACCCGGGGAACGGACCGCGTCCGACAGCGGGCTGTAGGCGAACCAGCCGAAGTCGGCCGCGCCCTGCGGCGTCAGGAAGCCCCCGACAGCGATGAGCGAGCCGAACAGGTACAGCCAGTAGGCGAACATGTTCAGCCGCGGGAACGCCACGTCCGGAGCACCGATCTGGAGCGGCATGATCCAGTTGGCGAAGCCGGCGAACAGCGGCGTCGCGAACATCAGCAGCATGATCGTGCCGTGCATCGTGAACGCCTGGTTGAACTGCTCGTTCGACATGATCTGCAGACCAGGCCGGGCGAGCTCGGCGCGCATGAGCAGCGCCATCACGCCGCCGATGACGAAGAACGCGAACGACGTCACCAGGTACAGCGTGCCGATCGTCTTGTGGTCCGTCGTCGTCAGCCACTTGACCACGACACTGCCGCGGTTCTGGCGCCTGACCGGCAACTCGTCCTCGTAGTGGGACCCTGCTGCCGCGGCACCCTGGGGTTCGTTGAGGATGCTCACAGGTTGTTCGTCTCCCGGTTCTTCTCGTGGCTCGTCTGCGCGATGCCGGCAGGAACGTAACCGTTCTGCTGCTTGTCCACGAGGTCCTTGAGGTGCTGCTCGTAGCGCTCGGGGGAGACGACCTTCACGTTGAACAGCATCCGAGAGTGGTCGACGCCGCAGAGCTCGGCGCACTTGCCGAGGAAGGTGCCCTGCTTGTTGGGGGTCACCTCGAAGGCATTGGTGTGGCCCGGGATGACGTCCTGCTTCATGAGGAACGGCACCACCCAGAAGGAGTGGATGACGTCACGCGAGGTCAGGACGAAGCGGACCGTCTTGCCCTCGGGGAGCCAGAGCGTCGGGCCCGGGTTGTTGGTCTGCGGGTTCCGCGTACCGGGGACGCCGCAGTCGTAGACGCCGCCGGCGTTGGCCGGGAAGTCCTCCTTGAACCGGTTCGGGATCGCCTCCAGGTCCGGGGACTTCTTGGCGTCACCGGTGGAACCGGCGACCGGCTCGATGTAGTTGAAGCACCAGCTCCACTGGAAGCCGACCACGTTGACCGTGACGTCGGGCTTCTTCTTGAGGCTGAGCAGCTCGGACTCGTCACGGGCGGTGAAGTAGAACAGCACCGAGACGATGATGAGCGGGACCACGGTGTACAGCGCCTCGATGGGCATGTTGTACCGGGTCTGCGGAGGAACCTCGACCTTGGTGCGGCTGCGCCGGTGGAAGAAAGCACTCCACAGGATCAGACCCCACACCAGCACGCCGACGGCGAGCGCAGCCGCCCAGGACCCCTGCCACAGGGAGAGGATCCGCGGAGCCTCTTCCGTGGTCGGGGTGGGCATACCAAGGCGGGGGAAGTCTTCCCAGTTGTACGAGCAACCGGTGGCTGTCGCCAAGACCAAGCCCGCGGTCAGTGCCTGCAGCAGCTTCCGCCGCATCGGGCGCCGCGGCGAGCGGTCGGAGCCGTTGGGACTCACGTAGCGCCTTCCCGAGAGTCTCGCCCGCGCGGATCGGCTGCGGCCTGGCCTTCTCGCTGGTCGGTCGCGGCCCTGCGTCGGGCAGGGGTTTGGATGTTTATGCGGACCAAACCCTAGCCGACGCCCTCCGGGGGTTCTCGGGGAGGGGTGCCTATGCGGTGGGGTGGTTCGCTGGTTTGGCGGGTGCGGGTTGTCTGTGGCCGGTCGCGCCCTGCGGCGGAGCCGCAGACGTCATTGCCCCGCGCCCCTGTCGGGGCGTCTGTCCGCCGGGCGTTCCGGTGCCCCGGCGGGCAGCGTCTGTGGCGGGGCGAACGCTGCCTGCCGGGGCACTAGCGTTGCCCTGTGGCCTACTTCGATGCTGCTTCCGCTGCTCCGCTTCATCCGGTCGCCCGGCAGGCCCTGCTGGCCTCGCTCGACGAAGGGTGGGCGGATCCCGCGCGCCTGTACAGGGAGGGGCGGCGTGCCCGGGTGCTGCTGGACGCGGCGCGGGAGGCCGCAGCCGAGGCGGTGGGATGCCGGCCGGACGAGCTGACCTTCACCTCGTCCGGAACCCGTGCCGTGCACACGGGGATCGCCGGCGCGCTGGCCGGGCGCAGGCGAGTCGGGCGCCACCTGATCGTGTCAGCGGTCGAACACTCCTCTGTACTGCATTCGGCGGAGCTCCTCGAGGCTGCCGGAGGGGCCGTCACCGAGATCGCGGTGGACCGGACCGGGCGAGTGGACCCGTCGGCGTACGCGGCCGCCCTGCGCGAGGACACCGCGCTGGCGTGTCTCCAGTCCGCCAACCACGAGGTGGGGACCGAGCAGCCGGTCGGGGCGGTGGCCGAGGTGTGCCGGGAGGCCGGGGTGCCGTTGCTGGTGGACGCGGCGCAGTCGCTGGGGTGGGGGCCGGTGGACGGGGACTGGTCGCTGCTGACGGCCAGTGCGCACAAGTGGGGCGGGCCGTCCGGGGTCGGGTTGCTGATCGTGCGCAAGGGTGCGCGGTTCGCTGCGCAAGGGCCGGTGGACGAGCGGGAGTCGGGGCGGGCACCCGGTTTCGAGAACATCCCGGCGATCGTGGCGGCGGCCGCGTCGCTCAGGGCCGTGCGGGCCGAGGCCGCCGGGGAGGCCGTGCGCCTGCGGGAGCTGACGGACCGGATCCGGGCCCGGGTGCCGCAGCTGGTACCCGATGTCGAGGTCGTCGGCGACCCGGAGCGGAGGCTGCCCGGGGTCGTCACCTTCTCCTGTCTCTACGTCGACGGGGAGGCGCTGCTGCACGAGCTGGACCGGGAGGGTTTCTCCGTCTCGTCCGGATCGTCCTGCACGAGCAGCACGCTGACGCCCAGCCACGTACTGCGGGCCATGGGCGTGCTGAGTGAGGGAAATGTGCGGGTTTCGCTGCCGCCGGGGGTGGCGGAGGAGGATGTGGAGAGATTCCTCGCCGTCCTCCCCGGGGCGGTGGCGGCGGTCCGGGAGAAGCTCGGCGCGCCGGTCACCTCGGAGGTCGCCCGCGAGGAGGACGTCCTGGTCGTGGACTCGCTCGGCAAGCGCTGCCCGATCCCCGTCATCGAGCTCGCCAAGGTCATCGGTGACGTACCCGTGGGGGGCCTGGTCCGGGTGCTGTCGGACGACGAGGCGGCCCGCCTGGACATCCCGGCGTGGTGCGAGATGAGGGACCAGGAGTACGCGGGCGAGGAGCCGACGGACCGAGGAACCGCCTATCTGGTCCGCCGGGTGAGCTGAGGGCGCGGGGGACTGCGCGAACGGCCCCTCGCGCCCGAAGCCGGGAACGGCCGGTCAGGCCAGGTGCGCCTGGACCTCCTCCGCCGCCTCGTCCCCGTACGCCTTGGTGAACCGCTCCATGAAGTGCCCGCGCCGCAGCTGGTACTCCTGCGTCCCGACGGTCTCGATCACGAGGGTCGCCAGCATGCAGCCGACCTGCGCGGCACGCTCCAGGGAGACACCCCACGCCAGACCGGAGAGGAACCCGGCGCGGAAGGCGTCGCCGACGCCCGTGGGGTCGGCCTTGCGCTCCTCGTCCGGCGTGCCGACCTCGATCGGGTCCTCGCCGGCCCGCTCGATGCGCACGCCCTGCGCGCCGAGGGTGGTCACCCGGTGGCCCACGCGGGACAGGATCTCCGCGTCGCTCCAGCCGGTCTTGGTCTCGATGAGGCCCTTCTCGTACTCGTTGGAGAAGAGGTACGTCGCCCCGTCCAGCAGGATGCGGATCTCCTCGCCGTTCATCCGGGCGATCTGCTGGGAGAAGTCGGCGGCGAACGGGATGGACCGGGAGCGGCACTCCTCGGTGTGGCGGAGCATGGCCTCCGGGTCGTCGGCACCGATGGAGACCAGGTCGAGGCCGCCGACGCGGTCGGCGACGGTCTTCAGCTCGATGAGGCGGGCCTCGCTCATGGCGCCGGTGTAGAAGGAGCCGATCTGGTTGTGGTCGGCGTCGGTCGTGCACACGAAGCGGGCGGTGTGCAGCGTGTCGGAGATGCGGACGGAGTCGGTGTCCACGCCGTGCCGCTCCAGCCAGGCCCGGTACTCGTCGAAGTCCGCGCCCGCGGCGCCGACCAGGATCGGCCGGGTGCCGAGCTGTCCCATGCCGAACGCGATGTTCGCGGCGACGCCGCCGCGGCGGACGTCGAGCTTGTCGACCAGGAACGACAGCGAGACCGTGTGCAGCTGGTCCGCCACGAGCTGGTCGGCGAAGCGGCCGGGGAAGGTCATGAGGTGGTCGGTGGCGATGGAGCCGGAGACTGCGATGCGCACGGCGTGGACTCTCCTGAGGGAGGCGGACCTTGACGGTTCACGCTATCGGGTGGGCGGGGCGGCTCTGTAGGCATCGAAACTACCCGATAGTAGATCTTTCTCGGTGGGCTCGGCCGTGCATACGGTGCCGCTATGACAAACCTCGAGGTCCACGCTCCCGCTCCGGTCGATCTGGAAGGCGAGCTGGCGTCGCTGCCCGGTGACGGGGCGCGGATGGCTCCGCACTGGGCGGTCCCCGACCGGATCGCCCCGCGGCCGGTCTCCCCGGCCCTGATCCACGGCGTGTCCGTACCCCTCGCGTCGGCGCGGCTGCTCGACGCCATGGAGGACTACGGGGACTGAACGGCGCACTCGCGGGAACCGTGTGCTCCCCCGCTGCGTCCCATCGCTGTCCCCCGTAAAGGGGAGGCGGGATACGACCCACCAGCGGGCCCGTAGGTGACGGGCCGGGTCCCATGGGACAGCTGTGCAGCCGAAGGAGCGATGCGGTGAACACCGAGCGACCCGACAACGACGACGACGCCAGGGAAGCGGGCGGCACCACCGCCGACGCCCCGGAGGTCGAGGAGCCGGGTACGGCGGACGCCGGAACCTCGGCGGAGGCCGGGGCGCCCGCGGACGCCGAGGGGTCGCCGGGTGCCGCTGAGTCCGGCGGGGCCGCCGATCCTGCCGGCGCCCCGGGTGACGAGAAGCGCCCCGCCGAGCCGGAGGCGGCAGAGGACAGCGAGAGCGAGGCGGCCCCGGCGGCCGAGGGTCCGGGTACGCCGGAAGCCGCGACGAAGGACGCGCCCCAGGACCCGCAGGCCGGTGCTTCCCGGGTGACGGCGGCCGGTGCCGGAGAACCCGCCGCGGACGGCGAGGGCGCCGCGGAAGCCGGCTCCGGCCCCGCGGACGGCAAGGACACCGAGGAAGCCCACCCCGCCACCGCGGACGGCAAGGACACCGAGGAAGCCCACCCCGCCACCGCGGACGGCAAGGACACCGAGGAAGCCCACCCCCGCCCGGAGCCGGCGCCGGCCCCCGACGTCACTGCGGAGGACCCCGGTACCGAGGAGGCCCGCCCCGGTGCCGCCCCGGCACCGGCCGGCGGCCACCCCCGCGACGAAGAGGACCTGGTCCGCCACGGCGGTGGCCGTCCCCGTACGCCCGCGATCATCGCCTCCGTCGCCGCCGCCGTACTGCTGATCGGCGGTGGTGGGGCCTGGCTCGCCTCCAACGCGTCGAACGGGTCGGGCGGTGGTACGACGTCCGGTGCGCCTGGTGGGGACGACACTCCCCCGCCGCTCGCGCTCGACGGCTACTCGGAGTCCACGGCGGACGACGGCAACGGCATCGCGCCCGGTGAGCCCAACCCCTACGGCGCCACCTACCGGGTCGACGGCACCCTGCCGGACGGCCCGGACAAGGCGCCGGTGTACCGGGCGCGCGGTGAGGTCACCAAGGAGGACGTGGCCCGGCTGGCGAAGGCCCTCGGGGTCGAGGGGACGCCGGTGGCGCAGGGCGAGGCCTGGAAGATCGGGGGCCAGGACGGGTCGGGGCCGAGCCTCCAGGTGAACCGGCAGGCGCCGGGCTCGTGGACGTTCAGCCGGTACGCCCCGGGTACCGACAACTGCAAGGGCACCGACACCTGCAGCGCCCCGCAGTCCGGTGGCACACCGGTGAGCGAGGAGGTGGCCGAGAAGGCCGCGGCGCCCGTGCTGAAGGCGGTGGGTCAGGACGACGCGAAGCGCGACGCGAGCCAGGTCATGGGGGCCCAGCGGGTGGTGAACGCCTCTCCCGAGGTCGGCGGACTGCCCACGCACGGATGGACGACCGGGATCACGGTCGGCGGGGGCGGCGAGGTCGTCGGCGGCAGCGGTCAGCTGAAAGCGCCGGTGAAGGGCGACACGTACCCCGTGGTCGGCGCCGAGAAGGCGCTGGAGCTGATGAACGGGCAGCCGAAGAGCGATCCCCGGATGGGCATCGGCGGCTGCGCAAGCCCCGTGCCGCTGAAGGACCGGCTGGAGGAGCCCTGCGCGCAGCCGGCGAGCGGTGCTCCCGGGCAGGACACCGTCACGGTCGAGAACGCGGTGTTCGGGCTGGCCGCGCACCTCGTGGACGGCCGGCAGGCGCTGGTGCCGTCCTGGCTGTTCGAGGTGACGGCGCCGGGCGCGAAGGACCCGTTCACGGTGACGTACCCGGCGGTGGAGCCGACGTACCTGGCCTCCCCCGAGCCGGGCGAGCCGGGTGACCAGCCGACGGCGGCTCCCGGTCCGCGCGAGGTGAAGGTGGACGGCTACCGGGCCGAGGGCTCGGAGCTGACGGTGACCTTCACGGGCGGGGTGTGCGCCGACTACGACGTGAAGGCGAGCGAGAAGGACGACGAGGTGACGGTCACCGTGACGTCGACCCCGTGGCAGGGCAAGGTCTGCATCTTGATCGCCAAGCAGTTCCAGGAGACCGTGCAGTTGGACGAGCCGCTCGGTGACCGGGCGGTCGTCGACGCGGACGGCAAGGCGGTCCCGCTGGCCAAGGAGGGTGCGCGGCTGCCGGCTCCCCCGACGCGGGAGCGGTAGGAGCGGCCGCACAGCGCGAAGGCGGCGGCCCCGTCGGAGGGGGCCGCCGCCTTCGTCGTGTCCGCGGCCGCCGGTGGCGGCTCGGCAGGCTCAGCTGAAGGAGTCGCCGCAGGCGCAGGAGCCCGTCGCGTTCGGGTTGTCGATCGTGAAGCCCTGCTTCTCGATGGTGTCCACGAAGTCGATCGTGGCACCGCCCAGGTACGGGGCGCTCATGCGGTCGGTGACGACCTTCACACCGCCGAAGTCCTTCTCCACGTCGCCGTCGAGCGCGCGCTCGTCGAAGAAGAGCTGGTAGCGCAGGCCGGAGCAGCCGCCGGGCTGGACGGCGACGCGCAGCGCGAGGTCTTCGCGGCCTTCCTGGTCGAGCAGCGCCTTGACCTTGGACGCGGCGGCGTCGGTCAGGATGATGCCGTCGGTGACGGTGCTGGTCTCGTCCGATACGGACATCTACATCTCTCCCGGGTTGTACGGAGACTGCTTGCCGACGGTTGCAACCGGCGGGGCCGCGGATTCATTCCGGGCCGGGCGTCGATCCCGGCTCCTTTCATGCTCGCACACCCGCCCGGAACCGGAAAACGGCTCTTTCCGGGTCGTCCCGGGAATGAACGGCGGTTCACCGGGATTCACGTCACACCGACGCTATGGCCATCGTCAAAGTGACGTGAAGCGGTTATGATAGATAGCGTCAAATCGACGAAAAGTCGCAGAAACAGAAAGGGTGCGTGTCGTGACCACCGCCCAGACCCAGGAGCTCGACGTACAGCCGACGCCCCTCGCCCTGCTGCTCCTCGGCCGTGAGGCCGACCCGAAGAGCGAGCGCGGTGTGGAGTGTCCCGGCGACCTGCCCTCGCCGTCCGACCCGGACCTGGTGGAGCGCGCCCGCAAGGCGAAGGAGAAGCTCGGGGACAAGGTCTTCGTGCTCGGCCACCACTACCAGCGCGACGAGGTCATCCAGTTCGCGGACGTGACCGGTGACTCGTTCAAGCTGGCCCGGGATGCGGCCGCCCGCCCGGAGGCCGAGTACATCGTGTTCTGCGGCGTGCACTTCATGGCGGAGTCCGCGGACATCCTGACGTCCGACGACCAGAAGGTCGTGCTGCCCGACCTCGCCGCCGGCTGCTCCATGGCCGACATGGCGACGGCCGAGCAGGTCGCCGAGTGCTGGGACGTGCTGACCGAGGCCGGGATAGCCGAGCAGGTCGTGCCCGTCTCGTACATGAACTCCTCCGCGGACATCAAGGCGTTCACGGGCAGGCACGGCGGCACGATCTGCACCTCGTCCAACGCGAAGCGGGCTCTGGACTGGGCCTTCGGGCAGGGGGACCCCTCGACGACGAAGGTCCTCTTCCTCCCGGACCAGCACCTGGGCCGCAACACGGCCGTGCGGGACATGGGCATGTCCCTGGAGGACTGCGTCGTCTACAACCCGCACCGGCCGAACGGCGGCCTGACGGCCGACGAGCTGCGCGCGGCGAAGATGATCCTGTGGCGCGGCCACTGCTCGGTGCACGGCCGCTTCAGCCTGGACTCGGTGAACGACGTGCGCGAGCGCATCCCGGGCGTGAACGTCCTGGTCCACCCCGAGTGCCGGCACGAGGTCGTGGCCGCGGCGGACTACGTCGGCTCGACGGAGTACATCATCAAGGCCCTGGAGGCCGCGCCGGCCGGCTCCAAGTGGGCCATCGGCACGGAGCTGAACCTGGTGCGCCGCCTGGCGAACCGTTTCGCGCCCGAGGGCAAGGAGATCGTCTTCCTCGACAAGACGGTCTGCTTCTGCTCGACCATGAACCGCATCGACCTCCCCCACCTGGTCTGGGCCCTGGAGTCGCTGGCCGAGGGCAACCTCGTCAACCGCATCGAGGTGGACAAGGAGACGGAGGCCTTCGCGAAGCTGGCCCTGGAGCGGATGCTGGCGCTGCCGTAGCCCTCGCCTTGCCGGGCCGGCCCGTCGCGGCCGGCCCGGGGAGCGTCACGGATGGCCGCAGAAGGGCGCCGAGATGCTCAGGCCCCCGTCGACGACCAGGTTCTGGCCCGTGATGTACTCGGCGCCGGCCGAGAGCAGGAAGTCCACGGCGTCGGCCACCTCACGGGGCGAGCCGGGCCGGCCTCTGGGGATGTGGGGCACGATGTCGGCGGCGGTGAGACCCGTGGCCCGCAGATAGTGGGACAGGGAGTCCGTCGTGATCATGCCCCCGGTCACCGCGTTCACGTTGATGCCCCGGGGAGCCAGCTCGGCCGCGAAGTAGCGGACCCACGCCTCCAGAGCCGCCTTCTGCGCGCCGATGGCGGCGTATCCGGGTATGGCACGCCCGGCGGCGAGCGACGAGATCGCCACGATCCGGCCCCCGCGGCCCATCAGGCGTACGGCGTGCTGGGCGGCGATCACGAACGACTGCGCGTTCATGGCATGGCTGCGCGCGAGGTGCCGCAGTTCCACCTGATCGACGGTCTTCGCGGGGCCCGCCGCGGCGTTGGCCACCAGATGATCGAGCCTGCCGTGGTGTCGCTCCACGAAGGCGAACAGCTCGGCCGTCTGTTCCGGGTCCTCCACGTCGGCGCGGCACAGACTGCCCCGGCCGCCGCTCTCCTCGACCGCCCGCAGGGTGCTCTGTGCCGCCTCCTCGTTCTGTTTGTAGTTGATGACGACATGGCCGCCGCGACGAGCGAGCACGCACGCCACCGCCCGTCCGATGCCTCGCGAGGCACCGGTGACGAGGCTGACCTCATACCGTGCGTCCTCCTCGGTCCCGGTCATGCGGCCTCCGTCCGCTCGACGCGGAAGTCCTCCGGGGCACACCAGCGCAGCACGGTGCCGCCGTAACTCATGCCGGAGCCGAAGGACACGAGGAGGACGTCGTCGCCCGGCCGGAGCCGACCGGAGTCCACAGCGTCCACGAGTGCCAGGATCACGCTCGACCCGCTGGTGTTGCCGAGCCGGTCCGCCACGATGACGGTCTTCGACTCCGGCTGCCCCAGCTCGCGCATCAGCGTGCGCAGCAGCGTGGGGTTGGCCTGGTGCGTGACGATCAGGTCGACGGCATCCAGCGTGGTCCCGGCGGCCTTGACCACCTGTTCGGCGAAGTCGGGGACGACTTCCAGGGCGAAGTCGCGCACTCCCCTGCCGTCCATGCGCATGTAGTTGGGCCCGCTGAAGCGGTTGGGCAGGCCTTCCGGCGGGAGCTGACGCTCCGTGAAGGCCGTGTAGTAGAGCTCCGGTTTCGTGCGCATCAGGGTGGGACCGATGCCGCGCCCGTCCCGGCACGCCTCCAGCAGGTAGCAGCCGGCGCCGTCGCCGAAGATGGCGTGTGCCGTGCGGTCCTGCGGATCCAGGCACTGGGCGACGGTGTCGGCGACGACGACGGCCACCCGGTGGTACTCCCCCGAGCGGATGTACTTCGCGCCGACATCGAGAGCGAAGACGCCACCCGCGCAGCCCCCCGCGTTGACGTCGAACCCTCTGATGTCGAAGAGGCCTGCCTTGCGCAGCACGGCTGCGGCCATGGCGGGCAGCATGTGGTCCGGCGTTCCCGTGCAGCAGATCACCAGATCGAGGGTCTCGGGAGCGACGCCGGCGCGCCGGCAGGCGTCCTGGAGCGCTCCGACCGCCAGGTCGGAGGTCAGCTGCCCCGGCCGGGCCACCCGGCGCGTGTGGATTCCCAACTTCTCGCTGATCCACTCATCAGTCGTGTCGAAGCGGCTGACGATTTCCTCGTTCGATATCTCGAGATCGGGCACGAAACGCCCTACCGAACGAATCCCCACGGACATCTCGGTTGAATTCCACACCGTCTGCACACTCCTTTACTGCTGCCCATGCGGAGCGGTTGGGAACGCCCGGCAGGGAAAGAGAACACATTCTGGAAGAGGATCGGAAAATTTCCAGATGAACCTTGCGGCAGATTGACCGCTCACTCATGATTGACAGCCACGCCCGTTGTTTCCCGCTTCCTGACAGGAAAGGACTTCATGTCTCGTCCCGTTGCTCTCGTCGCCGGCGGAACGTCGGGCCTCGGTCTCGCGACCGCCGAACGGCTGCTCACCGACGGCACCCGCCCGGTCCTGCTCGGCCGCTCCCGGGCACGGGGCGAGCAGGCGGTGGCGCGCCTGGGTTCCGCGGCCGTCTTCGTGCCCGGTGACGTCGCCGTGGAGCAGGACGTGGCGCACGCCGTCGAGGTCGCCGCCGGGTGCGGAACCCTCCGGGCTGTGGTGAACTGCGCCGGCCGGGCTCACGCGGCGCGGGTGGTGGGCCGCTCCGGCACGCACTCCCTCAAGGAGTTCGCCGATGTGGTCGAGGCGAACCTCGTCGGCACCTTCAACGTCGTCCGCCTGGCCGCCGAGCTGATGGCACGTAACGAGCCGGTCGCCGGTGAGCGGGGAGTCATCGTCAACACCGCCTCCATCGCGGCGTTCGACGGCCAGATCGGGCAGGCCGCCTATGCCGCCTCCAAGGCCGGCGTGGCGGGCATGACACTCCCGCTCGCCAGGGACCTCGGCGGGGTGCTGATACGGGTGGTCACCGTGGCGCCGGGGCTGTTCGACACGCCGGCGGCCGAGGTCCTGCCCGAGGCAAAGAGAGCCGCGCTGGCCCGGACCGTGCCGCATCCGCGCAGGTGGGGGAGGGCGGAGGAGTTCGCGGAGCTGGTGGTCCACATCCTCGGCAACCCCATGATCAACGGCGAGACCATCCGGCTGGACGGCGGTCTGCGCCTGCCCGCCTCCTGAGCCCGGCCGGACGCGGCCGGCCCGCGCGGGTCCGGGCCGGCCCCGTGCTCCGGCCGCTACCACGTCACCGGCAGTTCCTGGCACCCGTACACGATGGCCCCGTCGCGCATCCGCACCTGCTCGGCCGGCACCGCCAGGCGCAGCCCCGGGAGCCTCTCCAGCAACACCTGGAAGCCGATCCGCAGCTCCGCCCGGGCCAGCTGCTGGGCAACGCACTGGTGCACACCGAAGCCGAAGGCCACGTTGCCGGAGGGCACCCTCGTGATGTCGAAGCGGTCCGGCTCCTCGAAGCGGTCGGGGTCCCGGTTGGCCGCGGGCAGCGACACCGTGACGGTCTGCCCGGCCCTGACGGTACGCCCGCCGAGCTCCACGTCGGTGGTCGCGCCGCGCGAGATGCCGAACTGGATGACCGTCAGGTAACGCAGGAGTTCCTCGACGGCGCCGCCCATCAGCTGCGGGTCGGCACGCAGGGCGGCGAGCTGTTCCGGATGGGTGAGCAGCGTGTACGTGCCCAGGGAGAACATGTTCGCGGTCGTCTCGTGGCCCGCGGTGAAAAGCTGGAAGGCCACGCTCGTCAGTTCCACGTCACTGAGCTCCGCCGACTGCGCGAGCCCGCTCAGCATATCGTCCTCGGGTTCTTTCCGCTTCAGCTCCACGACCTTCGCGAGGAATTCGAAGATGATGCGGTAGCACTCCTTCACCTCGGCCGCCGACGAATCGATGCGCAGCATCTTCTCGGAGACCGGTTGAATTTCCTGCCAGTCGTGGTAGGGAATTCCCAGGAGATCGCAGATGACCCGGGACGGCAGCGGCATGGCGAAAGCGGAGACCAGGTCCGCGCGGGCCACGCCGTCCTCCTCCATCCGGTCGGCCAACTCGTGCGCGACCGCCGCGATCTTCGGCTCCATCTCCCGCATACGGCGAGTGCTCAGCTCGCCCGTGAGCAGACGCCGGTACTTGGTGTGCTCCGGCGGGTCCATGCCCACGAACATGCCCGGCACGTCCTCCTCGGGCGGCTGCCCGTCTCCGAGGACGTCGTGCACCGCCGAGTGCCGGATGCGCGGGTCGGAGCTGAACCGGGCGTCGGACAGCACCTGCCGGGCGAGCTCATGACTCGTCACGATCCATCCCTCGTGGCCGTCCGCGTAGGCCAGCGGCGCCACCGGGCAGCGACCGCGCATCTCGGACAGCTCCGGAGGCGGGTCCAGGGGGTGGACTCGTGCCGTGGGGATACGCTGCGGCTTGGCATCCTGCTGGGTCATGCGCGCTCCTGGTTCCTGGTGCGGGCGCGGATCAGTTCCGCGGTGCGCTCCTCGAGAGCCGTGCGCTGCTCCGGGGAGAGCAGGCCCTCGGGTGAGGTGATCTCGATACTGAGCCGGTTGTCGTACGAGGTGACGACGAACAGCAGCAGGCCGTGCATGGTGGTCGTGGTGTAGCCGCGGAAGTCCGTGACGCGCAGTCCCTCCGGCGCGGTGAACTCGGGAATCGGTCCGAGGTTGGTCACGACGAGGTCGACGGAGACCGGTTCGGCGGCCGTGAACTGTCCGGCCTGGAGAATGGCGCGCTCCGCCTCGCCGCTGTCGACGGCCTTGTCGAGCCGCTCCTTGATCACACGGCCCACATCCGTCGGGTCGGCGTTCCGCGCCACGGGCACCGACGTCTCCACGCCGCTCACGAAGTTGGTGGACTCCTCGACGGTGACCGGTGGGTCCGTCCTGTTGCGCAGGTCCACCGGGCAGCCGCAGACCAGGTCCAGGGGCCCGGTCCCGGGCCGCCCGTCCCGTACGGCCACGGTCGCCGCGCCGGCCACGAAGCCGTGCACCGAGAAGGCGTCGGCACGCAGCGCGTCACGGAGCGACGCGGTCTCCCGCGCGTCGAGCCGCAGCCGCCCGGGGACCAGCCGCAGACGGTCCGGCTGCGGTGCGGCGGCCAGTGCCGCACGCAGCGCCTCGCGGTCGACGGAGGTCTCGACGACGCCGGCCGAGCGCGTCTTCAGCAGGGTCTCGGCGGACAGCTGGGCGGGAACCTCGGGAGCACCGTAGGGCGGCGTGCGGCCCTCGCTGAGCGCGGTGTAGTTGCGGCACAGCTTCTCCAGCAAGGTGACGCCACCGCGCCCGTCGATCATGCTGTGGTGCAGGACGAGGATGACGCGCGCCCTGCGCTCACCGCGCACCAGAACGAGTCGGCACAGTTCCCGGCCGGAGTCCAGCGGGCGGGCCATCTCGGCCAGGTAGACGGCCTCTTCGTGCTCCTGCGTCCCGTCCGTTTCCCGGACGGTGGCTTCCGGTCGCCGTCCGGCCGGGATCCGGAAGAAGAAGCCCTCCTGATCCCGGCCGAGGCATCCGTTCAACAGAGGAACGGCGTCACAGAGCGCTTCGAACGCCCTGATCAGCAGGTCCGGCTGAATCTCACCATCAGCCGCTATCGAATAGGATCCGGACCAGTCCACGAATGCGTGATAGGCCTCGCTGGGATCCAGATATCGCAGCCGTGACATCAAGCTCTCATTCCCATCGGATCCGTCCGCGCCACATACCGGGCACCAGCACGCTCCGAAGGGAATCTGCATGAATTCTCACGGAACGCGTGGCCCAGTATTTCCGGCCTTGGCCGAAGGTGTCTTCAGCCCAAGAACCAGGTCCGCGAACTGGTCTCTCGGCGAGTCGGCCCGCCGAAACCTGGACCATCGACCAGGAGAGAACCCGTGACGGTTCAGGCGGTGCGACGCCGGAGGGCGTCATCCTGTGGCGCGGAGAAGGAGCCCATGGCCGCGATCAGCTGAGCCCTGGTGCTGACACCGGACTTGGCCAGCACGTTGGAGACATGGAACTTGACGGTCTTCTCGCTGACGGACAGGGCCGCGGCGATGGCCTTGTTCGACAGTCCTTGGCAGAGCAGGCTCAGGACGCTGTTCTCACGCCCCGTGAGCCGGTCGCGGAACCGGTGGTCCACACCTGGCTTGGCACCTCCGCATCGGATGGCCTGCAGCAGGCAGCCCGTGAGTTCGGGCGAGGCGAACCCGCCGTCGTCCGCGACCGCGTGGACCGCGTGGATGAGTTCGTCGTTCGCGGCGTCGCGGTGCACCATGCCGCGCACATTGCCCCTGACGAGGGCCGCGAGCCGCTCGGGCGTCATCGCGTCGATGCCGTAGACCAAGGCGGACGGAGGATCGGGTATGGCCCTGCCGAGCTCCTGGACGAGCTGAACCAGTCGCGCCTCCAGCAGGACCACGTCGGGCCGGCACTCGGCGACACGTTTCAATGCCTGGGATTCGTCCTCGGCCTCCCCGACCACGGAAATGCCCGGGTCCTGGGACAGCAGCATCTTCAGACCGAATCGAGCGTGCGGGTGGTTGTCACAGACAAAAACCTCCACAGCATTTCCGCGGAGATTGAACGAATTGTTTCCAGAAAGACTGACCGGCACTGGGCTCCCCCAACCTCGATACCGTGACTCTCGGTAGCGTCGCAGGAAGAACTTGACTGCCTCTCAACTTGATGCACACCAAGACCTGCTCTAGCGACCCCGTAACCCAGAGCAGGCTAATCGAACACCGACTGCCGCACAAGCGTTCAACTGTCCCGGCAGGACCACCGGAGCGGGTACCTGCACGTTCTACATCATTCTTTTCGACCCCCATACTCTCCATTTGCCGAGTTCTCCAGGGATATCGCCCCGCACGGACAGTTCTCCGAGGCAGTTCTGACCGAAAGTTCACTCCCGGGTGGCGCAAATTGTTCGATGAGCATCACCCGCCCGTCGGTGTCCCGCTGGTCGAAGACGTCCGGTGCGCTCAGGGCGCACATCCCCGAGCCACAGCAGCGGTCGAGGTCGACGATGATGCGCAGGGTCATGGGCTCGGCACCGGCTTCCGGCGGTGGACCGGCATGGCCGTCATGGGCATGTGGTTGGGGTTGACCGTCGCCCACGGCATCTCCCTGACCGTGACTCCGTCGGCGAGCGTCAGCCGCCAGCGGCGAATCACCGTGCCCAGCACCACGTGCATCATCGCCCAGGCGAACTGCTCGCCGATACAGTGGCGAGGGCCCGCGCCGAAGGGTGTGTACGCTCCCTTCGGCAGACTGGCTGCCGACCGGTCCAGCCAGCGGTCCGGGTCGAAGCGCAGCGGATCGGGGAAGAGCTCCGGATCCCGGTGCGTGGCGTACGGGCTGTAGAACAACTCCGTGCCGGCCTTCACGTGACCGCCGCCCAACGGGAAGTCCCGCACGGCGCGCCGCGAGATGACCAGGATGGGCTGCCGCACCCGCATCAGTTCCTGCAGCACCCTGCGGTTGTAGGGCAGATTGCCGACGTCGGCCATCGTGAAGTCCCGCTCGCCGACGACCTCGAGGACCTCCTCGCGCACCCGCTCCTCGATCGCCGGGTGGCGCGCCAGCTCGTAGAACAACCAGGCCATGGCGGTGGCGGCGGTTTCCGATCCGGCCATGGTCACCGAGACGATCTGGTTGCAGAGCTCCTCGTCGGTCATCCCCTCGCCGGTCGTCTCGTCACGGGCATCGAGGAGCATGGCGAGCATGCCGGCCCGCCCGGGTTCGGCCGCTCCCTCACGGTAGGCCAGCATGACGCGGCTGATCGCCTCACGCAGCTGGGCGAAGGCCCGGTCGAAGCGTCGGTTCATGGGAAGCGGCAGCTTCTCCAGCGTGTCCCCCGGCGACACCGTGCGCCACATGATGGCCTCGAGCACGGTGGGCAGGATCCGGGCCAGCTCCTCGTGGGCCCGCCGGTCGACGACCGAGCCGAACATGGTGCGGGCCAGGATGTTGAACGTGATGTCCCGCATGGCCTTGTCCACCGGGATCCGCGCGCCGGCCCTCCAGCCCGCCGTCTTCTCCTCCGTGACCTCGCGCATCACCTCGATGTAGCGGGTGATCTCGTCACGGTGGAACGCGGGCTTGATCATGGCCTGTTGGCGCCGGTGCTCGTCACCGTAGGCGTGGATCACCCCGTTCCCGGTGAGCGGCCGGACCTTGTCGTAGAACCGCCCCTTGTCGAGCAGGTCCTTGCGGTCCGTGAGAACCGCGTGGATGAGGGGTGGGGACGTGACGAACAGGGAGGGCATGGGGCCCAGGTCCACGCGGACCAGGTCGCCGTGTGCGCGCAGGGAGGTCAGGAACCGCAGCGGGCTGCGCATCAACGCCACCGCGTGACCGACACCGGGCACCCGCCCGGGGGCGGTCGCGTACGTGGCGCTCACGCGGGCACCTCCGTGCCCGGCGAGGACAGCCGGCAGTAGGCGCGGTCGCTGAACACGGTGCGGTCCCGGTTCAGCGTCAGCACTCCGGATCGCACCCCGTTCCACTGGTGCCCCGGGCCGTTGTAACGGGACGTCAGGTACGACCACTGCAGGTTGCCCGCCATCATGTGCCACAGCGCGTCCAGGTAGGCGCGGATGTCCTCGCGCCGGCCCAGGTCGCTCGCCTCGATGGCCGCCCGCGCCGCCATGAACTCGGCCCGCTTGCCGTCGACCAGGACGAACAGGCGGTCCACCGCCTCCTGCAGGCCGAGTCCCTCGCTGAGCCGCAGCACCGACAGCGCGTTGACGTAGTCGTCCATCATCGCCTCGGCCCGGAACGAGAACATGTCGTTCGTCAGCATGATGTGCACCAGGGCGGTGTCGATGATCTCGCGCAGTTCCGGATGGCGCCGCAGGTCCTCGGTCAGGTCGATGCCCAGCCCGTACTCGCCGAGCACGAAGTACATGCCCATGCCGACGCTGTCCTTGCGGACCTCGATGTAGGTCTCGTAGTCGAAGACCCGGTCCTCGGCTCGGGAGGTGATCTCATGGACGCAGCCGGCGAGGAATCGCCGGACCTCCGCCAGGAACCGGTCCCACACCGCGGGCGGCATGCCCGCCCGCATCTCCTTCCACAGCCCGTGCAGCACCGAGCCCCACTCGAAGTCGGCGCCGTCGGCCTGGTCGTCGAGGATACCCGCCACCCGGCGGAACAGGTCCTGCGCCGCCTCGGGGTCCTTGCCGATCTTCGTACGGTCCACCATCGCGTTGTCGAAGACCGAGAGGTACTCGGTGTACTTGCACAGATGGCGCAGCCTGTCCTCGCGGGCCGTCGGCAGCACCAGACAGGTCCACAGGGAAGCGGTCTCCTCCAGGAGCAGTTCCATCTCCCGCGGGTCGGCCATGGCGAAGGCCATGGCCTCCCTGAGCCAGGCATCCGACTCCTCACGGATGTCGTCCGTGCGCGGGTGGCTGCACGCCGGCAGCAGATAGGGAAACTCGGGGAGGTAGATCTCCGTTCCGTACGAGAACGGCTTCGGGATGGTCGTCATCAAGTCACTCACCTTTCACGATGCACGGAGGCGGCTGCCAGGGACTCCAGTTCGGTCAGTGCGGAGGCCTGGAGTCCGGCCTCGCGCAAAGCCCGGACCGCGCCGGCGTGGCGATCGCGGATTATCTGCTCGATGACGGCGGGGGCCCCGGTCGCCCGGACCACGTCCCGCAGTTCGGCAAGGCCGTCCTGGCCGAGCTGCTCGACTCCGTAGAGCAGGTCCAGACGTGCGTGCTGCTCGGGATCGGCCAGTTTCCGGGCGACCGCGATGAGCGCCGTGGGCTTGCCCTTCCGGGCGTCGTCCGAGGCGTCCTTGCCCGTCAGTTCGGAAGTACCGAACAGTCCCATCAGGTCGTCGCGCAGCTGGAAGGCCTCACCCAGCATCAGCCCGAACGTGTCGTATGCCGCCAGCACCGCGTCGTCCGCGCCGGCGAGGGCGCCGCCGATCTGGAGGGGGTAGCGGACGGTGTAGCTCGCCGTCTTGTGCCGGATGATCTTCAGAGCATCGCTGAGGAGACCGCCGCGCGTCTCGCCGACGAGATCGAGGAACTCCCCGTACACCGCCGACGTGCGCAGCCGGGCGAACAGCTGCCTGGCCCGCTCCCGCCTGGTCACCAGCGGGCTGCCGTGGAACATCTCCTCCGACCAGACCAGGCAGGCGTTCCCGGTGAGGAGCGCGCCGCTCTCCCCGAACGCCCGGCTCTCGCCCCGCCAGTCCTGCGCGGCGTGCCACTTGTCGAGGGCCAGGTGGAGGGTGGGCCGGCCGCGCCGCAGATCGCTGTTGTCGATGATGTCGTCGTGGATCAGGGCCGCTGTGTGGAAGAGCTCCAGTGCCGCCGCCACGGTGATGACGTCGGCGTCGTCCGGGGATCCCCCGGCACCGCGCCACCCCCAGTAGCAGAAGAGCGGACGGATCCGCTTCCCGCCGTTCATGGTGAAGTCCCGCAGCATCGTCAGCACTTCGCGGGCGGCCGGGTCGGTCTCCCCGGCTATCCGTTGCTTGAGGAAGGCGTCGAGGCTGCCGTTGACCCGCGAGGTGACCGCCGCGCTTTCGGTCCGCTCGTCCGTGAGGGTCACTTGTGGCGCCTGACGACCTTCATCGGGAGCTCCCCGGGGACCAGGGCTCCCATGGCTATCGGTTTCACCGGCTCACCCGTGACGGGCTGCACGGACCACCGCTGCAGCAGCGTGGCGAGGACGGTCTGGGTCTCGAACCAGGAGAACGACTCGCCGATGCAGTTGCGGACACCGGCACCGAACGGCATGAAGGCGCTGCGCGGCACCTGCTTGGCCCGCTCGGGCAACCAGCGGTCGGGGTCGAATGCCTCCGGGTTGTCGTACACCTTCGGGTCGTGGTGCACCGCGTAGATGGAGTAGAGGACCTCGGTGCCCGCCGGGATGCGGTGACCGCCGAGTTCGGTGTCCTTGACGCATTTGCGGCCGAGCGCCCACACCGGCGGGTACAGCCGCAGCGACTCCTGGATGACTCGCCGGGTGTAGTCCAGGGCGCGCAGGTCGGCGGCCTCGACAGGGCGGTCGCCGACCACCGTGTCCACCTCCTCCTGCATCCGGCGCTGCACCTCGGGGTGACGGCCCAGCAGCATGCAGGTCCAGCTCATGGCACTCGGCGTGGTCTCGGACCCCGCGGTCAGGAGCGTCATGAACTCGTCCTGGATCTGCTTGTCGGTCATCGACTTGTTGCCCTCGTCGCGGGCGGTGAAGAGAAGGTTCATCAGGTCGTCGGTGCCGGCGCCGGTGCCCTTGGCCCGGTGGTCGGCGATGATGCGCCGCCCCATCGAGTAGAGCCGGCCTATCGCGCTGTGGAACTCGCGGCTTGACCGGGTGGGAATGCGGTCCAGGAGGGCGGGGGGAATGGCCGCGCGCTTCTCGACCCCGGAGATCACGACAGGCATGGACCGGTAGACCTCGGCCACGTCCTGCTCCACCATGTCCGTGGAGAACAGCGCCTTGATGACGATGCGCACGGCGAGTTCGTAGAACATGTTGTACATGCCGACGCGCTGACCGTCCCGCCACGTGTCGAACTCATCGGTCGCCGACTCGCGCATGATGTCGACGTAGGTAGCGATCTTCTCGTGGTGGAAGGCCGGCTGCATCAGCAGGCGCTGCCTGCGGTGGAAGTCGCCTTCCGACAGCAGGATTCCGTTGCCGAGCAGCGGACGCGCCTGGTCGAACTGCATGCCCTTTTCGAAGGACTTGGCCTTGCGGACCAGGATGTCGTAAAGCATGTCGTGGTCACTCACCACGTAGGCCTGCTTGGTTCCGAGCCGGATCTGTACCAGGCCGCCCTGCTCGCTCACGCTCTGGAAGAACCGCAACGGGTTACGGAACATCTGGACGGCGTGACCCGCGAGGGGAATGCGCCCCGGCATGGAGGGAACGTGGGGTGCGGCGGTCGCGAGAGCCATGGTTCTTCTTGCCTCCGTGGAATGGGAACGGCGGGTGGTGGGGCGCCGCGCGCGTCAGGACCAGGTGACCGGCAGTTCTGCAAGGCCCCGGAAGACGAAGCCGCCCGGCAGATACCGTGGCTCGAAGCCGTCCGCGAGGCGCAGCCCCGGGAGCTTGTCCACCAGCGTCTCCAGGGCGATCCGGCTCTCCAGCCGGGCGAGCGCGGCCCCCACGCAGAAGTGGATGCCGTGGCCGAACCCGAGGTGCCGCGGAGGGCCCTGCCGGTCGAGCCGGAAGGTGTCGGGGTCGTCGACCCAGTCCGGGTCGCGTCCCGCGGCCGCGAACATCACGCGGAGCCGGGCCCCCTCGGGGACCTCCGTGTCGCCGACCCGCAGCGCCCCGGTGGCCACGCGTGGCGCGCCCTGCACCGAGGAGTCGAAGCGCAACGTCTCCTCGACGGCCGCGGCGGCGAGCTCCCGGTTCTTGACGACGGCTTCCCACAGGTCGCGGTCCCGCAGCAGTTGGTGGACCGCGTTGGAGATCAGGTTGGTGGTGGTCTCGTGGCCCGCCGCGATCATCACGCGGAGCGCCACCACGGCGTCCTCCACGGTGCAGACCGGATCGTCGGCGTCGGCGGCCCGCACCAGTTCGGTGAGCAGGTCGTCGGCCGGCGTGCGGCGACGGCGTTTCAGCAGGTCGAGGACGTACCTCTCGTAGGTGACCACGTTGCCCGCGCAGTGCACCTGCTGTTCCGGCGGGAGCGGGACGACCTGGAGGGCGAGCCAGTCGTTGTTCCAGGCCTTGACGGTGGCCCGGTCCTCCTCCGGGATGCCGATGATGTCGCAGATCACCGTCATCGGCAGCGGGTAGGCGAACTCCTGGAGGAGGTCGCCTCCGCCCTTCGCCGCGATGCCCTCGGCGAGCCGCGCGGCGATCTCCTCGATCGACGCCTTCCGGCGCCGCAGCGCCCGGGGTGAGAAGTACTCACTGATGAGGTTCCGGAACCGGGTGTGAGCCGGTGGGTCCACGTTGTAGAGAGCGACCCGGAAGAACAGTGAGCCGTCCAGGATCTCCTTGGCCTCGCGGCAGAAGGGATACGAGCCGTCGAGGTTGTAGCGGCTCGTGAACTGCTCATGGTCCCGCTGCACGGCCTCGATCTCGGCGCGGCCGGTGACGATCCATTCGTCGAGCCCGGTCTGATGGGCGACCGGCTGTTCCTTCCGAGCACGGGCGAAGGCCGCGTACGGGCAGGCGGTGTACTCCGGAGAGAGCGGGTCGAAGAGTTCTGCCGCGGCATTGTCGGACGACATCGGGAGCGCTGGCCTCCTACTTTCGGGCGGTCACCGGCCGCCGGAGGGCGGCGGGCCGCACCCGCACGATCGGGCTTCAGGATCACCGACGGGCTCAGCTGATGTCTTCGGCCAAGAGGCCAGATCGGGACACCCGGCCAAAGGCGAGGAAGCACGGTTTCCTGGCCCCCGGACCAGGAAACGGCGCCGGGCGCCGTCCAGGAGGACGGCGCCCGGCGCGGGCCGGCTGACCCTGGCCCATGAGGTTGTCGCTCTTCGGCGGACTACACCACCGCGGGTTCCGGCTGCTCCGACTCCGCGGGCCGGGAGACGCCCCCGGCCTTCGCCGCGCGCTTCTTCGCCCGGCGCTCCTTGCGGAGCTCGACCATCGCGTACAGCGTCGGGACGAGAAGCAGCGTCAGCAGGGTCGACGTGACCAGGCCGCCGATCACGACCACGGCCAGCGGCTGGGCGATGAAGCCGCCCTCGCCGGTGATGCCGAGGGCCATGGGCAGCAAGGCGAAGATCGTCGCCAGGGCGGTCATGAGGATCGGTCGCAGCCGGTGCCGGCCGCCCTCGATCACGGCCTCGACGACGCCGTGGCCCTGCTTGCGGTACTGGTTGATCAGGTCGATCAGCACGATCGCGTTCGTCACCACGATGCCGATCAGCATCAGCATGCCGATCATCGCCGGGACGCCCATCGGGGTGCCGGTGGCGATCAGGAGGCCGATCGCGCCGGTGGCGGCGAACGGGATGGAGACGAGCAGGATCAGCGGCTGGACCAGGGACCGGAAGGTGCCGACCAGCAGCATGAAGACGATCGCGATGGCCGCCAGCATCGCCAGACCCAGGTTGGCGAACGCCTCGTCCTGGTCCTCGGAGACACCACCGATCGACGCCGTGGCGCCGTCCGGGAGCTTCAGCGCGCTGATCTCGGACTGGAGCTTGGTGCTCACCGCGCCCGTGTTGTCGCCGGTCGGCTTCGCGGTGATG
Source organism: Streptomyces sp. NPDC057424 (assembly GCF_042803315.1). Taxonomy (NCBI): domain Bacteria; kingdom Bacillati; phylum Actinomycetota; class Actinomycetes; order Kitasatosporales; family Streptomycetaceae; genus Streptomyces; species Streptomyces sp. NPDC057424. Next base: position 80,860 of record NZ_JBHVCP010000021.1, read on the forward strand.
GTGGCCGCGCGCTGGCCGTCGATGCGGGTCATCGAGACCGGGCCGTCGACCAGCTTGACGGTGGCGATGTCGCCGAGCTTCACCGCGCCCAGGCGCAGGTCCTGAAGCTGCTTCAGGGTCTGCGCGGGCTTCGCCGAGCGGATGACGACGTCGCGCTCGGTGTCGTCCAGGACCGCCTTGGCCGCCGGGGTGCCGCGGACGGCCTGGGCGACGGCGGCGCCGAGGGTCTGGTCGCTGAAGCCGGCCGCGGCCGCCTTGCCGTTGGCCTTCACCGAGATGCGCGGCACGCTGGTCGACAGGTCGCTGGTGACGTCCGTGACGTCGTCGAGGGAGGCGACCGTCCTGCGGACCTCCTCGGACGCCGTGCGCAGGACGCCTGCGTCGGCGGCCTTCACGACCACGCTGAGGTCCTGGGCGCCGAAGCCGTCACCGGCGGTGATGGTCGTCGTGCCGATGCCCTTCAGCCCGGCCAGGCCCCTCTCGATGCTGTCCTGGACGTCCTCGTACGACGCCGAGTCGTCCAGTGTCACCTGGTAAGAGGCCTGGTTGGTGTCCGTACCGCCGCCGAAAGCCGCCATGAAGCCGGAGGAGCCGACCGTGACCTGGTAGTCCTTCACGCCCTTGGTGCCGGCGAGCAGCCGCTCGACCTTCTTGGCCTGGGCGTCGGTCGCCGCGAGGCTCGTGCCGGGCTTCAGCTCCTGCTTGACGGTGAGGACCTCGACCTCGCCCTGGTCGAAGAAGTTCGTCTTCAGCAGCGGCGCCATGCCGAACGTGCCGACGAGGACGACGATCGCGAGGGCCACACTGGTCAGACGGCGGCGGGTCGCGAAGCGCAGGACCGGGACGTAGAGGCGCTGCAGGCGGCTCCTGGCCTCCTTCTCCTCGGCGAGCCGGCGGGCCTCGTCCGCGTCCTCCGGGGTGCCCTTCGGCGGGCGCAGGAACCAGTACGACAGCACCGGTACGACCGTCAGGGAGACGAGCAGGGACGCCAGCAGCGCGGCCGTGACGGTGAGGCTGAACGAGCCGAACAGCTCGCCCACCATGCCGCCGACCAGGCCGATCGGCAGGAACACCGCGACTGTGGTGAGCGTCGAGGACGTGACCGCGCCCGCGACCTCGCGCACCGCGGTGAGGATCGCCGAGTGGCGCTCCTCCCCGTAGCCGAGGTGTCGCTTGATGTTCTCCAGGACCACGATCGAGTCGTCGACGACCCGGCCGATGGCGATCGTCAGCGCGCCCAGCGTCAGGACGTTCAGCGACAGGTCGCGCGTCCACAGCACGATCAGGGCGAGGACCACGGACAGCGGGATGGACACCGCCGTCACGAGGGTCGAGCGGATCGAGGCCAGGAAGACCAGGATCACCAGGACAGCGAAGAGCAGACCGAGCGCGCCCTCGGTGGTCAGGCCCTCGATGGACTTGGACACGGCCGGGCCCTGGTCGCTGACGACCGTGAGGGTCGCGCCGGAGCCGAGGTCCTGCCGCAGGTCGGGGAGCTTGTCCTGGACGGCGTCGGAGATGGCGACCGCGCTGCCGTCGCGGTCCATGGTGACGGCGACGGCGAGGCTGGGCTTGCCGTCGGTGCGGGTGATGGAGTCGGCCGGGGCCTCCTGCTGCTTCACCGTGGCGACGTCGCCGAGACGCACCGGCTTGCCCTTGCCGGACTCGCCCGTGACCATCAGGTCCTGGATCTGCTTCAGCGAGGTGAAGCCGCCGCCGACCTGGACGGTGCGGTTGGCGCCGCCCTCGTCGAAGGAGCCGGCCGGGACGGTCGCGCCGCCCGCCTGGAGCGCCTGGGAGAGGGACTGCGGGGTCAGGCCGGCCTTCGCCAGCTTCGCGTCGTCGGGGGTGACGGTGACCTGGAGGTCGCGCACCCCGTCGACGGTGACCTGGCCGACGCCGTCGATGCTCTTCAGGTCCGGCACGACGGTCCTGTCGAGCTGGTCGGCCAGGGCCTGCTGGTCCCGGCCGGAGGTGACGGCGAGGACGACGGTCGGGATGTCGTCCGTGGAACCGGCCACGACCTGGGGGTCGACGTCGTCCGGGAGCTGGACGCGGGCCCGGTTGACGGCCTGCTGGACGTCGGCGACCAGCTGCTTGGTGTCGTTGCCGTAGTCGAAGGACGCCATGATCACGGCGTTGCCCTCGCTGGCGGTGGAGGTGACGCCGCTGATGCCGTCGACCGCTTCGAGGGTGTCCTCGATGGGTTCGACGACCTGCTTCTCGACCACGTCCGGTGACGCGCCCTGGTACGGCGCCAGCACGGATACCACGGGCAGTTCGATGGTGGGCAGCAGCTGCTGCTTGAGCTGGGGTATCGCGATCGCCCCGAAGACGAGCGCGATGATCGACATCAGTCCGATCAGGGCCCGTTGCGCGAGGCTGAATCTGGACAGCCAGGACATGGGTGAGGGTCTCTCTTCTGTTTAGCGGCAGAAGCGGCAGCGGGCGCGCAGATGAGCGCTCGCCCCTACACCCTGGGCCATGGGGGGACGGGGTTCCGTAGGCCCCAGGTCCCGTTTCCTTATGCGGCGCATACTCCGGGCGCAGTACGCCCGGGGCGAGCTCACTCCACCCTCGGACGGACCAGGCCGGACTCGTACGCGGTGACCACGAGCTGGGCGCGGTCCCGGGCACCCAGCTTGGCCATGGCCCGGTTGACGTGCGTCTTCACCGTCAGCGGACTGACTTCGAGGCGCTCGGCGATCTCGTCGTTGGAGTGCCCGCCGGCGACCAGGACGAGCACCTCGCGCTCCCGGACGGTGAGCGAGTCGAGCCGTTGGCCGCGGGCCGGGTCGCGGTCGCCGCCGGCCGGGCCCTCCTGGGCGAGGAACCGGGCGATCAGGCCCGTGGTGGCCGCCGGGGACAGCAGGGCCTGCCCGCCGGCCGCGATGCGGATGGCGGTCAGCAGTTCCTCGGGCTCGGAGCCCTTGCCGAGGAAGCCGGAGGCACCGGCGCGCAGCGACTGCACGACGTAGTCGTCGACCTCGAAGGTCGTCAGGATGACCACCCGGACGTCGGCGAGGCCGGGGTCGGCGCTGATCATGCGGGTCGCGGCGAGACCGTCGGTGCCGGGCATGCGGATGTCCATGAGGACGACGTCGGCGTGCTGCTCCTTCGTCAGCCGGACCGCTTCCGCGCCGTCGGAGGCCTCGCCGACCACCTCCATGTCGGGCTCGGAGTCGACGAGCACGCGAAAGGCGCTGCGGAGCAGCGCCTGGTCGTCGGCGAGCAGGACACGGATGGTCATGCGGGGTCCTCCCCGGTCGGTGTGCGGGTCTTGAGCGGCAGGATCGCATGGACGCGGAAGCCGCCGCCGTAGCGCGGACCGGTGGTGAGGGTGCCGCGCAGGGCGGTGACGCGCTCGCGCATGCCGAGCAGTCCGTGGCCGCCGCCGCGGTCCTGGGTCTCGTGCTCACCGCTGCCGTCGTCGAGCACGGTGATCTCGATGTTCGGTCCGACGTGTACGAGGCTGACCTCGGCCTTGGCCTGGGGCCCGGCGTGTTTCTGCACGTTGGTGAGGGCTTCCTGGATGATCCGGTAGGCGGCCAGGTCGACGGCCGCCGGGAGGGTCGTGCCCTGGTCGGCGCGGGCGACCTCGACGTGCAGGCCGGCACTGCGGAAGGTGCCGGTGAGTTCGTCGAGGCGGTCCAGGCCCATGGCGGGTTCGGTCGGGGCCTCGGGGTCGCCGGACTGCCGGAGCAGGCCGACGGTGGCGCGGAGCTCGTTGAGCGCGGAGCGGCTGGCCTCGCGGACGTGCGCGAGGGCCTCCTTGGCCTGGTCGGGGCGCTTGTCCATGACGTGGGCGGCGACACCGGCCTGCACGTTGACCAGGGCGATGTGGTGGGCGACGACGTCGTGCAGGTCCCGGGCGATGCGCAGGCGTTCCTCGGCGACCCGGCGGCGGGCCTCCTCCTCGCGGGTCCGCTCGGCCCGTTCGGCGCGCTCCCGGATCGCCTGGACGAAGGCGCGGCGGCTGCGGACGGCGTCGCCTGCCGTGGCGCCGATGCCGGTCCAGGCGAAGATCGCGAGGTTCTCTTGGGCGTACCAGGGCAGGGAGCCGGCCGACATGGCGGCGCCGGTCAGCACGGTCATGGTGAGCAGGCCGACGCGCCAGGTGGTGAGGCGGTCGGTGGTGGAGGCGACGGTGTACAGGGCGACGACGGCGGACATGGCGACCGGGGCGCGGGGGTCGCCGGTGACGGATTCCACGACGGAGACCGTGCCGGTCAGGGCGAGGACCGTCATCGGGGCGCGGCGGCGGAAGACCAGGGCGGCGGCGCCGAGGGCCATGAGGACGAGGCTGAGGGAGTCGGGGGTGCGCAGGGCCCAGCTGACGCTGTCCCGGTGCCGGGGCTCCACGAACGAGCCGGCGACCATGCAGATCAGGACGGCCGCGGCCAGAACGGCGTCCATGGCCAGGGGGTGCGCCTTGGCCTGGCATCTGGCCCGCGCGAGGGTGCTCACGGCTGCTTACGGTAGCTGGGCCGGGGGCTTCGCCCCCAGGCCCTCGTCGGCCCGGCCATGGGTGCGCGCGGCCTCAGCCCGGGATCAGGCCGTCGTCGCTCAGGAGTTCCCGGACTTCCTCCAGTGTCGCGTCCGGAGACGGCAGGATCAGTTCCGACGGCTCCAGGGAGTCGTCCGGGAGGGGGTCACCCAGGTCGCGGACCCTGGCCAGGAGGGCCTGGAGGGTGCGGCGGAAGCCGGGGCTGTCGCCGTTCTCCATTTCCGCCAGGAGTTCGTCGTCCAGCTTGTTCAGCTCGGCGAGGTGGCCGTCGGCCAGGCTCACCTGGCCCTCCCCCATGATCCGTACGATCATGTCGCCCTCCTAGGCGTGGACCCCTACTGCTTGTCGAAGCGCGGAGTGTCCTGCGGCTGCTGCTGGGACTGCTGCTGGCCCGCGCCCCCTTCGAGGGCCTGCTGCCCGCTGCCCGAGCCTCCGGCCAGTTCGGCCTTCATGCGCTGCAGTTCCAGCTCTACATCCGTACCACCGGAGAGCCGGTCCAGCTCGGCCTGGAGGTCGTCCTTGTGCATGCCGGAGGGGTCCTCCAGGGCACCGGAGGCGAGCAGCTCGTCGATGGCCCCGGCACGGGCCTGGAGCTGGGCCGTCTTGTCCTCGGCACGCTGGATGGCCAGGCCGACGTCGCCCATCTCCTCGGAGATGCCGGAGAAGGCCTCGCCGATCCGGGTCTGCGCCTGGGCCGCCGTGTACGTCGCCTTGATCGTCTCCTTCTTCGTGCGGAAGGCGTCGACCTTGGCCTGGAGCCGCTGGGCCGCGAGGGTGAGTTTCTCCTCCTCGCCCTGGAGCGTCGCGTGCTGGGTCTCCAGGTCGGTCACCTGCTGCTGGAGCGCGGCCCGGCGGGAGAGCGCCTCCCGGGCCAGGTCCTCACGGCCCAGCGCGAGCGCCTTGCGGCCCTGGTCCTCCAGCTTGCCGGACTGCGACTGCAGCTGGTTCAGCTGCAGCTCCAGACGCTTGCGGGAGGTCGCCACGTCGGCGACGCCGCGGCGGACCTTCTGCAGCAGCTCCAGCTGCTTCTGGTACGAGTAATCGAGGGTCTCGCGCGGGTCCTCGGCCCGGTCAAGGGCCTTGTTCGCCTTCGCGCGGAAGATCATCCCCATACGCTTCATGACACCGCTCATGGGCTTCGCGCGCCCCCTTCTGACGACCTGGCTCCAGCTCCTGCGACAGAACCCACAGTACGGGCCCTGCATCCATTACCGCACTGTTCGGGGACGGATGCGCTCATCCCCAAGGACGACTGCGTGCGCTCCCGCTCCGGCGTAGGGAGTAGGTGGTCCCCGGGGTTACCGGAGCCGTACACCCCCGGCAACATCCGGAGGCGTACGCAACGTCCCCTCTGTCCCCTTACTGACGACTGGTGTTGCCGGATCGTTCCCCGCGGGGCTGGGGTCCATGCCCGGAAGCCCGTACCCTTGGGTTTTGTGTTCCGTAGCCGTGCGAAGGATGAGAAGGCCCAGGACGCCGACAAGGCGCTGGTGACCGACTCCAGTCAGCCCCGTCACCCCGAGGCCCCCAAGGGCCGCCCCACGCCCAAGCGCAGCCAGGCCCAGTCCTCGCGCCGCAGCGTGGCCAACACGTCGATGACGCGCAAGGAGGCCGCCAAGCGACAGCGCGAGGAGCGCCGTACCGCGATGGAGCGGCAGCGCCAGGCGCTGGCGAGCGGCGACGAGCGGTATCTGCCCGCCCGTGACAAGGGACCGGTCCGCCGGTTCGCGCGCGACTTCGTCGACTCCCGGTTCAACATCGCGGAGTTCTTCCTGCCGATGGCCGTGGTCATCCTCGTGCTGAGCATGGTGCGGGTGGCCTCGTTGCAGAACATCGCGCTGCTGCTGTGGCTCGTGGTGATCGTGCTGATCGTGCTCGACTCGTTCGTCACGGCCTTCCGTCTGAAGAAGGAGCTGAACGAGCGCTTCGCGGGTGAGAACAAGCGCGGCGCCGTCGCCTACGCCCTGATGCGCTCCCTCCAGATGCGCCGGCTCCGGCTGCCGAAGCCGCAGGTCAAGCGCGGAGAGCGGCCCTGACCACGACGCCGTTCTCCGGGGGTGCGGCGGATGCCTGGCTGGACAGGCTGGGCGGGCTGCGCGATGTCGTCCGGCAGGAGCTGGTGGCCCGCCAGCTGGACGAGCAGATAGTCGGCCGGTTCCCGGTCGGTCAGCGCCTGCGGGTGCTCGACGTGGGGATGGGTCAGGGCACGCAGGCGCTGCGGCTGGCCCGGGCGGGGCACCAGGTGACCGGTCTGGAGCAGGACCCGACGATGGTCGCCGTGGCCCGGGAGTCCCTCTCCGGGGAACCGGAGGGCATCCGGGCGCGGATGCGGATCATCGAGGGCGACGGCCGGGACACCGGCGTGCACTTCCTGCCGGGCAGCTTCGACGTGGTCCTGTGCCACGGCGTCCTGATGTACGTCGAGGAGCCCGACCCGCTGCTGGCGGGCCTCGCCCGGATGCTGGCGCCCGGCGGGCTGCTGTCGCTGCTCGTGCGCAACGGGGACGCGCTCGCGATCCGGCCGGGTCTGTCCGGCGACTGGCCGGGCGCGCTGGCGGCCTTCGACACGACCGCCTACCGCAATCGGCTCGGGCTCGACGTGCGGGCCGACCGGCTGAAGGATCTGACGTCGACGCTCGCGGGGATCGGGGCGCCGCTGCACGCCTGGTACGGAGTGCGGGTGTTCACCGACACGGCGGCGGACGGCGCGGAGGTCCCGGACGGGGTGGAGACGCTGCTCGCGGTGGAGGAGAAGGCGGGCCGGACGGATCCGTACCGCGGGGTGGCCGCGCTGCTGCACCTGTGCGGCGTGCGCGGCTGACCCACGAAAGAGGGGGTGGGCGGAGGCCGTCGGCCCCCGCCCACGGGCTCACGCCTCGGCCGCGTGCAGACTCATCGGCCCGTAGATCTCCGCGGCGTCCTCGAACAGCCGCACCTGATCGGCACCGCCCTCCTGCAGGGCCTTCCAGTGCTCCCCGATCCAGGACTCGGCGTCCCCCTGGGTGGGGAACTCCTCCGGCGGCACCGCGGGCTGGACCTCCGTCCCGTCGGTCTTCTCGAACCGCCACGTCCATGCCGCCATGTACGCCTCCCATGTGTGTGAGCACACTGCACAGCGAAAAGCCGGATCTTGGTCCGGCTTCTCCTCAGAGCCTATGCGCTCCGCCGGGTGTGCCGTCACAGGACTGCGGGTGACCGCTTGCGCGCGGGTTGTCACCCACGTATCCCGTACGGCTTCCCGAGAAGGCTCCATACGGGGTGCCAGGCGCGCAGGAGCCGGGCGGGCAGGCGAAAATCGGTGCGTGGAACTCACTCTGCTCGGCACCGGCGCCCCCGCGGGTCTCCCCCGCCCCGACTGTCCCTGCGCGGCCTGTGCCGCCGCCCTCGGCCCGGACGCGCGGGCGGCCACCGCGCTGCTCCTGGACGGGGCGCTGATGCTCGACCTGACGCCGGGCGCGGCGTTCGCCGCGGCGCGGGCGGGCCGTTCCCTGACCGGCGTACGGCAGGTGCTGCTGTCGCACCCGCACGACGGGCCGGCGGTCGAGGTGCCCGCGGGGCTGCCGCAGCCCGGGCGGGTGCCGGACGGGCGGGAGTTGACGCTGCTGACGGGGCACCGGGTGCGGGCGGTGGCGCTGGACGCGCCGGGGACGGGGTACGCGGTGACCGGGCCGGAGGGGCAGCGGCTGCTGTATCTGCCGCCGGGCGGAGCGCCCGCGGGCCTGGAGGAACCGGCCGAGTCGTACGACATGGTCCTCGCGGATGTCGTGGGGCGGCCGGACGCGCTGGCGAAGCTGCGGGCGGTGGGGGCGGTCGGGCCGACGACCGACGTTCTCGCCGTCCATCTGGACCACGACGTGCCGCCGGGCCCGGAGCTCGGGCGGCGGCTCGCGGCGGCCGGAGCGCGGGCCGTGCCGGACGGGGTGACGCTGGCGGTGGGGGCGTACGAGGACGTGCCGGACGTGCCGCGGCGGACGCTGGTGCTGGGCGGGGCGCGGTCGGGCAAGTCGGTGGAGGCCGAGCGGAGGCTGGAGGCCTTTCCGGACGTGCTGTACGTGGCGACGGGCGGGTCGCGCAACGGGGACACGGAGTGGTCGGCGCGGGTGGCGGCGCACCGGGTGCGGCGGCCGGGGTCGTGGCAGACGGTCGAGACCTGCGATCTGGTGCCGTTGCTGGAGGCGCAGGGGCCGCCCCTGCTCATCGACTGTCTGTCGTTGTGGCTGACCGACGCGATGGATTCCGCCGGGGCGTGGGACGACGCGGTGTGGGCGGAGCGAGGCGAGAAGGTGCTGCGGGAACGGGTGCGGGAGCTCACGGAGGCGGTGCGGGTCACCCGGCGGACCGTGGTGGCCGTGTCGAACGAGGTGGGGTCGGGGATCGTGCCGTCGACGGCGTCGGGGCGGCGCTACCGGGACGAACTCGGGCGGCTGAACGCGGGGTTCGCGGACGAGTGTGAGCATGTGCTGCTGGTGGTGGCGGGGCAGGCCGTGGCGCTGCGGGGCTGACCCGGGCCCCGCGGCACCTTCCCCTTGCCTGGCTTACGGAGCTTTGCGGGCGATCACCCGGTACGTGTTCGCGAAGCGGGTGCGGCGGGTCACCGGGGCGATGAGATGGTCCGTCAGCGCCGCCAGGGCCACCAGGGGGATGCCGGCGCGGAGCAGGGCGGTGCGGGTGTGCCGCTGGACGGGGGGCGGGGGGATCGCCCGCCAGGGGGTGTCCGGGGCCGGCAGGGCGTGGGAGAGGGCCAGGGACGTGGCGCCCGCGAGGTCGTGGGGGACGTGGACCGGCCGGTGGTCGAGCGTCAGGATCGTGCAGCCGGCCGACTCCAGTTCCGCGCGGACGTTCTGCGGGGGCAGCAGGTGGAGGTGGCGGGGCTGGTCGTAGGGGAGCCACCAGCGGCCCAGCAGGGCGGCGAACACGCTGCGGGGGCTCAGGGTCTCGATGAGCAGGTGGCCGCCCGGGCGCAGGGCCGAGAGGGCGGCCCGGAGTTCGGCCCGGGGGTCGGGCGTGCCCTCCAGGTGGTGGAGCATGCTGACCACGTCGTAGCGGGCGCGCAGGGGGGCGGCGATCCGGGGGTCCGTCAGGCGGCCGACGTGGGCCTCCTCGACGCGGTCGGCCGTGCGGGCGCGGACCACGCGCGGGGTGGGGTCCAGGCCGTCGAAGGCGGTGTACGGGAAGAACTGCCGGGCCGTGGCGGGAAAGCGGGCGTGACCCGTCCCGACGTCGAGCCAGCTCTCCGGCTCGCCGCAGCGCAGCATCGCGCGGGCGGCAGAGCGGTGGCGGCGCGGGCTGCCGCGCAGGGCGAGGAGGCCGTCGCTCGCCGGATCCCTGGGCGCCCCGCGTACGGTCCGGTGGTAGAGGGCCAGGCCCTCCACCGTGAGGCGGGGGTTCTGGAAGGTGTGGCCGCAGTCCCGGCAGGCGTCGACCGTGAAACTGCCCGGCTTGTACTGGCGCAGGTCACCGGTGCGCAGCCGGTTCCGCAGCCGGGCGGAGCCGCACCAGGGGCAGTCCTCCCGGCGCGGCTCGTGGACCCGTGTGGTCGCCTGCGGGACGGGGGGTGCGGAGGAGGCGGGATGTGCGGGCATGGGCGGCTCCCGGGCGCGACGGCGTACGGCGGGGACGTCGCACGCACCACGTACGACAATCCGCTGCAAAACGGAACGTATGGGATGCCGATCTTGGGTGCAACGACGTCGCCGTGACGGAGTGGTGATGTGGCGCCGTGCTGTTCGAGCGGGGCCGGTACTGTTCGGCGAATGAGCTCGCTTAATCTCGACGACTTCACCGATCTGATCGAGCGTCCGGACGGCGGGGTCCGCCGTGACGCCGAGGCACGCCGGGAGCGGCAGATCGTGCCGCCCGGGTCGCTGGGCCGCCTCGACGAACTGGGTGAGTGGCTGGCGGCGGCGCAGTCCGCCGTGCCGGTGCGGCCGATCGAACGGCCGCGGGTGGTGCTCTTCGCCGGCGACCACGGCATCGCCGGACTGGGCGTGTCGGCCCGGCCGGCGGGCGGCGCCGGGGAGATGGTGCGCGAGGTGCTGGAGGGCGGCCGGCCCGTGTCGGTGCTGGCACGGCGGCTGGGTGTGCCGGTGCGGATCGTCGACATGGCCCTGGACTGCGACCCCGAGACCCTGCCCGAGGACGTCGTACGGCACCGGGTGCGGCGCGGCAGTGGGCGGATCGACATCGAGGACGCGCTGACCCCGGAGGAGGCCGAGGCGGCGTTCCGGGCCGGGATCGCGGTGGCCGACGAGGAGGCCGACTCGGGCACGGACCTGGTGGTGCTCGGCGATGTGAGCGTCGGCGGGACCACGGTGGCGGGCGTGCTGGTCGCGGCGCTGTGCGGGGTCGACGCGTCGGTCGTCACCGGGCGCGGCGGGCTGGCGATCGACGACCTGGCGTGGATGCGCAAGTGCGCGGCGATCCGCGACGCGCTGCGCCGGGCGCGGCCGGTGCTCGGGGACCAGTTGCAGCTGCTGGCCGCCGTGGGCGGGGCCGACCTCGCGGCGATGACGGGCTTCCTGCTGCAGAGCGCGGTACGCAAGCTGCCGGTGGTGCTCGACGGGGTCGTGACGGCCGCGTGCGCGCTGGTCGGGCAGCGGATCGCGTTCCGGGCGCCGGACTGGTGGCTGGCCGCGCACGACAGCGGGGAGCCCGGGCAGGCGAAGGCGCTGGACCGGATGGCCCTGGAGCCGCTGCTGACCCACGGGGTGACCGTCGGGGAGGGGACGGGCGGTCTGCTGGCGCTGCCGCTGGTGCAGGCCGCTGCCGCGCTGGCGGCGGAGCTGCCCGAGAAGCCGAAGGAGTCCGGGGAGCCGGCCGGGCCGGAGGTCTCCGAGGTGCCCGCCGAGCAGTAGCGGCCCCGAGATCCAGGTCACTCACGCCTGGCTCAACTTCGTCCCGTTCCGGTCGGTCTTGGAACGTGGTGTCGGTTTGACTGAGTCACGGACACCCTCAGACGTTCCGACGCACGCACGAGGACGACCGCAGGATGACCACGCTCGCCCGCTGGGCCCGCGCCGAATGGGGAGCGCTGTACGCCTCGGCGCGCGGGCCGCTGGCCGAGCGGCGGTGGCGGGCCGTGCCGGTGGCGGTCACGGCCGTGTGTCTCACGGCCGTGCTGCACTTCGCGCACCACCAGGCGTGGGGCTGTGAGTGGGTGCGGAACGCCGGCGGGGTGCGCGCCGTGGACCCGCTGTGGCAGGCGCTGCTGCGTACGCCGCTGTCGCTGTTCGTGCCCGCCCTGGATCTGCCGGTGTGGGGCGCGCTCGTGCAGGTCCTGCTGGTGTTCGGCATCGCCGAGCTGTGCCTGGGCCGGTGGCGGACGGTGGCCGTCGCCTACGTCGCGACGCTCGCGGGGACGCTGTACGCGCGTCTGGGTATCTGGCTGGGCCCGGACTCCTCACTGGGTCTGCCCGCGTCGGACCGGTGGGTCGTGGACACCGGGCCGTCGGCGGCGGTGGTGGGCCTGGCCGTCTTCCTCGGGTGGCGCCACCGCGCGTACGTCACGGCCTCGGTGGTGATCGTGGCGATGGTGGTCGAGGTCGTGGTCAAGGAGAACCTCGCGGGCAAGGAGCACCTTGCGGCGATCGCCGCGGTGCTGGTGCTGTGCGCGGCCGGCGAGCTGCGTCAGCGGTGTTCGAGGGAGCGGGCCGGCTCGGGGTCGGGCGCGCCGCCGATCCAGTCCTGAAACCTGCGCCGGGGACCCACCCAGCGGCGGTCGTGGTGGTAGGCCCGCAGACCGGATTTCGCACGGGCTCGGGGGCGGTTCCGGTAGAACCGCTTGGCCCAGGGTGAGGTGGGGCGGGCCAGCCGTACGGCGCCGACCAGGGCGATGAGGGGGATGATCACGCCCAGGACGGCGATGCGGACCTTGCCCTTGAACAGGGCGATGAGGGCGAAGGCGAAGTTCACCAGAATGTTCGCGAGGAAGACGGCGCGGTTGTTCTGCTGGTCCTCGGAGAGGTCGTTGACGCCCAGCGGCGAGAAGCCGAGCAGGAGCAGGCCGACGAGGGACGCGGTGAGGACGACCATCTCGACGCTCTTGCGGCCGTCCTGGGTCCAGTAGACGTCGGCGAGGTGCAGGACCAGGGCGAACTCGTCGAGGACGAGGCCCGCGCCGATACCGAAGATCACCGCGGCCAGGTACGAGCCGAAGCCGTACTGGCCGCCGGCGACCGCGCCGAAGCCGCCGATGATCGTCAGGATGACGCCGGGCACCACGTGGTGGACGTGGACACCGCCGCTGCCGCTGATGTTGCGGAAGGGGCCCTTGCCCGCCCGGATGAGACGGGTGATGCCCCGGGTGATCACGAAGGTCAGAACGAAGGAGACGAGAGCGAGAAGCAGTGGCAGCTTGCCGGGTTCCATGATGTTCCGCTCGAACCATCCCATATGCGCACTTTATCCTCGGCTGCCGTATGCGCTCTCCTGACCGGCCGGTAGCCTGCGCCGGTGCCCAGAACCTCGCCCCTCGACGGCCTCCGCTTCGCCTTCGGCACCCTCACGGTGATCCCCGTCCGGGTGACCCGGTGGGACCGGGAGGCCGCGCGCGGCGGCATGCTGTGCGCTCCGCTGGCCGGGCTCGCGGTCGGTGCCGCCGCCGCCGGGCTCGGGCTGGTGCTGCTGTTCCTCGGCGCGGGCGCCCCGCTGGCCGCCGTGGCGACCGTCGCCGTGCCGGCCGTCCTCACCCGGGGGCTGCATCTCGACGGGCTCGCGGACACCGCCGACGGTCTGGGCAGCGGGAAGCCCGCCGAGGACGCGCTGCGGATCATGAAGCAGTCGGACATCGGGCCGTTCGGGGTCATCACCCTCGTCCTGGCCCTGCTCGCACAGGTCGCCGCGCTCGCCCAGGCGTACGACGCCTCCTGGGCCCGGGGCGCCTGCGCCGCCGCCGTCTCCGCGATCCTCGCCCGGCTGGCCCTGACCCTGGCGGCCCGGGCCGGTGTGCCCTCGGCGCGGCCGGAGGGGCTGGGGGCTGCGGTCGCGGGCGTGGTGCCACTGCGGGGGGCGGTGGTCGCCGCCGTCGCCGTCACCGGGCTCGCGGCGGCGGCCGGTGCCGTCCACGGGCCGTATGACATGGTCCGGAACGTGCTCGCGGTCGTTCTCGCCCTGGCCGCCGCCGAGGCGCTGCTGCGTCACTGCACGCGCCGCTTCGGCGGGGTCACGGGGGATGTCTTCGGCGGCCTGGCGGAGACCGCGGCGACCACGGCCCTGGTCGTTCTGTCACTGGGCTGAAACGATCTCCCCGTCCCTCTCCTGCACGGGCCGCTCAGACGCTACCTTCTCGCCGACACACAAGTGATCGGGGGACGTTCATGCCGAAGCTGCGCCGTGCCATGGCCTGGCTCGTCGATTTCGCGCTGGTGGTGGCGCTGGCCTCGGCGCTCGCCGTGCTCACCTTCCACCGGGTCTCCGCGCTCGTCACCGACGTGCCCGAGCTGGCCACCCGCGGCGGTTTCGACCTGCTGACCTCGCGCGGTGACCTGCTCGACGCCTCCCAGGACCTGGGACTCTCGCTGTGGGACAAGTCGGTGCTGTACGTCCAACAGGCCTTCGGGCTGCTGGTGCTGACGGTCTTCCTCTACCAGTGGGCGTGCCTGGCCCTGGCCGGGCGCACGGTCGGCAAGGCCGTGGCCGGGCTGAGGGTCACCCCGGCCCTCCCGCGCGGGGTCAGGGCGGCGCGGCGGGCCGCGGTCACCACCGCCGCGGACGTCGCCGTGTACGCCGTGGCCTGCGTCCTGCTGGTCGAGGGCCAGGTCGTGCTGTCGGTGCTGGTGTGGGCGGTCGCGGTGGTGCTGTTCCTGCTGAACGCCATGCCGGTCCTCTCCCCCGGCCACCGGTCCCTCGCCGACCGGGTCGCGGGCACGGCGGTCACCGGGATCAGGGTCAGCAGGCCCGTCGCCACGCCCCTAGCTCGTACTTCTTGAGCAGCGAACTGAGCTTCAGGCGGCGGGAGTCGGCGCAGAAGCGGGTGGTGGGAACCTCGTACTCGACGTGGAAGACGGCCTTGCCCGCGGCGACGAACGGCTTCAGGGCCGCGCACTCGCCGTACTGGGCGCACTGCTCGTTGACCGCGAAGTCGAAGTCCCCGACCAGTTCCGGGATCTGGTCCAGGTCGTTCTTCAGACCGACGGCCAGGCCCCGGTCGTGGGCGAGGCGGGCGATGAGGCGGTTGTAGCGGAGCTGGTCGGTGGCCGTGAGCGGGAAGCCCGTGTCGTTGCGGTAGCCGTCCATGTTGTCGGGCTCCACCGCGTCGAAGCCCTTGTCGCGGCACATGTCGATGCGGGCCGCCATGAGCGGCTCCAGGACGTCGGTGCGGCGGATGTCGAGCCAGCGCTCGCCCTTCCAGCCGTTGCCGCGGCCCAGGACGGCCTCGGGGAACTTCCCCGCGTCCGGCCGGAACTCCTCCCAGGCACCGGTGGACAGGTAGCAGATGACCTTGCGTCCGTCGTCGTGCAGCCCGGCGACCGTGTCCTCGGAGTGGTCGAAGCCGTCGATGTCGTAGACCGGCACGTCGACGGAGGCGTCCAGGCGCCCGCTGAGCTGCCACTGCCAGGCGGTGCCGGGGCGGGGTTGCCAGCGGGGGCCGGGCTTGTCGTCGGGGGTCTGGGTGCAGCCCGCGAGCAGCAGGACGAGCAGCGTGGCGAGCAGGGGGCGTCTCACGGGGCGTTCTCCGGGGTGTGCAGGGTGTACGGCAGGGTGCCCCAAGGATGATCTCCGGTGCCGGGGACCGCGCAGTGCACCGCCGCGCCCCGCGCCCGGGCCAGGCCTGCCACGTCGGCGTCGGGTGGGACGGCGTACACCAGGTGGCACAGCCGTACGTCCGGGCCGCCGGGCCACGGCTGCGGGGGCTGCGCGCGGTACGAGGCCCAGGTGCCCTCGAAGGTGACGAGGACGTCGGCGATGCGGGCGTAGCAGGGGTGCGGTGCCGTGCCGTGGTTGAGGACGAGGGTGCCGCAGCCGACACCCCAGGCGGCCACCGCCAGCTTCTGGTAGTGCTCGAACTCCCCGGGCCCGGACGGCACCTGGTCGAGGAAGGCACCGTCGGTGCCGTACCAGTCGCGGTGCCGGGTGAGGTCGCGGACGACGTCGGTGGTGGCGCGGCGGCCGTAGTCGGTGTCTGCGTACCCGAGGACCCTCGCTCCCGCGGCCCGCAGCCGGGCGGCGGCCTCGGCGAACGCCGGGTCGGGGCGGTCGCCGGGGCCGCTGGCCGGGTTGAGGACGACCCCGTAGAGCCGGGGCGCGGCCGCGACGATCGCGTCCCATGCGGCGGGGCGGACGGACGGGTGCTCGTAGTACGGAACCAGGAGAGTGCTCATCGGTGGGCGGTTGCCCTCCCCAGCAGGGCGCACACCAGGACGGCCTGGACGGCGGCCGCCGTGCCGTAGACGACCGCTCCCGTCAGGTGCGGATCGCCGGTGCGGGTGACGAGGAGCAGGGTCTGGACGAGGGCCGCGGCGCCGCACACCGCCGTCGCGCCGGTCACCGCGCCGAACGACTGGAGCAGCAGCCCCGTCCACAGGGCCACGCCCAGCAGGAGCAGCCCGGCCAGCCGGATACCGCCCGGGACCGGGGCGTGTGGCCACAGGGCGGAGGCAGCGAGGCTCAGCGCGAGCAGGACCGCGAGGTAGGCGGCCAGGCACCGCACGACGGTGAGGACCGTGGTACGCCGGAAGGCGCGGGCCGTGCTGCTGGAGCGCAGTCCGGCGAGGCTGTCGCTGCGGAAGCGGTACAGCAGCCACTCGGCGGGGCCCATGCTGAGGGTGAGCGCCACTGCGGCGGGCGCGGCGACCGCGCTCGACGACTCGCCGGCGAGGACGTCGCCGAGTGCCGCGTACAGCACGAGGACGCCGGTGGCGAGCCCGAACAGGGCGTAGGGCAGGGAGCCCGAGAGCCGGGGTGCGGCGGGGCGGCGGTGGGCGGGGAGGGTGCCGAACGCACCGAACGGGAGCAGGGCGACGAGGCCCGCGGTCCAGCC
Organism: Streptomyces sp. NPDC057424; assembly: GCF_042803315.1. Lineage (NCBI taxonomy): Bacteria > Bacillati > Actinomycetota > Actinomycetes > Kitasatosporales > Streptomycetaceae > Streptomyces > Streptomyces sp. NPDC057424. The sequence goes on from NZ_JBHVCP010000021.1 coordinate 97,344, forward strand.
GTGTTCGCCCTTGAGGGCGGGTGCCACCTCGCGCAGTCCGAGTACGGCGACCGCCGCGAGGGAGCCCAGCAGCAGGGCCGGGCCGGCGCTCTCGGGCAGCGGGCCGACCAGGGACAGGACCGCGCCCATGGCCATCGGCGCGAGGGCGGCCAGCAGGAGCCGTTCGCGGCCCATCACCAGCAGGACGGTCGCCGCGGCCAGATAGCAGGACTGCCCGGCGGCGAAGGCGACCACGGCCGGGGCGGCGCCGCCCGCGGAGGCCAGGGCGACCAGGGAGCCGAGCAGCGCGCCCGCCGGGGCGCCGAGCAGCAGGGCGCGCCGGGCGGCCGGCCGGTCGCCCAGCCCCAGCCAGGCGTACGCCCGGTGGGCGAGGCCCTGGTTCCAGGTCCAGCCGCACAGGGCGCCGGCGAGGAGCGGGACCGTGCCCGCGGGGAGGCCGAGGTCGCCGGGGCCGGTGAACAGGGGGGCGCCGAGGACGTAGGCGAGGCCGGGCAGGGCGAAGACGACGCCGCGCAGCAGACAGCCGAGCAGGCCGGTCCGCCAGGGGTCGGGGGCCGGGCCGTCGGGCTCGGGGTAGCGGCGTTCGACGCGTTCGTAGAGCGTCTCGGCGAGCGCGAAGGAGTTCTTCACGCCGTACCGCTCGCGTATCTGGTCGTCGGAGAGGCCGTCGGACTCCAGCAGGGCGGCTATCTCGTCCGGGTGGACGGCCGCGGCTATGAAGTCCTCCATGCGGTCGGCGAGTTCGTCGACCGGGTCGGGCCGGGCCCAGCTGGGGGTGCGCTGCCGGGGAATCGCCGGGAGGGTGTCCGGGCGGGAGCCGGGGGGCAGCCAGACGCTTCCGCTCACCAGCCGGCCCCGTCCGTCGCGGTGGACGCGTACCAGGGGTCGCGCAGTTCCAGCGTCCAGTCGGCGACGGTCTCCAGCGTCGGCTCGTACACCTCGTCCTCGCCCGCGAGTTCCTTGTAGATGGTGCGGAAGGCGTCCACCGAGCGGCGCAGCGTGAACCTGTCGATGACGCGCTGGCGTGACAACTCGCCCAGTTCCAGGCGCCGTCGGTCGTCCTTCAGCAGGGTGAGCGCGGCGGCCGCCATCTTCTCCGGCTCGCGCGGGGGCACGACCAGGCCCGTGTCGCCGACGGCCTCGCGCACCCCTCCGACATCCGTCGACACCGTCGTACGGCCGCAGGACATGGCCTCGATGATGGAGAACGGGAAGCCCTCGGAGATCGACGACAGCATGACGAGGTGCCCGGCCGCGTAGGCGCGCCAGACCTCGCTGACGCGGCCCTCGAAGGTCAGGCCGTCGGTGACGCCCAGTTCGGCGGCGAGTTTCTCCAGCCGGGTGCGGTAGGCCTCGCCGCCGGGCGGGACCGGGCCGAAGAGCCTCAGCCGGGTCGCCGGGATCTCGGCGCGCACCATGGCGTAGGCGCGGAGCAAGGTCTCCAGGTCCTTGATGGGGTCGATCCGGCCGCACCAGGACAGGGTGGGGACCTCGGGCTCGGGACCGGCGTGCGGGAAGGCGGCCGGGTCGACGCCGTTGTAGACCGTGCGGATCCTGTCGGCGTCTGCGCCGCCGCGCTCCTCCCAGCGGCGGTTGTACTGGTTGCACGGGGTGATCAGGTCGGCGGCGCGGTAGCCGTAGGAGTTGAGCTCGCGGTAGAAGCCGAGCATGAACGCCTTCACGGGCCAGCGCTGGGCGTCGCTGCGGTAGCCGAGGTAGCGCTCGCGCAGGTAGATGCCGTGCTCCGTGAGCAGGAACGGCACGCCGTCCAGGTGGCGCGCGGCGAGCGCGGGCAGGGTCGCCAGGCCGCTGCTGACGGCGTGCGCCACGGAGTCCTCGGGGATGCGGACGCCCAGCGGGCGCAGGGCGTGCTCCAGCAGGTCGGTCGCGGTCAGCGCGTCGTGCACGGTGGGGCGGGCGGCGGCGGTCGGCAGGTGGGGCATGGTCCAGATCCACATCAGCGACCGCAGCGCCGACTCGGTGCGCAGCGCGGCCGGCAGGCATCCGTCGCGGGCGAGTCCGGCCAGCTCGTTCAGGGACTCGCCGAAGTCGGCGTGCGAGCCGGGGTCCAGGAAGGACAGCAGGAACCGCTCGTAGCTCTCGGTGAAGCGGCGGCGGGCCCTGCCGTACGGGGGCCTCGTGCGGCCGGGACGCGGGCCCCAGGTCGGTACGGAGGTGTGCCGGCAGACGTTGGGCGGCAGGTCCCAGGTGACGGGTTCGCGGCCGCTGCCGGTGAGCGAGACGAGGTGGAAGTCGACCTCCGGCATGCCCTTGACGAGCTGGTCGCACCAGGTGCTGACGCCGCCGTGGACGTGCGGGTAGGTGCCTTCCGTGAGCATGGTGACATGACGGCCTGTTCGCCTCATGCGGTGTTTCCCCCTGTGGTGCGGATGGTGTGCGGGGAACTGCTGCCGGATCCCGGGCGCGGGCCCGTCGTGGCTGGTCACGCAGTTCCCCGCGCCCCTTTAGGGCAGCTTCAGCGTGAGTGCCGACTGGAGTGCCGCCGGGGTCGTCCAGGCCGAGCGGGCTCCCGCGTACGGGGTGCCGAAGGCGCTGGTCCCCAGCAGGAGTTGCCTCTTCGTGCCCTCCGGGGCGGTCACCGGGATCTGCGTCCCCGACGGGGCGGTGACCGTGACCGTGTTGCCGATGCGGTACGCCGTCACCCAGTTGTTCGCCAGGGCGGTCTGCCAGGCGGCGCGGCGCTGCACCTCGGTGCCGATGGCGCTGTGCCGGGGGTTCTCCAGCGGGGTGCCGTCGGTGAACAGGGCCCGGTAGTCGGCGAGCACCTTCTCCATGACCGGGTAGAGCAGCCGGTCCTCGGCCAGGTTGGACTGGTGCGCGTAGTGCGGCCGGGGATCACCCGCGAGAACGTGCCCGAGGGCGATGCGCGCCTCCTGCGGGACGATGTGCTCCGCGTAGCCCGTGGCCGGGTCGAGCGGCTCGTCCAGACACGTCGACGTCGGGTTGTCCTCGCAGACGCCGCTGCCGCCGTCGGCCCGCGAGGTGTAGACCCAGTTGTACTCGTCGGCCATCTCGGCCGCCGTGCCCACGTTGTAGTACACGTTCATCGGGTGGCGCGGCACGGTCAGCGCCTTGCCGACGGCCCGCTGCCCGGGCTCGCGGGAGTTGTCCGAGGCGATCCACTTGACGCCGGTGTCGGCGAGGGCGCCGGCCAGGTTGGGGTTGTCGTTCGGCTGCTGCGGGAGGGTCTTCAGACCCGAGTGCTCACCGGTGACCAGCTCGGTGCGGTCGATGGGCAGGCCCTTGTTCACGGCCCACTTGTGGTTGTCCCGGATCTGGGCGGCGATCTCGGCGCGGCTCATGTACTTCGTCGAGCCGTCGGCGTTCTTCGCGCAGCTCCACGGCACGCTGGAGGTGTCCTGGACGCAGCCGAGGAACGGGTGCGTGTAGGTGTGGTTGACCCAGCGGTACTGCGCCTTGTCGGCGAGCAGCCGGGCGGCGAGGGCGTCGGTGCCGCCGTGCTCGGTCTTCCACTCCTCGCCGGAGCCGGCGTTGAAGACCATGTCCATGGTGAAGCCGTGCTCGCGCTGCCACTGGGCGGCGTGGGCGGCGTCGTCCGCGGTCATGCGGATCGGCGTGGTGCCCTCGCCGTCGCCGCCCGCGCAGTCGAAGTCGCCCGGGGTGCAGTTGCGTTCGGTGTCCCAGCGGCTGTCCGGGGCGAACACGTCGTCGACGTGCACCGCGAAGGAGTTGCGGGTCTGCCCCAGGTGCACGCCCTGGGTGAGCCACTCCACGATGCCGCGGGCCAGCAGCCGGAACTGCTGCTGGTTGTTGTTGTAGGCGAAGGTCACGACGAGTTCACGGCGGCCGTCGTGGGCGTACTCGCCGACGAGGCTGCCGCGGCCGGTGCCGCCGGGCACGGGGATGTCGACGTAGCTGGTGAAGCCGGGGCGGGGCCGGGCGGCGTAGCCGTAACTCTCCTGCACGGCCGGGGCGTTGTCCTCGAAGCGGAACGCGCCGTCGAGGTAGCCGAACCAGCCGGCCTTCCCGGCCGCGGTGACGGATGCCTCGCGCCCGTCAAGAGTGCCTGCCCAGCCACCCTCACCGGTGTAGTCGAGACCGACCCCGGGGTGCGCCCAGGTGTAGGCGTCGACCTGCGGGATGCCGTACGTCCGCTCGTAGGTCTCCAGCGCGGTCTGCTCCGCGGAGCCCGCGCCGAACGGGGCCTCGTTGGGCAGGACGACGCCCTGGTACTTGGCTCGGGGCCGGCCGTTCACGGTGTCGCTCAGGAACGACGCCGTGATCTTCGGCCGTCCGGAGTCGTTCAGGTCGATGGTCGTGTACGGGACGCCCGTGCTCTTCAGCTGGGCGGTGACGGCCTGCACGGGGCTGTCGCCGTTGTCCACCACCAGCACCTTCAGATCGATGCGTGGTTCCCCCGCGGCCGCCGCCCCGGGCGCCGTCGCCCCGGCCGTGATCATGCCCGCCGCCGTCATCGCGGCGGCCGTGTTCTTCCATCTGCGCGCACGCTGCGCCATGGTTCCTCCCCCAGAAGATCCCAGGAATCCTCGTGCGGTCGAACAGAGGAGGATCCGTGGAAAATCATGCAAAGCGGCGAGCAGGACGCTCACCGGATCGCGACGAGTGTGACTCAGTTCACCGGCATGGAGGATCAAGAAATGGCCACTACGCCACCGACAGGTGAACGTCCGCAGGAATGAGCGAACCGGACCACGCGCGTAGTCTCGTCGTCGAGTGTTCGCCGCACCGGGGAAGGCCCCGTGAGACCCAGACCCTCAGGTCGGAATAGGGTCGGCTGCCGGGCCCGGTCGACCCACACCGTTCGACCACAGCAACTTCACATCGGAAGCGAGATTTCACCACCGTGACTGCTCTCACTCTCAGCACCGCCGCGGCGACCGGCCTGCGGGCCGACGCGATCGTGATCGGTGTCGCCAAGGGTGCCAAGGGGCCGGTCGTCGCACCGGGCGCCGAGGCCGTGGACAAGGCGTACGACGGCAGGCTCGCCGGCGTTCTGGAGACTCTCGGCGCCTCCGGCGGCGAGGGCGAGGTGACGAAGCTGCCGGCGCCGTCCGGCTTCAAGGCACCGCTCGTCCTGGCGGTCGGCCTGGGCGCGGTCCCGGAGAAGGACGCCGAGTACGGCACCGAGGCCCTGCGCAAGGCCGCCGGTGTCGCCGCCCGCGCCCTGGCCGGGTCGAAGAAGGCCGCCTTCGCACTGCCGCTGGGCGACGCCGCCGACGCCGGCGCGATCGGGGAGGGCGCGCTGCTCGGCGCGTACTCCTTCGACGCCTACAAGGACAACGGCAAGGACCCCAAGGCGAAGAACGGCAAGGCCCCCCTCGCCGAGGTCACCCTGCTGGGCGGCAAGCCCCGCGACAAGGCGTACAAGGCCGCCGTCGAGCGTGCCGCCGCCGTGTCCGGGGAGCTCAACCGCGCCCGCGACCTCGTCAACACCCCGCCGAACGACCTGAACCCCGAGTCGTTCGCCGCGATCGCCCAGGCCGCGGCCAAGGAGCACGGCATCAAGGTGCAGGTGCTCGACGAGAAGGCCCTGGTCAAGGGCGGCTACGGCGGCATCCTCGGCGTCGGGGCCGGCTCGGCGGCGGGACCGCGCCTGGTGAAGCTGTCGTACACCTCCTCCAAGGCGAAGAAGCACCTCGCCTTCGTCGGCAAGGGCATCACCTACGACTCGGGCGGCATCTCGCTGAAGCCGGCCGGTCACAACGAGACGATGAAGTGCGACATGAGCGGTGCGGCCTCGGTGTTCGCCGCGGTCGTCGCCGCCGCGCGTCTCGGCCTGGAGGTCAACGTCACCGGCTGGCTCGCCCTGGCCGAGAACATGCCCTCCGGATCCGCGACCCGTCCGGGTGACGTGCTGCGGATGTACAGCGGCAAGACGGTGGAGGTGCTCAACACCGACGCCGAGGGCCGGCTGGTGCTGGCCGACGCGCTGTGGGCGGCGTCGCAGGAGAAGCCCGACGCGATCGTGGACGTGGCGACGCTGACCGGGGCGATGGTGCTGGCGCTGGGCAACCGGACGTTCGGGATCATGGGCAACGACGACGCGTTCCGCGCCGCGCTGTGCGAGGCCGCCGAGGAGGTCGGGGAGCCGGCGTGGCCGATGCCGCTGCCGGAGCACCTGCGCAAGGGGATGGACTCCCCCACGGCCGACATCGCGAACATGGGCGAGCGGATGGGCGGCGGCCTGGTCGCCGGCCTCTTCCTGCGCGAGTTCGTGGGCGAGGGCATCACCTGGGCGCACCTGGACATCGCCGGGCCGGCCTTCAACGAGGGCGGGCCGTTCGGATACACGCCGAAGGGCGGCACGGGGACGGCCGTGCGGACGCTGGTGCGGCTGGCGGAGCTGACCGCCGCCGGGGATCTGGGCTGACCTGCGCCTGAGAGCCCGGTCTCGTCCGCTGTGCGGCGAGTGCGGGGGTGTGGGGGCTGCTCGCGCAGTTCCCCGCGCCCCTGCGGGGCACTCCTTCGGGCACGGCTCATCCGAACGTGGGGCGTCTCACACCGCAGCCCGGCGTCTCCTTGTGTGCCGACAAGTGCGAAGATGGGGCTCGGCAGGACAGGGCCCCACCGAAGGGCCGAAGAACGAGCGGCCGGACACCAGCCGCCTGCCGGTCACTGAAGACCGGCTCACGGCGCACATGCATGGAGGACGTGACGTGGCGAACGACGCCAGCACCGTTTTCGACCTAGTGATCCTCGGCGGTGGCAGCGGTGGTTACGCCGCGGCCCTGCGCGGGGCGCAGCTGGGCCTGGACGTCGCCCTGATCGAGAAGGACAAGGTCGGCGGCACCTGCCTGCACCGGGGATGCATCCCCACCAAGGCCCTGCTGCACGCGGGCGAGATCGCCGACCAGGCCCGCGAGAGCGAGCAGTTCGGTGTGAAGGCCTCCTTCGAGGGCATCGACATCGCCGGGGTCCACAAGTACAAGGACGGCGTGATCGCCGGCCTGTACAAGGGCCTGCAGGGGCTCGTCGCCTCCCGGAAGGTGACGTACATCGAGGGTGAGGGACGACTGTCCTCCCCCACGTCCGTCGACGTGAACGGCCGTCGTGTCGAGGGCCGCCACGTCCTGCTCGCGACCGGCTCGGTGCCGAAGTCGCTGCCCGGCCTGGAGATCGACGGCAACCGGATCATCTCCTCCGACCACGCCCTCGTCCTGGACCGCGTGCCCAAGTCCGCGATCATCCTGGGCGGCGGTGTCATCGGCGTCGAGTTCGCATCCGCGTGGAAGTCCTTCGGCACCGAGGTCACGATCGTCGAGGGCCTGAAGCACCTCGTCCCGGTCGAGGACGAGAACTCCTCCAAGCTGCTGGAGCGCTCGTTCCGCAAGCGCGGCATCAAGTTCAACCTGGGCACCTTCTTCCAGAAGGCCGAGTACACCCAGGACGGCGTCAAGGTCACCCTCGCCGACGGCAAGGAGTTCGAGGCCGAGGTCCTGCTGGTCGCCATCGGCCGCGGCCCGGTCTCCCAGGGCCTGGGCTACGAGGAGCAGGGCGTCGCCATGGACCGCGGCTACGTCCTGGTCGACGAGTACATGCGCACGAACGTGCCGACCGTCTCCGCCGTCGGTGACCTCGTCCCGACTCTCCAGCTCGCGCACGTCGGCTTCGCCGAGGGCATCCTGGTGGCGGAGCGCCTGGCCGGTCTGAAGACCGTTCCGATCGACTACGACGGTGTCCCGCGGGTGACGTACTGCCACCCCGAGGTCGCCTCCGTGGGCATCACCGAGGCCAAGGCCAAGGAGATCTACGGCGCGGACAAGGTCGTCGCTCTGAAGTACAACCTCGCGGGCAACGGCAGGAGCAAGATCCTGGGCACCGCGGGCGAGATCAAGCTCGTCCAGGTCAAGGACGGTGCCGTCGTCGGCGTCCACATGGTCGGCGACCGCATGGGCGAGCAGGTCGGCGAAGCCCAGCTGATCTACAACTGGGAGGCGCTGCCCGCCGAGGTCGCGCAGCTCATCCACGCTCACCCCACCCAGAGCGAGGCGCTCGGCGAGGCCCACCTGGCCCTGGCCGGCAAGCCCCTCCACGCGCACGACTGACCCCTCGGTCGACGAACGCGACGACACAGACTTCCGCACTTTCCGTAAGGAGCAACCGAAACCATGGCGGTTTCCGTAACCCTTCCGGCGCTCGGCGAGAGCGTCACCGAGGGCACTGTCACCCGTTGGCTGAAGGCCGAGGGTGAGCGCGTCGAGGCCGACGAGCCGCTGCTCGAGGTCTCCACCGACAAGGTCGACACCGAGATCCCCTCCCCCGCCTCCGGCGTGCTGTCCTCCATCAAGGTCGCCGAGGACGAGACGGTCGAGGTCGGCGCCGAGCTGGCCCTGATCGACGACGGCAGCGGCGCGCCCGCCGCCGCCCCGGCCCCCGCCGCGGAGCAGGTCGCCGAGCCGGCCCCCGAGCCGGCCCCGGCCGCCCCGTCCACCGAGCAGGCCGCCCCGGCGCCCGCTCCCTCCGCCGACACCGCTGCCGGCGGCGGCTCCGCCGAGGGCACGGACGTGGTCCTGCCCGCGCTCGGCGAGTCCGTCACCGAGGGCACCGTCACCCGCTGGCTGAAGTCGGTCGGTGACAGCGTCGAGGCCGACGAGCCGCTGCTCGAGGTCTCCACCGACAAGGTCGACACCGAGATCCCGGCGCCCACCTCGGGCACCCTGCTGGAGATCGTGGTCGGCGAGGACGAGACCGCCGAGGTCGGCGCCAAGCTGGCCGTCATCGGCGAGGCGGGTGCCGCTCCGGCCGCCGCCCCGGCGCAGGAGGCCCCGGCCGCCCCGGCGCAGCCCGAGCCGGCCCCGGCCCCGGCTCCGGAGCAGGCCGCCCCGGCCCCGCAGGCTCCGTCGGCTCCGGCCCCGCAGCAGCAGACCGCCCCGGCTCCCGAGCCGGCTCCGTCCGCTCCCGCGCCGGCCCCGGCTCCGGCCCAGGCCCCGGCCGCTCCGGCCGCCGCCAAGCCGGCCGACGACGGTGCCTACGTCACCCCGCTGGTGCGCAAGCTCGCCGCCGAGAACGGCGTCGACCTGGCCGGCGTCAAGGGCACCGGTGTCGGCGGCCGTATCCGCAAGCAGGACGTCGTCGCCGCCGCCGAGGCCGCGAAGGCCGCAACCGCCGCTCCGGCTCCGGCCGCCGCTCCGTCGGCCGCGAAGAAGGCCCCGGTGCTGGAGGCGTCCCCGCTGCGCGGTCAGACCATCAAGATGCCGCGGATCCGCAAGGTCATCGGCGACAACATGGTCAAGGCCCTGCACGAGCAGGCTCAGCTGTCCTCGGTCGTCGAGGTCGACGTCACGCGTCTGATGAAGCTGCGCGCCCGTGCCAAGGACGCGTTCGCGTCGCGTGAGGGCGTCAAGCTCTCCCCGATGCCGTTCTTCGTCAAGGCCGCGGCCCAGGCGCTGAAGGCGCACGCACCGATCAACGCCAAGATCAACGAGGCCGAGGGGACCATCACCTACTTCGACACCGAGAACGTCGGTATCGCGGTGGACTCCGAGAAGGGCCTGATGACCCCGGTCATCAAGAACGCCGGGGACCTCAACCTCGCCGGCATCGCCAAGGCCACGGCCGATCTGGCGGGCAAGGTCCGCGCCAACAAGATCACCCCGGACGAGCTGTCCGGCGCGACCTTCACCATCTCCAACACCGGGTCGCGCGGCGCGCTCTTCGACACGATCATCGTGCCGCCGGGCCAGGTCGCGATCCTCGGCATCGGTGCGACGGTCAAGCGCCCCGCCGTCATCGAGACGGAGGAGGGCACGGTCATCGGCGTCCGCGACATGACGTACCTGACCCTGTCCTACGACCACCGCCTGGTGGACGGCGCCGACGCCGCCCGTTACCTGACGGCGGTCAAGGCCATCCTGGAGGCGGGCGAGTTCGAGGTCGAGCTGGGCCTCTGACCTTCCTTCACGGCTGAGCGGTGCCCCTGTCCGGAGATCTCCGGGCGGGGGCATTGTGCTGGAGGCGCGGGGAAACCGCGCGACAGGCCACGAACGGCCCGCAGCCGCCCACAGAGGCATCCGACCGAGCTCCACGGCGTGCCGGAAACACCGTGTGCGCCTCGTCTCACCTGCGCGACAGCACCCACGTCGGCCTCACCCGCGGAGCGAACCGGCCGTATTGTCTAAACGTCAATCCCGACTGAGGAGCCCTCATGACCGCGCCCGTCATCCACTCGCTCCGCGAGCAGATCCGCGAGCACATCCTGGAAGGGATCATCAGCGGACGCTGGCAGCCGGGTGAGCGGATCGTCGAGCGCCGGATCGCCACCGAGCTGGAGGTCAGCCAGACCCCGGTCCGCGAGGCCCTGCGCGAGCTGGAGTCCCTGCGCCTGATCGAGTCCGCTCCGAACAAGGGCGTGCGTGTCCGCAACCTCACGGCCGCCGACCTGGAGGAGAGCTACCCGGTTCGGGCCGGCCTGGAGGCCATCGCCGCGGAACTCGCCGCCCAGGGCCTCGCGGACGACTGCTCGGCCCTGGAACCGCACGTCAGCGCCCTGTACGAGGCCGACCGCAGCTCCGACGGCACGGCCCAGGTCCGCCACACCGTCGCCTTCCACCGCGAACTGGTCCGCGCCGCGGGCAACTCCGTCCTGTTGCACACCTGGGAAGGCCTCGGCATCGAGGTGTTCACGGCTCTGTCGATCCGCTGGCTGGGCACCCAGCAGCAGTCGTACGCGGAGGAGCACGAGGAGCTCGTCGCCGCGTTCAAGCGCCGCGACCCCCGGATCGCAGAACTGGTGAAGGCGCACGTCCTGGGCTGCGCGCCCCGGGCGTGACACCCGAGCACACCCCCGCTCAAACGCCTCCGACCTGCGAAAACCCCGCACAGAACCGTCACCGCGTGCCACTGCCGGAGGCACCCCGTGCCTATTTTCTCGTGATCAAGAGGTTTTGCCCCTCAACCCTTTGATCGATCATCGATCAGCGAGTTACAGTCGCCGACGGGCTTGCCACCCAAGCTCCGCGCCCTGTCCTGCCAAAGACAAAGGGCACCCCCGAACCCTTACCGATGAGGGAACCCCCTTCGACTGAGGAAGGCGGCGACATGACCGACCCCAACGCCATCCAGCCGAGCGAGCTCGACCAGCTCCCCGACCGGGACCCGGAGGAGACCGCCGAATGGCAGGCCTCCCTGGACGCGGTCACCCAGGCTGCCGGGCCGCACCGTGCCGCATACCTGATGCGCCGCACGCTGGAGCGCGCCGAGGGCGCCGGCATCGCGCTGCCGAAGCTCCTCGAGACCGACTACGTCAACTCCATCCCCACCGCCGCCGAGCCGGCCGTGCCCGGTGACGAGGCGATGGAGCAGCGGATCACCGCGTGGAACCGCTGGAACGCGGCCGCGATGGTGACCCGGGGCAGCAAGTACGGTGTCGGCGGCCACATCGCCACCTTCGCCTCCGCCGCCTGGCTGTACGAGACCGGCTTCAACCACTTCTTCAAAGGCAAAGAGGCCGACGGCTCAGGCGACCAGCTCTACATCCAGGGCCACGCCTCCCCCGGCATCTACGCCCGCGCGTTCCTCGACGGCCGTCTGAACGAGGAGCAGCTCGACAACTTCCGCCGCGAGTCGGGCGGCAACGGCCTGCCCTCCTACCCGCACCCGCGCCGCCTGCCCTGGCTGTGGGAGTTCCCGACGGTGTCGATGGGCCTCGGCCCGCTCTCCGCCATCTACCAGGCGCGCTTCAACCGCTATCTCACCAACCGCGGCATCAAGGACACCTCCGCCTCGCACGTGTGGGCGTTCCTCGGCGACGGCGAGATGGACGAGCCCGAGTCGACGGCGGCCCTCGCGCTGGCGGCCCGTGAGGAGCTGGACAACCTCACGTTCGTCATCAACTGCAACCTGCAGCGACTCGACGGCCCGGTCCGCGCCAACTTCAAGATCGTGCAGGAGCTGGAGGCCCAGTTCCGCGGCGCCGGCTGGAACGTGATCAAGACGCTGTGGGGCACGGCCTGGGACGAGCTGTTCCAGCTGGACACCACGGGCGCGCTCGTACGCCGCCTGCGCCAGGTACCGGACGCGCAGATCCAGACGTACCAGACCCGCGACGCGGCCTACATCCGCCAGGACTTCTTCGGCGCCGACCCGACGCTGGCGGAGATGGCGAAGCTGCTGAGCGACGACAAGATCCTCGAGTGCTTCCACCTCTCGCGCGGTGGACACGAGGCCCGCAAGGTGTACGCCGCCTACCGTGCGGCCGTCGAGCACAAGGGCGCGCCGACCGTGATCCTGGCCCAGACGGTCAAGGGCCACACCCTCGGCGAGGGCTTCGCGTCGAAGAACGCCAACCACCAGATGAAGAAACTGACGGTGGACGAGTTCAAGAACATGCGCGACCTGCTCGGCCTGCCGATCAAGGACAGCGACTTCGTCGACGGCGTGGTCCCCTACGGCCACCCGGGCGCCGACTCCCCCGAGGTGCGTTACCTCCAGGAGCGGCGTGCCGCCCTCGGCGGTCCGGCCCCGGCCCGCCGCGTCCACCCCGTCGCCCCGCTGCCCGCCCCGGCGGAGAAGGCGTTCGCGTCCTTCGACAAGGGCTCCGGCTCGCAGAACGTGGCCACCACCATGGCGTTCGTCCGCCTGGTCAAGGACCTGGTCCGCGACAAGGAGAGCGGCAAGCGCTGGGTGCCGATCGTCCCGGACGAGGCGCGCACCTTCGGTATGGAGTCGCTGTTCCCCTCGCTCGGCATCTACTCGCCGAAGGGCCAGACGTACGAGCCGGTCGACCGCGACCAGCTGATGTACTACAAGGAGGCCCGGAACGGCCAGATCCTCAACGAGGGGATCACCGAGGCCGGTTCGATGGCCGACTTCATCGCCGCGTCGACGTCGTACGCGACGCACGGCGAGACGATGATCCCGTTCTACATCTTCTACTCGATGTTCGGCTGGCAGCGCACGGCCGACCAGATGTGGCAGCTCGGCGACCAGCTCGGCCGCGGCTTCCTCGTCGGCGCGACGGCCGGCCGTACGACGCTGACCGGTGAGGGCCTCCAGCACGCCGACGGCCACTCCCCCGTCATCGCCGCGACGAACCCGGCGGCGCTGACGTACGACCCGGCGTTCGCGTACGAGGTCGCGGCCATCGTCAAGGACGGTCTGCGCCGGATGTACGGCGAGGCGGCCCCGGGCGAGGACCAGGACGTCTTCTACTACCTGACCGTCTACAACGAGCCGCTGCCGCAGCCCGCGAAGCCGTCCGTCGACGGGATCGACGAGGGCATCGTCAAGGGCCTGTACCGCTTCAACACGGCGGAGTCGGCGGGCATCACGCCTCCGTCCCCCAAGCTCTCGGCTTCGCTCGAGCAGGGCGGTACCCCCATCGCCCCGCGGATCCAGCTGATCGGCTCCGGTACGGCGATCCACTGGGCGCTCAAGGCGCAGCAGCTGCTCGCCGAGGAGTGGGACGTGGCGGCCGACGTCTGGTCGGCGACCTCGTGGAGCGAGCTGCGCCGGGACGCCCTGGAGGCGGACGAGGCACTGCTGCGCGGCGAGGAGCGGGTGCCGTTCGTCCGGCAGGCGCTCCAGGGCGCCGAGGGCCCGGTGCTGGCGGTCTCCGACTACATGCGCCAGGTCCCGGACCAGATCGCGCAGTGGGTCGAGCAGGACTGGTCCTCGCTGGGTGCCGACGGCTTCGGCCTCTCGGACACCCGTGAGGCGGCCCGCCGTCACTTCGGTGTGGACGCCGAGTCGATCGTCGTCGCGGCCCTGGCCCAGCTCGCCAAGCGCGGCGAGGTGAAGGCCACGGCCGTGAAGGAAGCGCGCGAGAAGTACGGTCTGTAGGACGACGAAGCGGTCGCCGGCCTCCCGTGATCCGGGAGCCGGCGACCGCTTGCGTGGTACCGCCTGGACTGCTACTCGGCGTGCGGGATCTTCGCCTCCTCGGCGGTCGGTCCCGGGTCGGGATGGCCGCGGAGCCGGATGATGGCCAGCCCCAGGCCTCCCCAGACGATGAGGATCGCGATGATCATCATGATGACGGCGCCGCCGGACATCAGCGGTCCTCCTTTCCATGCCGCTTGCGGTGGGCCTCGGCCTCGTCGGGGGACTCCATGTCCAGGTCGCTCAGCCCGCCCTCGGCCGCCTTCCACGGGATCAGGGAGAGCAGCACGCCGACCAGCAGCGCCGCGATCGCCACGCTCCAGCCCGCTCCCAGCAGGAAGTCGGTGGAGTAGCCCTCGTAGTTCTCGTCGAACTCGGAGCGCAAGCTGTCGATCATCATCCAGCCCAGCACCACCGGGGTGATGATGCCGAGGCAGATGCGCCACCAGTGGCCGAGCCGCACGGCGGAGGTGGCGTCGGCGTCCCGTTGCAGTTCGGGCAGCTTGCGCATGAACCAGGCCACCGCGATCACGCCGACCAGCGCGGCCATCGCGATGCCGTACTGGTTGATGAAGTGGTCGGAGGCGTCGAGCAGGAAGACGCCCTCGTTGGTCGGAAACAGCAGGATGGAGGCCACCGCCACGGCGCCGCCCACGCCGAACACGGCGGGGATGCGGTGCATGCCGGTGCGGTCCTGCACCGCGGAGACCACCACCTGGACGATCGAGATCAGCGAGGACAGACCCGCGATCACCAGGGACACGAAGAACAGCACGCCGAAGGCGCCGCCCAGCCACATCTCGGAGATGATCGTCGGGAAGGCGACGAACGCCAGTCCGAGCCCTGCGGTCGCCACGTCGCCGACCGGCACCCCCGCGGCCTGCGCCATGAAGCCCAGCGTGGCGAACACGCCGATGCCGGCGAGGATCTCGAAGGAACTGTTGGCGAACCCGGCGACCAGGGCGGAGCCGGTGAGGTCGGCGCGGCGCCGCAGGTAGGACGCGTAGGTGACCATGATGCCGAAGCCGATCGACAGGGAGAAGAAGATCTGGCCGTAGGCGGCCACCCAGACGCTGCCGTTGGTCAGCTCCGACCAGTCGGGGCGGAAGAAGGCGTCCAGCCCCTGCGCCGCACCGTCCAGGGTGAGGGCCCGGATCACCAGGGCGACGAAGAAGACCACCAGCAGCGGGATGAAGATCTTGTTGGCCTTCTCGATGCCGCGCCGGATACCGAACGCCAGGATGCCCAGCACCACCACCCAGACGGCGATGAGCGGCCACAGCACCCCGGAGACGTAGCCGGAGACGAAGCCCGGCTCCTCGGACGCCTTGAGGAAGCTGCCGAAGAGGAAGCCCTCCGGGTCGTCGCCCCAGGCCTGGTCGGCGGAGAAGCCGATGTAACGCACCGCCCAGGCGATGATGACCGCGTAGTACGTGGCGATCACGAAGGAGATCGCCACCTGCCACCACCCGAGGACCTCCGCCGGGCGGGCCATCTGCCGCAGCGCCGCCGGGGGCGAGGTCCGGTATCTGCGCCCGATCGCGTATTCCATGATGAGCAGCGGGATACCGGCGGTGAGCAGCGCGATGAGATAGGGGAAGAGGAAGGCGCCGCCGCCGTTCTCGTAGGCGACGGCCGGAAAGCGCCAGATGTTGCCGAGCCCGATGGCGGAGCCGATCGCCGCCAGCAGGAAGCCCGTGCGTGTGGCCCATTGTTCGCGAGGCTGTTTCGTCATGTGTGTCCTCGTCGAGGGACGTCCCGATTGATCAACCGAACCTCTGCACGTTGAACTCCGACCGACGCTAACAGCGGTGACGGCGAGATCACACGATGTGTACACCCAGGCAGGTGGCGCGCCCGGCACAATGGCGGTCATGCGCGCTGCCCGGCTGATCAAGATGGTGCTGCTGCTCCAGTCCAGGCCCTCCATGACGGCCGCCGAGCTCGCCCGTGAGCTGGAGGTGTCGGAGCGGACGGTCACACGGGACGCGCAGGCGCTGTCGGAGGCGGGCGTGCCGGTGTACGCGGACCGTGGCCGGGCCGGTGGCTACCGGCTGGTCGGCGGCTACCGGACGCGGCTGACCGGGCTGCACCGCGGCGAGGCCGAGGCGCTGTTCCTGTCCGGCGTGCCGGGGGCGCTGCGCGAGATGGGCCTGGAGGACGCCGCCTCGGCCGCTCAGCTGAAGGTGTCGGCGGCGCTGCTGCCCTCCCTGCGGGACGCGTCAAGAACGGCCGCCCAGCGGTTCCATCTGGACGCGCCGAACTGGTTCAAGGAGCCGAAGACGCCCGCACTGCTGCCGGCGGTCGCCGACGCGGTGTGGGACGACCGGCGGGTCAGCGCCCGCTACCGGCGCGGGGAGGACGAGGTCGTCCGGGAGCTGGAGCCGTACGGGCTCGTGCTGAAGGCGGGCGTCTGGTACCTGTGCGCCCGGGTGGCCCGGGGCGGGTCCTTCCGGGTGTACCGGATCGACCGGTTCACGACGGTGGACGCGGACGGTGAACGCTTCGAGCGGGAGCCTGACTTCGACCTGCCCGCGTTCTGGGAGGAGCGAGCGGAGCAGTTCGCGCGGTCCATCCTGCGGGCGCGGGTCGTGGTGCGCCTGTCCCCCGACGGCGTGCGCGGACTGCCGTACGCCCTGGACTCGCTGACCGTTCGGGAGGCCTTGGCGGCCGCGGGCGACCCGGACGAGGGCGGCTGGGTGACGGTGGCCCTGCCGGTGGAGTCCGAGGAGGTCGCCCACACCCAGCTGGCGGCACTGGGCCCGGAGGTGGAGGTGCTGGAGCCGCAGAGCCTGCGCGCGCGGTTCGCCGCGGACGCGGCGCGGCTGGCCCGGCTCTACCGGCCCTAGGTGTATTGATCACGAGCGTTGTTAACGCGGGGTCGGACTTGATCATGGCGAA
>NZ_JBHVCP010000022.1:0-111781 GCF_042803315.1 Streptomyces sp. NPDC057424
CGGGAAGGCGGGCGGGCCTCTTCGTGTACGGGCGCGTCCTCAGTCCTCGCCCAGGTACGCCTTCCGTACCGACTCGTCGTGCAGCAGGTCCTGCCCCGTCCCGGAGAGGACGATGTTGCCGACCTCCATGACGTGGCCCTGGTCGGCGAGGGAGAGCGCGGCCTGGGCGTTCTGTTCGACGAGGAGGATCGTCGTGCCCTGGGACTTCAGCTCGGAGATCGTCGCCATGATCTTCTGCATCATGATCGGGGAGAGGCCCATGGAGGGCTCGTCGAGCATGAGGAGCTTGGGCTGGGACATGAGGGCGCGGCCCATGGCGAGCATCTGCTGCTCACCACCCGACAGTGTCCCCGCCGCCTGCTTGCGGCGTTCGCCCAGGATGGGGAAGAGGTCGTAGGCGCGCTGGATGTCCTTCTCGATGCCTTCCTTGTCCTTGCGGAGGAAGGCTCCGAGCTGGAGGTTCTCGGCGATGGTGAGGCGGGGGAAGATGTGCCGGCCTTCGGGGGAGTGGGCGAGCCCGAGGGCGACGATCTTGTGGGCGGCGACGCCGTTGAGCGGCTTGCCGTCGAAGAGGATCTTCCCGGCGGTGGGCTTCAGCAGGCCCGAGAGGGTGCGCAGGGTGGTCGTCTTGCCGGCGCCGTTGGTGCCGATGAGGGTGACGACCTGGCCGGCTTCGACGCTGAAGGAGATGCCTTTGACGGCTTCGATCTTGCCGTAGGAGACCCGGAGGTCCTCGACCTCGAGGAGTGCGGTCACTGGGCTTCTCCCTTGGTGCTGCTGGTGCTGCTGGTGCTGCTGGTCGCGTCGGCGGCTGCTTCGGCGGCCTCGACCTCGGCGGCTTCGGCTTCTCCGGGGGCGCCTTCGAAGGGTTCGCCGAGGTAGGCGGCGACGACGCGTTCGTCGGCCTGGACGACGTCGGGGGTGCCTTCGACGAGCTTCTCGCCCTGGACGAGGACGGCGACGCGGTCGGAGAGGTTGAAGACGAAGCGCATGTCGTGCTCGATGAGGAGGACGGCGATGCCCTTGTCGCGGATGGCGAAGACGAGTTCCTCGGCGGCCCTGGTCTCCTGGGGGTTCATTCCGGCTGTGGGTTCGTCGAGCAGGAGCAGGCCGGGCTCGGAGGCCATGGCGCGTGCGATCTCGAGCTTGCGCTGCTCGCCGTAGGGGAGGTTGCGGGCGAGGTGGTCGCGCTTGTGGGCGAGGCCGATGAACTCGAGGAGTTCCATGGCGCGTTCCTCGCTGGCGCGTTCGGCCTTCTTGAAGCCGGGGCCGCGCAGGAGGGCGGACCAGAGGCCTTCCTTGGTGCGGGTGTGGCGTCCGACGAGGACGTTCTCCAGGACCGTCATGTTGGCGAACAGGCGGATGTTCTGGAAGGTGCGGGCGATGCCGGCCTGGGTGACCAGGTGGGGCTTCGGGGGGAGAACGGTGCCCTTGTAGGAGACAGTGCCCTCGGTGGGGACGTACAGGCCGGTCAGGCAGTTGAAGAAGGTGGTCTTGCCGGCGCCGTTGGGGCCGATGAGTCCGACGATCTCGCCGGCGTTGACGGTGAAGTCGACGGAGCGTACGGCGGTGAGGCCGCCGAAGCGCATCGTGACGTCGCGTGCTTCGAGTACAGGTGTGGGCTGTGTGGTCATGGTGGTTACGCCCCCGCCTTGGTGACGGCCGGTTCGTCGGTCAGCGTGGTCTGTTGGGGTACGTCGAGTTGGCCGGTCTCGTGGAATTCGAGCTGGCGCCGGCGGTTGGCGATGATGCCTTCGGGGCGGAAGCGCATCAGGAGGACGAGCGCGATACCGAAGGCGAGGAGCGACTTCTCCTGGAGGAAGACGAGCTTCTCGGGGAGCAGGTAGAGCAGGGCCGCGCCGAGGAGGGGTCCTGCGACGGTGCCCATGCCGCCGAGGACGACCGCGGCTAGGAGGAACGCGGAGTTGGGCGGGGTGGAGCCGGCGAACTGGTACGGCGTGGGGACGACGCTGTAGGTGACGTGGGCGCTGACGGTGCCGGCGAGGCCGGCGAGGGCGGCGCCGAGGGCGAAGGCGACGAGCTTGACGCGGAAGCCGTTGATGCCCATGGCGGTGGCGGCGGTCTCGTCCTCGCGGATGGCGATCCAGGAGCGGCCGATGCGGGAGTCCGCGGCACGTGTGTAGACCAGGACCACGATGGCCATGATGAGGACCATCAGGAGGTAGTAGTTGGCGAAGCGGCCGAGGGTGAATCCGCCGATGTCGTGGGCTTCTCCGAAGTTGAATCCCAGGAGCTTCAGGTCGGGGATGGACGGGATGCCGTTGGGGCCGTTGGTGACGTCGGGTCCGGACTGTCCGTCCATGTTGTTGACGGCGATGCGGAAGATCTCTCCGAAGCCGAGGGTGACGATGGCGAGGTAGTCGCCGCGCAGTCGCAGGGTCGGGGCGCCGATGAGGACGCCGAAGACGAGGGAGGCTGCGGCTCCGGCCAGGGCGGAGGCCCAGAAGGGCAGGTGGACGCCGGAGATGGTGGAGAACTCGGAGCCGGAGACGAGGGCGGCGGTGTAGGCGCCGACGCCGAGGAAGGCGACGTATCCGAGGTCGAGGAGTCCGGCGAGGCCGACGACGATGTTGAGGCCGAGGGCGACGGTTCCGAAGATCAGGATGTTGACGCCGATGTTGGCGTAGTGGTCGTCGGTCTGGGTGAAGGGGAAGGCGATGGCCGCGGCGAAGCCCATGGCGAGGGTGAAGCTGCGGTTGCCGGCGACGAGTGCGGAGAAGCGGTCGAGGAGACCCGCGGTGTGCAGGGCCCAGATGGCGAAGGTGACGACGAAGAGGTAGCCGACGAAGAGTTCGCCGTACTCGGTGTCGATGCCGTAGGTGAAGACGCCGAGGCCGATGATGGTGACCACGGTGATCACGGCCCGCTGGATCCAGGGCGCGGCGGCCTGGGGGGCGGGGGTGCGGTCGGGCTTGGCGATGTAGGCCTTGAGGGCTTCCTTGGTGCCGTCGGTGCCGGTGCGCTCCTCGGGGAGGGCGAAGGCGCCGATGACGGGCAGCAGGGAGGCTACGGCTGCGATCCAGCCACCGGGTTCGAGGTTGACGACGCCGCCGAGCTCGGCGCTGATGGCGATGACGGTGAACCAGGTGACGGCGAATCCGCCGAGGGCGGTGAGGGCGAGCGGCGCGTTGTTGCGGGCGGGCAGGAGCCAGCGGAGGCCGCGGATGCCGTACGCGGCGAGGGCGAACAGCGTGGTGAGGATGCCGGCGGTGAAGGTCAGCCACTGCAGGCCGCCGGGGTAGCCGTTGATGGTGAGGTTGCCGGGGAATTCGGCGGTCCAGGTCCAGGCGAGGAACGCGGCGGCGGCGGTGGCGATGCCTCCGGCGAGCAGCAGGGCGCGGGCGGCGGCCTCGGGCAGCGGTATGAGTCCGCGCAGTGCGGGCGGCGGGGTGGGGGCGGCGTCCGGCACGGGGGTCTTGGTCGTCTCGGTCATGTGATCACGCCCTGTCCGCGACGCGCTCACCGAGCAGGCCCTGTGGCCTGAAGAGGAGCACGAGGATGAGGAGGCAGAAGGCCCAGACGTTGGCCCAGCTCTGGCCGCCGAGCTGCTGCATGCCGGGGATCTCGTCGATGTAGGCGGAGGCGAGGGTTTCGGCGATGCCGAGGACGAGGCCGCCGAGCATGGCGCCGTAGATGTTGCCGATGCCGCCGAGGACGGCCGCGGTGAAGGCCTTGAGGCCCATCAGGAAGCCCATGCGGTAGTCGACGTTGCCGTACTTGAGTCCGTAGGCGACGGCGGCGACGGCGGCGAAGAAGCCGCCGATGGCGAAGGCGATGACGATGATGCGGTTGGTGTCGATGCCCATGAGCTGCGCGGTGTCGGGGTCCTGCGCGGTGGCCTGCATGGCGCGGCCGGTGCGGCTGCGGCGCACGAAGAAGGCGAGGGCGGCCATGCAGAGGACGGCGGCGAGGATGAGGAAGATGTCGGCGTCCTTGATGGTGACGGAGCCGATGGTGTGGGTGGTGTCGAGGCCGGGGAAGGCGCGGGCGCGGTCGGCGCCGGGGTAGAAGTTGCGCACGACCTCCTGGAGGGCCAGGGAGAGGCCGATGGCGGTGATCAGCGGTGCCAGGCGTGGTGCTCCGCGCAGTGGTCGGTAGGCGAACCGTTCCGCTCCGACGGCTATGAGGATGGCCACGATGGCTCCGCCGAGGAGCATGAGGGGTACGGCGATGGCCATCGAGGTGCCGTTGGGGAGGATGTAGAAGTAGACCGTGAGGGCGCCGAAGGCCCCGGTCATGAAGATCTCGCCGTGCGCGAAGTTGATGAGCTGGACGATGCCGTACACCATCGTGTAGCCGATGGCGATCAGCCCGTACATCGAGCCGAGAAGCAGCCCGTTGGCCAGCTGCTGCGGCAGGGTGTTCACCGCATGGCCTCCATGTCGCTGGTGGTCGTGTGCACTGGATGCGTGCGTGGTCGCGTGCTGTGTGGGGGTGCGGAAACGGGCCGCGCGGTCGGGGTCCTCCTCCGCGCGGCCCGTGATGCGGCGTTGTGGCGGGCCGGACTACTGCAGGTCGGCGGTGCCGGTCTCCACGTCCTTCCAGGCACCCTTCTCGACCTGGTAGACCGTCAGCTGCTTGTTGGTGGTGTCGCCGTAGTCGTCGAAGGAGATCTTGCCGGTGAGGCCTTCGAAGTCGGACTTCTGGACACCGTCGACGACCTTGGAGCGCAGGTCGTTGATGTCGGTGGGCACCTTGCCGCCGTTGGCGTCGGCGGCGGCCTTGACGGCCTTGATGATGGCGGTGGTGGCGTCGTAGGCGTAGGCGCCGTAGGCGCCGTAGTCGCCCTTGTAACCCTTGTCCTTGTACGTCTGGATGAACGTCTTGGCCGCGGGCAGGGTGTCGGCGGGGACGCCGATGGCGGTGGCGAGGTCGCCCTCGGCGGACTTGCCGGCGGCCTCGATGTAGGTGGAGGCGAACATGCCGTCGCCGCCGAACAGCGGGATCTTGACGCCGGCGTCCTTGAGCTGCTTGGTGATCAGTGCGGACTCGTCGTACTGGCCGCCGTAGTAGAGCAGGTCGGCGCCGGAGTTCTTGATCTTGGTGACGAGGGAGCCGAAGTCCTTGTCGCCGGTGTTGACGTGGTCGGTGCCGACGACCTTGCCACCGAGCTTCTTGTACTGCTCGTTGAAGATCTTCGCGAGGCCGGCGCCGTAGGTCTGCTTGTCGTCGACGACGAAGGCCTTCTTCTTCTTGAGGCCGTTGTACGCGTAGCCGGCGGCGAAGCTGCCCTGGAGTTCGTCGGTGGTGGCGGTACGGAAGTACGTCTTGAACGGACGCTTCTTGTCCGTCTGCCAGTTCTTGCCCTGGGTCAGCTCGGGGGCCGTGTTCGCGGGGGAGATCTGGACCATGTTGGCCGAGGCGAACACCTGCTGCATCGTCTGGGCGACGCCGGAGTTGAGCGGGCCGACGGCGCCGACGGCGGTCTTGTCGCCGACGAGGTTGGTGGCGTTGGACTGGCCGGTGGCGGGCTGCGCCTTGTCGTCCAGGGCCTTGAGCTTGAACTTCACGCCCGGGACCCAGTTGTTCTTGTTGGCGTCGTCGATGGCTATCTGGGCGCCGTACTGGATGCCGAGGCCGGTGGTGGAGTTCTCACCGGAGAGGGGGGCGTCCACGCCAATGGTGAGTGTGGTGCCGCTGCCGCCGTCTCCGCCCTTGTCACCGCTGTCGTCTCGGGAGCCGCAGGCGGTGAGAGTCAGAGCTCCGGTCGTGAGAACGGAGGTAAGAATCACCAAGGAACGCTGTCGCACAATCAGTCCTTTCACAGGCAGGCCCCGCCCTGGTCGGGGGGTGAGTGCCGCGCTGGTACCGAACTCCCGATGGAGCGGTGACTGGCCGTGACTCTAAGCCCGGGCTATGGGCAGGGGCAGCGGCGCGGGCTCGCTTGTGACTTTCTTGTTATGACGGGGTGGAGGCCCGGTCTCGGCGGCGGACTCTCTCGACGGGTTTGGTGGTTTTTCGCCGAGGTCCGCATTCTGAGAACCCGCACTTCCGGTTGGCCATGGCTGAGATCATGCGGTGCGCGGGCCGTTCGCCGCCCGGAAGAGATCAAAAAGGTTCCGGGTGTGGGCGCGGCCGAGGATGAAGCGGTGTGTTGCATTGCGCGCGCATTACGGAGCGTTACGCCGAGAAAAAGGGGGTCGGCGTCCGGGAAGGGGTGCCGAGCCGATCGAAACGGCGACTTCCACGGTGCCGCTGAGGGGGCGCCGGCCGGTGCGGGTGGTTCGCCCCGGTGTGGGAGGCGCGGGTGACCCGGAGGGTGGGGCGGCCCCCGGTCGTCGATCGCCGAGAATCGTAACCGATCTGCTTTTCCGGGGGAGTTGAGGGGTTCGGCGAGGCCGAAACAGTGCCGGGTGGTGACGCCGGCGGGCCAGGGCGTGGGGGCCGACTCGTGCGGCCGCCGCGACGGCCGCCCTTCTCCGTGCGGACATGGCGGCGCCGATGACGTCCCGACTCTGTTTCGCATACGGCGAGTTGGCCGGTTCGACGGGGCCGGTGCCCCGCCGCTTCGCGGGATGCGCGACGCGGCGGGGCGGTAGGTGTCACGGCGGTACGCGTTGCTGCGGTACGGGTTACGGCAGCTTCACGAACGGCGCCAGGAAGGCGCGGGCGCCGGGGGTGTCCAGGCGGTACGTCACGTTGGTCGCGTAGCAGGGGGTGTCGCCGGTGATGGTGGTGGCGGCGAGGATGCTCCTGCCGCCGATCATGGCGAAATTGGGCCCGCCCGAGTCGCCGTAGCAGGCACCTCCGTTGCCCTGCGGCGCGGTCATCGCGAGCCGGGCCCACGAGTCGTTGAGGGCGTTGAAGGTGACGGGAGCCTTCATCCGGACACCGCCGCCGGGGTGGGTCTGGCCGCCGGGGCCGTTGACGGCCTCCTGGGTGCCGTACCCGGCGACGAGCCAGTCGGTCGCGTTCAGGCCCCGCGGGCCGAGTCTGCCGAGCTGGTTCGCGGTGGGCAGGGTGGCCGGGGTGAAGCTCCAGCGGGCCTCGACCTCGGCGGCGGGCAGTTGGATCACGGCGATGTCGTGCGTGTCGGAGGCGGGCCCCGGGTAGCCGGGGTGCGTGTGGGCGGTGCCCCGGACGGCGACGGCGGCGGCCTGCGCGGCCGGGTCGCCCGGGTACTTCTTGGCCGCCGCGTCGAGCCCGGACTGCACGTCCTGGTCCAGGGAGACGGAGAAGCGCACGTTGTCGGGCCAGTCGGAGGTGCAGTGCGCGGCGGTCAGGAAGGTGTCGGCGTCGACCATGGTGCCGGTGCAGACCCAGTCGGCCCGGTCGGGGGTCGCCGGGTCGCCGTCGTGGTCCCAGGTGGCCACGAGCGCGCCCACTTCGGTGCGTTCGGGGGCGGGCGCGGCGTTGTAGGAGTTGACGGCGGAGGACGGCAGCGCGGTGGCGAGCACGGCGGCACAGGCCGCGGCGGTGACGGCGAAGGCGCGTACGGAGGTCAAGAGAAACCCTTCTGAGGGTGGGACGGGTCTTCTCCTGTGGGGGTGGAGCGCCAGTGAAAGGCCTGGGGGCGGTCGCGACAAGAGCGCGCCCGCCTCTCCAGGGTTTTCCCTGTGTCGGTCAGTTCGCCGCGCGGATGAGTTCCTCGTCGCCCGGCTTCACGTCGCGCAGGAGGCAGGTCAGCCGGGCCGTGCACACCCTCTTGCCGTTTTCGTCCGTGATGACGATGTCGTACGTGGCCGTCGTCCGTCCCCGGTGCACGGGCGTGGCCACACCGGTGACCAGGCCGGAGCGCACCCCGCGGTGGTGGGTGCAGTTCAGGTCGACCCCCACGGCGATCTTGGAGCTGCCGCCGTGCAGCATCGAGCCGATCGAGCCGAGTGTCTCGGCCAGCACCGCGGAGGCCCCGCCGTGCAGCAGTCCGTAGGGCTGGGTGTTGCCCTCCACCGGCATCGTCCCGACGACCCGGTCCGCCGACGCCTCGGAGATCTGGACGCCCATCCGGTTGCCGAGGTGGCCCGCGGAGAACAGGGCCAGCAGATCCACGCCGAGCGCGGCGTACTCGTCGATGACCTCTTGCGGGAACTTCACATGCTGCTGCTCACCCATCGGGCCCGGCTCCGTTCGTCCTCGTCACTCGGCTGCCTGTGCTGCCTGTGTCGCTGAGCAAACGCTCAGTCGGTCGCCGATTGTTCCAGACGCACCACGACGGACTTGCTGGCCGGGGTGTTGCTCGTGTCCGCCGTGGCGTCCAGCGGCACCAGCACGTTGGTCTCCGGGTAGTACGCGGCGGCACATCCCCGCGCCGTCGGATAGTGCACGACGCGGAAGCCGGGTGCCCGGCGCTCCACGCCGTCCTTCCACTCGCCGACCAGGTCGACGTACGCACCGTCCGCCAGCCCCAGGGCCCGCGCGTCCTCGGGGTGCACCAGTACCACCCGGCGGCCGTTCCTGATGCCCCGGTAGCGGTCGTCGAGGCCGTAGATCGTGGTGTTGTACTGGTCGTGCGAGCGCAGCGTCTGCAGCAGCAGACGGCCCTCGGGCAACTTCGGGTACTCCACGGGCGCGGCCGTGAAGTTGGCCTTGCCGGTGGCCGTGGGGAAGCGGCGCTCGTCGCGCGGGGCGTGGGGGAGCGCGAAGCCGCCAGGGCGACCAGCAGAACCCGCCACGCGCGCGTTGAAGTCCTCGAAGCCCGGGATCACGCGCGCGATACGGTCCCGGATCGTCGCGTAGTCCTTCTCGAACTCCTCCCACGGCGTGCGGCTGTTCTCGCCGAGCACACGGCGGGCCAGACGGCTGACGATGGCCGGCTCCGACAACAGTTGCCGGCTCGCGGGCTCCAGGCGGCCCCGGGAGGCGTGCACCATACCCATCGAGTCCTCGACCGTCACGAACTGCTCGCCGCTGCCCTGGAGATCGCGCTCGGTGCGCCCCAGCGTCGGGAGGATCAGGGCCCGCGCGCCCGTGACCGCGTGCGAACGGTTCAGCTTCGTCGACACGTGCACGGTCAGCCGGGCCCGGCGCATGGCCGCCTCGGTGACGTCCGTGTCGGGAGACGCCGAGACGAAGTTGCCGCCCATGGCGAAGAAGACCTTCGCCTCGCCGTCGCGCAGGGCGCGGATGGCGCGCACGACGTCGTAGCCGTGTTCGCGCGGGGGCGCGAAGCCGAACTCCTTCTCCAGGGCGTCCAGGAACGCCGGGGCGGGCCGCTCGAAGATGCCCATCGTGCGGTCGCCCTGCACGTTGGAATGCCCGCGCACCGGGCACACGCCCGCGCCGGGGCGGCCGATGTTGCCGCGCAGCAGGAGGAAGTTGACGACTTCCCTGATCGTGGGGACGGAGTGCTTGTGCTGGGTCAGGCCCATCGCCCAGCACACGATGGTGCGCTGGGAGTCGAGGACCATGCGGAGAGCCTTGTCGATGTCCTCCTGGGCCAGGCCGGTCGCCGTGAGCGTCTCGTCCCGGTCGGCGGCGCGGGCGGCCTCGGCGAACTCCTCGTAGCCGTGCGTGTGCTCGCGCACGAACGCCTCGTCGACCGCGCCGTCCGTCTGAAGGATCAGCTTGTTCAGGAGGCGGAACAGGGCCTGGTCGCCGCCGATGCGGATCTGCAGGAACAGATCGGTGAGCGCGGCGCCCTTGACCATGCCCTGCGGGGTCTGCGGATTCTTGAAGCGCTCCAGACCCGCCTCGGGCAGCGGGTTGACGCTGATGATCTTCGCGCCGTTGTCCTTGGCCTTCTCCAGCGCGGACAGCATGCGCGGGTGGTTCGTCCCCGGGTTCTGCCCGGCGACGATGATCAGGTCGGCCTTGTAGAGGTCCTCCAGCAGGACGCTGCCCTTGCCGATGCCGATCGTCTCCGACAGGGCCGAACCGGACGACTCGTGACACATGTTCGAGCAGTCGGGGAGGTTGTTCGTGCCGAACTCGCGGGCGAACAGCTGGTAGAGGAACGCGGCCTCGTTGCTGGTGCGGCCGGAGGTGTAGAAGACGGCCTCGTCCGGGGAGGCGAGCGCGGCGATCTCCTCACCGATGATGTCGAAGGCACGCTCCCAGGTGACCGGCTCGTAGTGCGTACCCCCCTCCGGGAGGTACATGGGGTGGGTGAGCCGGCCCTGCTGCCCCAGCCAGTAGCCGCTGCGGCCGGCCAGGTCGGCGACCGGGTGCGCGGCGAAGAACTCGGGCGTGACCCGGCGCAGGGTGGCCTCCTCGGCCACGGCCTTCGCGCCGTTCTCGCAGAACTCCGCCCTGTGCCGGTGCTCCGGCTCCGGCCAGGCGCAGCCCGGGCAGTCGAAGCCGTCCTTCTGGTTCACGCTCAGCAGCGTCAGCGCGGTGCGCTTCACACCCATCTGCTGCTGGGCCATGCGCAGGGTGTGCCCGATCGCCGGGAGGCCCGCGGCGGCGTGCTTCGGCCCGGCGACCTGCGGCGCGTCCTGAACCGGATCGCTCTTGGGCGGTTTCGACGCCATCGCACGCTCCCCTTCGGCTGAGCTGTGAGGTACATCTCCGATCCTCGCACGCGGAGGTGACATCGGGCGGGGCCGGGCTGGAGTCGATGCCCCGCGGCGGTGCCCGCGCGGCCGGGCCGGGACGGAGTGTCAGTGGGGCGTGGCAGGATCGGGGGCGTGGCAGAGACAGCATCGAAGACGACCGACAAGACCTCCGGCGGCAGCCGGCCGCGACTGATGCTCATGGACGGGCACTCGCTGGCCTACCGCGCGTTCTTCGCGCTGCCCGCGGAGAACTTCACCACCGCGACGGGCCAGCCGACGAACGCGATCTACGGCTTCGCGTCGATGCTGGCCAACACGCTGCGCGACGAGGCGCCCACGCACTTCGCGGTCGCCTTCGACGTCTCCCGCAAGACCTGGCGGTCCCAGGAGTTCACGGAGTACAAGGCGAACCGCTCCAAGACCCCGGACGAGTTCAAGGGCCAGGTCGAGCTGATCGGCGAGCTCCTCGACGCGATGGGCGCCCAGCGCTTCGCGGTGGACGGGTTCGAGGCGGACGACGTCATCGCCACGCTGGCCACCCAGGCCGAGGCCGAGGGCTTCGAGGTGCTGATCGTCACCGGCGACCGTGACTCGTTCCAGCTGGTCAGCGAGCACACCACGGTGCTGTACCCGACCAAGGGCGTCTCCGAGCTGACCCGCTTCACCCCGGAGAAGGTCTTCGAGAAGTACGGGTTGACGCCCGCGCAGTACCCCGACTTCGCGGCCCTGCGCGGCGACCCCTCCGACAACCTCCCCGGCATCCCCGGTGTCGGGGAGAAGACCGCCGCGAAGTGGATCAACCAGTTCGGCTCCTTCGCCGAGCTCGTCGAGCGCGTCGAAGAGGTCAAGGGCAAGGCCGGCCAGAACCTCCGCGACCACCTGGAATCCGTCAAGCTCAACCGCCGGCTCACCGAGCTGGAGCGCCAGGTGGAGCTCCCCAAGGGCGTCACCGACCTGGAGCGCGCGGCCTACGACCGCAAGGCCGTCGCGATGGTCCTGGACACCCTGGAGATCCGCAACCCCTCGCTGCGCGAGCGGCTCTTCGCCGTCGACCCCGGCGCGGAGGAGGCCGAGACCACACCGGTCAGCACCGAGGGCGTACAGCTGGACGGCACGGTGCTCGGCACCGGCGAGCTGCCCGCCTGGCTCTCCGAGCACGGCACCCAGCCCCTCGGCATCGCCACGGTCGACACCTGGGCACTCGGCACCGGCTCGGTCGCCGAGATCGCCCTCGCCGCGCCCGAAGGCCCCGCCGCCTGGTTCGACCCCTCCCAGCTGGACGAGGCCGACGAGAGGGCCTTCGCGGCCTGGCTCGCCGACGCCGGCCGCCCCAAGGTCTTCCACAACGCCAAGGGCGCCATGCGCGTCTTCGCCGAGCACGGCTGGACCGTCGAGGGCGTCACCATGGACACCGCGCTCGCCGCCTACCTGGTCAAGCCGGGCCGTCGCTCCTTCGACCTGGACGCGCTGTCCCTGGAGTACCTGCACCGCGAGCTGACCCCGGCCGCCGCGGCCGACGGACAGCTCGCCTTCGGAGCGGACGACGGCGCCGAGGCCGAGGCCCTGATGATCCAGGCCCGGGCCGTCCTCGACCTGGGTCAGGCCTTCGAGGGCCGTCTGGAGGAGGTCGGCGCCGCCGACCTGCTGCGCGACATGGAGCTGCCCACGTCCGCGCTGCTCGCCCGCATGGAGCGGCACGGCATCGCGGCCGACCGGCCCCACCTGGAGGCCATGGAGCAGATGTTCGCCGGCGCCGTCCAGCAGGCGGTCAAGGAGGCCCACGCGGCGGCCGGGCACGAGTTCAACCTGGGCTCGCCCAAGCAGCTCCAGGAGGTCCTCTTCGGCGAGCTGGCCCTGCCCAAGACCAAGCGGACCAAGACCGGCTACACCACGGACGCCGACGCTCTCGCCTGGCTCGCCTCGCAGACGGACAACGAACTCCCGGTGATCATGCTCCGCCACCGCGAGCAGGCCAAGCTCCGCGTGACGGTCGAGGGCCTGATCAAGACGATCGCCGCGGACGGCCGGATCCACACCACGTTCAACCAGACCGTCGCCGCCACCGGACGCCTGTCCTCGACCGACCCGAACCTGCAGAACATCCCGGTCCGCACCGACGAGGGCCGCGCCATCCGCCGCGGCTTCGTCGTCGGTGAGGGCTTCGACTCCCTGATGACGGCCGACTACAGCCAGATCGAGCTGCGGGTCATGGCCCACCTCTCCGAGGACGAAGGCCTGATCGAGGCGTTCACTTCCGGCGAGGACCTGCACACCACGGCCGCCTCCCAGGTCTTCGCGGTCGAGCCGACCGCGGTCGACGCCGAGATGCGCCGCAAGATCAAGGCCATGTCCTACGGCCTGGCCTACGGACTGTCCGCCTTCGGCCTCTCCCAGCAGCTGAACATCGAGGCGGCGGAGGCCCGCGCCCTGATGGACGCGTACTTCGAGCGGTTCGGCGGCGTACGGGACTATCTGCGCCGGGCGGTCGACGAGGCCCGGGCGACCGGCTACACGGCGACGCTCTTCGGGCGCCGCCGCTACCTCCCCGACCTCAACAGCGACAACCGCCAGCGCCGCGAGGCCGCCGAGCGGATGGCCCTCAACGCCCCGATCCAGGGCACGGCGGCCGACATCGTCAAGATCGCCATGCTCAAGGTGGACGACGCCCTGAAGGACGCCGGCCTCGCCTCCCGCATGCTTCTCCAGGTCCACGACGAAATCGTGCTGGAGATCGCCCCCGGGGAACGGGCCGCCGTCGAGGAACTGGTCCGCCGGGAAATGGCGAACGCCGTTCACCTCCGCGTCCCGCTGGGCGTCTCGGTCGGCGTGGGCCCGGACTGGGAGTCGGCGGCCCATTAGGCGCATCGACCTGGGCGTTGTTCGCACGGCTGATCGGTGGCCGGCCGCCGAGTGCGGGTGGCAGTGGTCGTGGTGGCAGGTGTGCAGGAAGCCTGCCAGGGCGTTGGTTCGTTCGGTGTTGCTGGTGTACCGAGGCGGGCGGTGAGCAGCCTCGCAGCCGGGCGTCCCGCCTCGGCCGGGCGCCGGTGCTTGCCCGAGCCCGGGCACCGGTCTCCGCCCGAGCCGGGCCACGGCCCTGTCCGAGCCGGAGCGCTGGGTTCGCCCGGGCCGGGCCACGGCCCTGTCCGAGCCGGAGCGCTGGGTCCCGCCCGGGCCGGGGCGCCAGGTTGCCCCGGCGACCCACGCACCCCCGACCCCCTCGGAAACCGTCACTCGCGTGGCCCCCGACAAGGCGCCCCGGCCCTCGGTGGTCGCAAAGATGCGGGGCATGGGTATACGTACGCTCCTCAGCCGCACGGCACCAGGCGTGGCACGGCCGCCGACCCCGGCGATCGAGGCCGCCGCGAGTACGGTTCGCGTCCCCGTCACCTTCACCACGGCCCTGCGCCGAGCGACGGCGGACCTCCGGCAGCGCCTGGCCGTCCGTGGACGGCGGCCCACCGGCTCCGGCGACCTGACTGCCGCCACGACTCTCCCCGGCGGCGACGACCCGGCCGCCGCTCCTGTCCTCGCCGGCCTCGCCGACACCGATGTCCTGTCAGCCCTCACCGGCCTCGCCCGATCCGATGTCCTGTCCGCCCTGACCGGCGCCAACACCAAGCCGACCGGTACCGATCCGCCCGCCGCCACCGGCCACGCACCCACCGAGGCCCGGCCCCGTCGCACCCCCAAGATCCCGGGCAAGCCCTCCCGCGCCTGGGCACAACTCGCCCGCGACTACCTGACGCTCGTCCTCACCCTGCTCCCACGCCCCCGCCCCGCGCACACCACGATCACCGTGTACATCACGACGACCGGCAGCGCCCTCAGCGAGCGGCCGGGCGGCTCGGCTCAGTCCCGGGGTCAGGGACAGGGACAGGACCGGCGTGGGCCGGAACCGGACGCCGCACCCTGACTCCCACGGCGTACAGCAGCAACGCCGGGACGAGTCCCGCGCCCGCCCCGAAGCACACCGTCGGAATGATCTCCCACGGCTTCGCCGCCGAGCCCCAGTAGGCCCACCACCGCGACGCCCGCTGCACCGCTCCCACCAGCGTGAATCCGCCGATCACGACAGCGGCCGCCCACCGGTCCCGTACCGTCAGCACGGGAACCCCCATCGGCTCGCACACGGGCGCCCGCCGCAGCGCGTGTGCCACGAACACGGCGATCACGACCGCGGCCACCGCCGAACCGCCGTACTGCAGGTACCAGTACAGCGGCGAGCCCGCCACCTCCCGGCCCAGCACCGGAAACAGCCGCATCCCCCACCGGTCGAGATGCGTGAACGCGTCCCACACCACATGGGTCGACGCACCGAGCACCGCGGACACGTACCACCGCGCCACCAGTGACGGCCGCACCCGCGCGCGGGGCGCCCCGCACCGCAGCAGCGCCGCCACCCGCCCCTGCCGGGCCCGCGGCAGCAACGCCACGAGCGGCTCACGTACCAGCAGCCACAGCCCCACCAGCGCCCAGGCGATGAGCACATCGACCGTGAAGACACCCGGGAAGGAGTGCGTGACGTCACCGAACTCCATCGCCCCGGACAGCACACTCGCCGCGTAGTAGGTCATGTCGGGCGCGAAGGAACCCGCCACGAGCACGGCGGGCACCAGCGGGCCCCGGCCGGTGCCGTCGGCGCGGACGGCGGGCAGTACCGCTGCCGCATGGCTCAGTGTGAACGGCAACTCGGCTCCTCGCGACGGTCGTTGCACCAGGCCGGGACGCCCGGCGGTCAGTGGCCCAGTATGCGGGATCCCCCTACGCCGACGGCGTCACGACCGCACGTGACCAACTGGTGAACAGCGGTCACGAACGGGTGCCCGAGCAAAGGAAGTTGTCGTAGGGTCGCCAGAGTCGCCGCGCCAGGAGCGCGGCGACCACGTGACGGGAGTGAAGAGCAGAGCACGCACGAGAACAGAGTTGTGACCGTCGGAGGGCAACCCCTCGGGCGGTTGGATCGTCACAACAGGGCGAACACTGCAGACGTTGACCGGACGCTCGGGCGTCCACGGGAGGGGTTCACTCTATGGCGGCGCAATTCGGCAGGAGGCTGCGCAAGGGGGCGGCGACCACCGCCGTGGCCGCGGTAGCGGTCGCGGCCCTGTCCGCCTCCCAGGCTCCGGGCGTGAACGACCACGGCAGACAGACCGCTGCCGACGCCACGCCCTCACCCGAAACGAGCGCCTCCGATGGCAGCGCGACGGGCAACTCGCCGTACTACACGGACCTGCCCCCGCTCAAGAGCCCGAACCCCTCACCGTCCACAGGGCCCGGCCCTGGCGGCACGGGCACGACGGAAGCCGGCATTCCCGCGACCGTCCTCGACGCCTACAAGAAGGCCGAGACCGCGCTGCGTGAGGCCAAGCCCGGCTGCAACCTGCCCTGGCAACTCCTCGCGGCCATCGGCCGGGTGGAGTCGGGACAGGCCCGCGGTGGCCAGGTCAACGCCGAGGGCACCACCCTCAAGCCGATCCTGGGCCCGCAACTCGACGGCAACGGCTTCGCCCTCATCAAGGACACCGACGACGGCGCGTACGACGACAACAGCTCCTACGACCAGGCCGTCGGCCCCATGCAGTTCATCCCCTCCACCTGGGCCTGGGCCGGCCGTGACGGCAACGGCGACGGGAAGGAGGACCCCAACAACATCTACGACGCCGCGCTCGCCGCCGGCCACTACCTGTGCCGCAACAACTGGGATCTGTCCGACCAGAACGACCTCGACCGGGCGATCCTCAGCTACAACAACTCGCGGGAGTACCTGAACCTCGTCATGAGGTGGCTGGAGTACTACCGCAAGGGCACGCACGAGGTACCGGACGGCACCGGCACGCTGCCCGACAACCGCAGCGACGTCGGCACGGGCGCGAGCCCGACGCCCACCACACCGGGCACGACCGCTCCAGGCGGTTCGACGCCCAAGCCCGGCCCCAAGCCCGAAAAGCCCGGCTCCAAGCCCGAAAAGCCCGGCAGCGGTGCGACAACCCCGAAGCCGCCGGCCACACCGCCCGGCACGCCTACGCCGCCCGGCACCCCCACACCGCCCGGCACCCCGACCCCGCCGCCCACGACGCCCCCCACCCCCACCGACACGGTGGACCACCTGGAGGACGCCGGAACCGCGAAGCTCACCGCGATGGCCGGCGACGCGTTCAGCCGGCGGATCAGTACCCGCGCCGAGACGGAGGCCGGAAAGGCCGTCGCCAAGGTCAGGGTCCGCTTCACGATCATCGGCGACACGGACACCACCTTCACCGGCGGGGAGAGCGTGGCCACGGTCGCCACCAACAGCTCCGGTGTGGCTGTGGCACCCGCCTTGCAGGCGGGGGAGAAGACCGGCGCCGTCACCGTCCGCGCCACCGTGGTGGGCCGTGTTGTCCCGGGCCTCGACTACAAGGCCACCGTCACCGAGCGCGCCGCCGACGCCGTCGCCCGCACCGGTGACGCCCCGCTGACCTGTGCCCCGGGCGGCGAGTTCGCGAACCAGGTCGAGGTGAAGGCCACGTACAGGGGGGCCGTCGCCGACGGTGTCGCGGCCACCGCCACGCTGGTCACGTCGGCGGACGACCCGGCTGCCAACGACAAGGGCCCCTACTTCAAGGACGCCGACGGCAAGACCGTCCGCACCCTCACGGGCCTGAAGACGGACGCGAAGGGCCTGCTGAAGCTGCCCAAGCTGTACGCGGACGACACGGCCGGCGCATTCCTGCTCCGCATCACCACGGCAGGCGGAGCGACACTCACGGTCGAACTGACGGTGGCGGCGGCCGGGACATCCTCGCCGAGCCCGTCGGCCAGCCCGAGCCCGTCGGCCGGCCCGAGCGCGTAGCTCTCCGGTACGACAGACGACGCCCCTCTTATAAGGAGGGGCGTCGTTGTGTGTGCAACGTGTTCTCA
This sequence comes from Streptomyces sp. NPDC057424, assembly GCF_042803315.1. NCBI lineage: Bacteria > Bacillati > Actinomycetota > Actinomycetes > Kitasatosporales > Streptomycetaceae > Streptomyces > Streptomyces sp. NPDC057424. The sequence goes on from NZ_JBHVCP010000022.1 coordinate 17,355, forward strand.
TCTCCGCCGCGCGTTGCTACGGTGCCGAGAAACCTGACGGGGTATCAGTTCTGCCCGTCACGACCCGTGGGGAGGCTCCGTATGCGTGTCCTCATCGCCGTCGCCACCGGTCTCGCCCTCGCGTTCGCCGTGGTCCTGACGCTGACCGCCCTCGGCTCCCCCTCGGGCGGGACGTCCCCGGAACCACTGCTGACGACGGTGCCCGCACACCCCTGACCGCCCGCCCGGGAGGGAGGCCGAGATGCGCCGCAAGGCCGGCCTGGTCCTGCTCGCCCTCGCCGTGTTCTTCGCGGCCCTGTCCCCGCTGCTGCGCTGGTACGCCTTCCCGCGTCTCGCCAAGATCCCCGCGAACCACTACCAGGACATGGTCCTGGAGGCGAAGGACGCCACCCTCCTCGACTACGGCACGATGCGGGCGAAGAAGGTCTCCAAGGTCACCATCGTCCAGACCCTCAAGGGCAACGTGGAGGCCTCCGAACGGATCGAGGAGTCGGCCGGCCGGGACGTCGTCGTCTGGGACGGGCTGTCCTATGTCGTCGGCCCCGACGGCAAGATGGTCTCCAAGATCCCCGAGCGCTACATCTTCGACGCCCACACCCAGGACCCCGTCCACGCCACCGGCGAGATGGTCGACGGCGACCCGGTGCGCCGCCAGGGCATCGAGTTCAAGTGGCCCTTCCTGACCGAGAAGCGGGACTACGAGTACTTCGACGCCCAGGCCCGCGTCACCGCCCCCATCACCTACAAGGGCACCCAGGACTTCCGCGGCCTGGAGGTCTACTACTTCGAGCAGACCATCCCCTGGACCAAGGTGAGGATCCCGAAGACCCTGCCCGTGGAGGGCCTCACCCCCGAAGCGGTGGCACAGACCGGCACGACCCGCTGGTACACCACGGTCCGCAAGTTCTGGGTCGAGCCCCTCACCGGCGCCCCCGTGTACGGAGAAGAGATCCACGAGGAGGAACTGCGCGGGGGCACCCTCCTCGGCGACCGCGACAAGGTGACCGCGTTCGCCGGCCACGTGAAGATGCGCGAGGACTACATCACGCACACGGTCGACCTGGTGAAGTCACAGCGTCTGCTCATCCTGCTGATGACGTCCTACCTGCCGTGGGGCTTCCTGGTCCTCGGCGTCCTCCTGCTGGTCCTCGCGCTGTACCTGGAGGCCCGCAGCCGCCGCTCCTCCGGCCCGGCACCCACGTCGGCCGGGGAACCGTCGTCGGTCAGCGCCTGAGCCGCGCGCTGGTGTGCCGGGTCGGCTCGGCGCCCGCCGGGTCCTCGGGCCACGGATGCTTCGGATACCGCCCCCGCAGCTCCGCCCGCACGCCCTTGTAGCCGTCCCGCCAGAACGACGCGAGATCGGCGGTGACGGCGGCCGGCCGCCCGGCCGGGGACAGCAGATGCACGAGCAGCGGCACTCCGGCGACCCGGGGTGACTCCTGGAGCCCGAACATCTCCTGCAACTTCACCGCCAGCACGGGCTGCTCGGGCCGGGAGTAGTCGATGCGGATGCTCGACCCGCTCGGCACGGTCATCCGCTCCGGGGCCAGCTCGTCGAACCGCCCCGCCTCACCGGAGGCCCAGGGCAGCAGCCGGGCGAGCGCCTCCCCGGCATCGATCCGCGCCAGATCGGCCCGCCGCCGCGCCCGGCCGAGCTCCGGCTCCAGCCACTCCTCCACGCGCGCGTGCAGCGCGTCATCGGACACGTCCGGCCAGGGCTCACCGAGATGCTGCCGCAGGAACGCGAGCCGCTGCCGCAGGACGCCGGCCTGCGCCGGCCACCGCAGCAGCCCGAACCCCTCCCGCCGCAGCCCGTCGAGCAACGCCTCGCGCACGCGCCCGGGATCGGCGTCCTCGAGCGCCCGCACCGCCACCTCCACGGCCCCCAGCCGCTCCACCCTCCGCGCCACGACGTCCCCGCCGTCCCAGCCGACCTCGTCCCGCTCCTCCAGCAAGGCGCCGGCCGCGATCCGGGCCGTCTCCTCGTCGACGGCAGCCCCGAGCTGCACACGCGCGTGTCCCTTGCCGACGGGCCGGTCGGCCATGGCGACAGCGATCCAGGGGGAACCGCGCAGCGCGCTCGCATCGCCGACCTCCGCGCGGGTCCCGGACACCATCAGATACGACCCGCCGTCGGCCTTGGCGACCCGCTCCGGAAAGGCGAGAGCGGCGACGAGGCCGGCCTGCTGCTCCTCGGAGAGGTCCTCCAGTCCCCGTGACGTACCTGGAGAGACGCCCCGCAGCCGCCGAACCTCCGCACGCCACCGTCCGGAATAGGCGTCACCCCCACGCCGGGCTCGGCGCAACGCACCCGCCAGATCATCCCCGTACTCGCGCGGCGCCTCCTCACTGAGCAGCGCGACGACCTCGGCGGCCCGCTCCGCCCCGACCGGCCCGGACCCGTCCAGCAACGCCCGCCCCAGCCGGGGATGCAGGCCCAGCCGGGCCAGGGCGGCTCCCCGCTCGGTGGCCCGCCCCGCGGAGTCCACCGCCCCCACCGCCCCCAAGACATCCCGCGCCGCCGCCATCGCCCCACTCGGCGGCCCGTCCAGCAGCGCCAGACCGGACGCGTCCGGATCCCCCCAGCACGCCACCTGCAGCGCGAACGCCGTCAGGTCGGCCACCTTGATCTCCGGCGATGGATACCGCGGCAGACGCGCGTCCTCGGCCTCCGCCCAGCAGCGGTACACCACCCCCGGCGCCTCCCGCCCGGCCCGCCCTGCCCGCTGCCGCCCGGCCGCCTGCGACGCCCGCACCGTCGTCAGGGCACTCAACCCGCGCGCGTGGTCCACCCGCGGCTCGCGCGCCAGCCCAGAATCCACGACCACGCGCACCCCGGGCACCGTCAGCGACGACTCGGCGACGGACGTGGCCAGGACGACCCGCCGCCGCTCCCCGGGCACCAGCACCGCGTCCTGGACGGCCGCCGGAGCCCGCCCGTGCACCCGCAGCACCTCGACGTCACCGAGCCCTCCGAGCTGCCCGGCGACCCGGGCGATCTCGCCCACGCCCGGCAGGAAACACAGCACGTCCCCGTCCCGCTCGGCCAGCGCCCGCCGCACCACGGACGCCACATGCGCCAGCAGCGCCGGATCGACCCGCATCCCGTGCGGCGGGCGTACGGGCCGCACCGGCGGCGCCCACACGGCTTCCACCGGATACGCCGTCCCCTGCGCCTCGACCACCGGCGCCCCGCCCAGCAGTCGCGCCCACCCCCGCGCGTCGGTCGTCGCCGAGGCGGCCACCAGCCGCAGCTCGGGTCTGAGCGTCTGACGCACGTCCCAGAGGAAGGCCGCCGCCGTGTCCGCGTCCAGGTGCCGCTCGTGGCACTCGTCGAGCACCACCACGTCGGCACCGGCCAGCTCCTGGTCCCGCTGGAGCCGCTGCACCAGCACACCGGTCGTGACGACCTCCACGCGCGTGCGCCGCCCGACGACCCGCTCCCCGCGCACGGTGTAACCGACGCTCTCACCGGGCTTCTCGCCCAGCAGCCACGCCATCCGCCGCGCAGCGGCCCGGGCCGCGATCCGCCGCGGCTCCGCCACGATCACCCGCCGCTCGGGCCCCTCCCCGAGCAGTCCCGCAAGCGACGGCGGCACCAGCGTCGTCTTGCCGGTGCCCGGCGGCGCCACGAGGACGGCGGTGCCGTGTCCCTCCAGGGCGTCGTCCAGGGCGGGCAGGGCACCGCGTACGGGCAGGGCGTCCAGGGCGTCGTAACGGATCACGCCATCAGTGTCGTACGCCCGGGAAGAGGTTCCACGCGCGCGTGCATCAATCCCGCTCGCAGACGAAGATCGCCGTCCCCGGGATCAGGTTCCCGCGCAGCGGAGACCAGCCGCCCCACTCGGACGTGTTCCAGACGGGCCACTCCGGCTCGACCAGGTCGACCAGATGGAAGCCCGAGGCCACGACGTCCCGGACGCGGTCGCCGAGCGTGCGGTGGTGCTCGACGTAGACCGCCCGGCCCTCGTCGTCCTGCTCGACGTAGGGAGTGCGGTCGAAGTACGAGCCCGACACCGACAGCCCTTCCGGCCCCGGCTCGTCCGGAAAGGCCCAGCGGATCGGATGCGTCACCGAGAAGACGAGACGGCCCCCGGGGCGCAGCACCCGGCGCACCTCGCGCAGGACCTGACGCGGATCGGCGACGAAGGGCAGCGCCCCGTACGCCGAGCAGGCCAGGTCGAACGAGCCGTCCGCGAAGGGGAGCGCTCCGGCGTCGGCGCACACCAGAGGGAAGGAACCGCCGATGCGCAGGGCGTGCTGCAACTGCCGGTGCGAGATGTCCAGGGCGACCGGGCGCGCTCCCTGGGAGGTCAGCCAGCGCGAGCACTGCGCGGCGCCGGCGCCGATCTCCAGGACGTCCCGGCCCTTCAGCCCCTCCGGCGGGCCGAGCAGTTCGGCCTCCACCTCGTCCAGCCCCTCGGGACCCCAGACGAAGCGGTCGTCGCCGAGGAACGTGCCGTGCTCGATCTGGTACTCGTCCGCGTTGCGGTCCCACCAGCCGCGATTGGCGAGGGAGCTCTCCGTGGCACCGGCGTCACGCCGGGTGGCCTCGGGTTCGGACGCTTCGGACTCTTGGATGATCGGCTCCCTCGTCGTACTCTTCCGTCCAGCCGGTCCCGGTGGTGTCACGAGGGGGCGTCGTACGCCGCGCGTGGCCTCGGACGACAGGACTTGTGCCGGGTATGCGGTGGTCTGCCCCGCGTGGGCGGCTTCGCGCATTGACCCTGCCCGGCTGCCCCCGTATGCTACAAGTTGCGCTGCGGGCCTGCGCACCTCAGACGTAGCAGGCTGCGCTCGCATCTGTATGTATGTCCCCTCGGTTGTCGAGGCGTCACCGTTTTTGCGTGGCGCTTCCTTGGCTGTCCGGCTTCTGCAGAGCGAAACGGGCTCCCGGCGTAGCAGTACCTACGACTTCAATGTCCGTACCGGAGCCCTTTCCCACATGACGAGCAGCACCGAGACCACCGCCACCACCCCGCAGGTAGCGGTCAACGACATCGGTAACGAGGAAGCCTTCCTCGCCGCGATCGACGAGACGATCAAGTACTTCAACGACGGCGACATCGTCGACGGCGTCATCGTGAAGGTCGACCGGGACGAGGTCCTGCTCGACATCGGTTACAAGACCGAAGGCGTGATCCCGAGCCGCGAGCTCTCGATCAAGCACGACGTCGACCCCAACGAGGTCGTCGCCGTCGGTGACGAGATCGAAGCCCTTGTTCTCCAGAAGGAGGACAAGGAAGGCCGCCTGATCCTCTCGAAGAAGCGCGCCCAGTACGAGCGTGCCTGGGGCACCATCGAGAAGATCAAGGAAGAGGACGGGATCGTCACCGGTACCGTCATCGAGGTCGTCAAGGGTGGTCTCATCCTCGACATCGGCCTCCGTGGCTTCCTCCCGGCCTCCCTGGTCGAGATGCGCCGCGTTCGCGACCTCCAGCCCTACGTGGGCAAGGAGCTCGAGGCCAAGATCATCGAGCTGGACAAGAACCGCAACAACGTGGTCCTGTCCCGCCGTGCCTGGCTCGAGCAGACCCAGTCCGAGGTCCGCCAGACGTTCCTCACGACCCTCCAGAAGGGTCAGGTCCGTTCCGGCGTCGTCTCCTCGATCGTCAACTTCGGTGCCTTCGTGGACCTGGGTGGCGTCGACGGTCTGGTCCACGTTTCCGAGCTGTCCTGGAAGCACATCGACCACCCGTCCGAGGTTGTCGAGGTCGGCCAGGAAGTGACCGTCGAGGTCCTCGACGTGGACATGGACCGCGAGCGTGTCTCCCTGTCGCTGAAGGCGACCCAGGAAGACCCGTGGCAGCAGTTCGCCCGCACCCACCAGATCGGCCAGGTCGTGCCCGGCAAGGTCACGAAGCTGGTTCCGTTCGGTGCGTTCGTCCGCGTGGACGAGGGCATCGAGGGTCTGGTCCACATCTCCGAGCTGGCCGAGCGCCACGTGGAGATCCCGGAGCAGGTCGTCCAGGTCAACGACGAGATCTTCGTCAAGGTCATCGACATCGACCTCGAGCGCCGTCGCATCAGCCTCTCGCTGAAGCAGGCCAACGAGTCCTTCGGTTCGGACCCGGCCTCGGTCGAGTTCGACCCGACGCTGTACGGCATGGCCGCGTCGTACGACGACCAGGGCAACTACATCTACCCCGAGGGCTTCGACCCCGAGACCAACGACTGGCTCGAGGGCTACGAGACCCAGCGCGAGGCGTGGGAGACCCAGTACGCCGAGGCGCAGCAGCGCTTCGAGCAGCACCAGGCGCAGGTCATCAAGTCCCGCGAGGCGGACGAGAAGGCCGCCGCCGAGGGTGGCGAGACCGCCGCTCCGGCCGCGTCCGGCGGTGGCGGTTCGTACTCCTCCGAGGGTGCGGACAACTCCGGTGCGCTGGCCTCGGACGAGGCGCTCGCCGCGCTCCGCGAGAAGCTGGCCGGTGGGCAGAGCTGAACGCTCGCCACTGAGGCTTAGCCGATAGCCGAGGGGCCGTACCTTTCGAGGTGCGGCCCCTCGGTGTTGCCGTGAGCGGGCCGTCCGGTCGGCTGCGGGCGGCGGGGTGGGTCGCGCGGTTCCCCGCGCCCCTTCAGGACGTCGTCCCCGCCGGCAAGATCATGAGTCTCCTCCTCCGGGAATGCCCGTGCCCGCAACGGCGTTGTGGAGTATGAACACGAGGAGGAGCGGTCACTGTGCTTGATCCGCAGGATTTGTACGCCTGGGAGCCGAAGGGGCTGGCCGTCGTCGACATGGCGCTCGCCCAGGAGTCGGCCGGACTTGTCATGCTCTACCACTTCGACGGATACATCGACGCGGGCGAGACGGGCGACCAGATCGTCGGCCGGGTGCTCGACTCCCTGCCCCATCAGGTGGTCGCCCGCTTCGACCACGACCGGCTCGTCGACTACCGCGCCCGCCGCCCGCTGCTGACGTTCAAGCGCGACCGCTGGAGCGACTACGAGGACCCCGCCCTCGAGGTGCGGCTCGTGCAGGACGCCACCGGCGCGCCCTTCCTGCTGCTGTCCGGCCCCGAGCCGGATGTGGAGTGGGAGCGCTTCGCCGCCGCCGTGAAGCAGATCGTGGAGCGGCTCGGCGTCCGCCTCTCCGTGAACTTCCACGGCATCCCCATGGGCGTCCCGCACACCCGGCCCGTCGGCCTCACCCCGCACGGCAACCGCACCGACCTCGTCCCGGGCCACCCCAGCCCGTTCGAGGAGGCGCAGGTGCCCGGCAGCGCCGAGTCCCTCGTCGAGTACCGCCTGCTCCAGGCCGGGCACGACGTCCTGGGCGTCGCCGCGCACGTCCCGCACTACATCGCCCGCTCCCCGTACCCGGACGCGGCCCTGACGGTCCTGGAGGCGATCACGGCGGCGACCGGACTGGTCCTGCCCGGCATCGCCCACGCCCTGCGCACGGACGCCCACCGCACCCAGACGGAGATCGACCGGCAGATCCGCGAGGGCGACGAGGACCTCACCGCGCTCATCGAGGGCCTTGAGCACCAGTACGACGCCGTCGCGGGCGCCGAGAGCCGGGGCAACATGCTCGCGGAGCCGGTGGAGATCCCGTCGGCGGACGAGATCGGCCAGGAGTTCGAGAAGTTCCTGGCGGAACGAGAAGGCGACAGCTGATCCCGGTAAGGCCTGGGTGAGGGCCCTGCCAGTGGCAGGGCCTAAGCTGCGGGACATGCTGAAGGTGGGCCTGACCGGCGGCATCGGTGCCGGCAAGAGTGAGGTGTCACGGCTGCTCGTCGCGTGCGGGGCCGTGCTGATCGACGCGGACCGCATCGCGCGGGAGGTCGTGGCGCCGGGGACGCCGGGGCTCGCCTCGGTCGTCGAGGCCTTCGGGGAGGAGATCCTCGCCGCCGACGGCAGCCTGGACCGGCCCCGCCTCGGCGCCATCGTCTTCGGCGACGCGGACAGACTCGCCACCCTCAACTCGATCGTGCACCCTCTGGTGGGCGCCCGCTCCCGCGAGCTGGAGGAGGCCGCCGCCGAGGACGCGGTCGTGATCCACGACGTCCCGCTCCTCACCGAGAACGGCCTGGCGCCGCTGTACGACCTCGTGATCGTCGTCGACGCGGCTCCCCAGACGCAGCTCGACCGGCTCGTACGACTGCGCGGCATGACCGAGGAGGACGCCCGCGCGCGGATGGCCGCCCAGGCGACGCGCGAGCAGCGCCGGGAGATCGCGGACATCGTGATCGACAACGACGTCCCGCTCAAGGAGCTGGAGCAGCGGGTGAAGGACGTGTGGGCCGACCTGGTGCGCAGGTCGGCCGAGCCCCGGCCGTCTCCCGCGGAATAGCGGCGCCTCATGGGGGCGTTGAACCCGTGCAGTGAGGGAAGGACTCTGCCGTGCCCGAGACCAGCGGTTCGACCGGACGTACCCCGGAGACGCATGTCATCGACTTCCGTGCCGCCGAGCAACTGCTCGCGGCGCGGGACCCGCGGGGCGCGGTGAAGCTGCTCGACGGAGTCATCGCCACGCACCCGGAGAACACCGCGGCGCGGCTGCTGCGGGCGCGTGCCTTCTTCGCGGCGGCGCAGCTGAGGCCGGCGGAGCTCGAGTTCCAGATCGTCCTGGAGCGGGAGCCGGACAACGCGTTCGCGCACTTCGCGCTCGCCCGCACGTATGAACGCCAGGGCCGTCCCGACCAGGCGAAGCGCCACTTCCGCCTGGCGGCCGCGCTCGACCCGAATCCGGAGTTCCTGAAGGCGGCGCGCTTCGACTCGTGAGCGGCCGCCTAAGATCGCTTCAGGAGTGTTGGTCCGGCGGCTGGTAGGGCGGGATGCCCGGGCCCGGCTGGTAGTGCGGGCCCTGACGGATGTGCCGGAGGACGACGGCCAGGTCGGTCGTGACGATCAGCAGCAGCACGCCGCAGGCGATGGCCCAACCGGTCCGCCCGGTGAGCGCGAACGCCACCGTCCCGAAGAGCGCCCAGGCCAGCCCCCACACGCTCAGCCAGAAGCGCGCCCGCAGGGCACTGCGCGCGGTCCGCGGTTCACTGCCTGTACGCATCCTTCGACCACCACTCCTGCCTGCAACGTACTCTTCGTGGCGAGGGTTCACCAAGGTCGACAGGAGAGCCGTGCATGCTGCCGGACGCCGACACGCTTCCCGAGATCCTGCTCGATCTCGCCGTGCCGCACGAGGACATCAACGACCTGGTCGCCCTGCGGCGGACACTCACCGGGGATGCCGGGGCCATGAGGCTCCTGGAGGAGTGCGTCGAGCAGCTGGTACGGGACATCGGAGAGGTCGGGGCCGAGGTGCCGCTCGCCGAGCGCCTCGCCGAAGCCCCGGCCGCGCTGGGCTCGTACTTCCCCGTGTACGTGTTCGTCGCGGCGTTGCCGCACACACGCGCGTACCACGGCGAGCGGGGTGTCACGGCGGACGTCAGCCGCCGGACCCTTGCCGACCTCGGGCGGAACATGGCGTTCCATCGACGGCGGCACGGCACGGGAGGAGTGCAGGTCTCGCGGTGGCTCACGCACCACTTCCGGGGTGAGCTGTACCAGCTGGGACGACTCCAGTTCGAGCGGGCCCGCCTCGGGCAGCGGACGGGGCGGGCGGTGGCGGCGGCCGGGCTGGACGCGGCGCCTGGGGAGCCATGTCTGAACCTGCACATCCCGGACTTCCATGGGCCGCTGTCACCAGCGGCCTGCGACCGTTCCCTGGAAATGGCGCGGGAGTTCTTCGCCCGCCACTTTCCGCGGGAGCGATATCGCGTGGCGGTGTGTCACTCCTGGCTGCTCGACCCGCAGCTGAAGCGCCACCTCGACCCGGACTCCAACATCATCCGGTTCCAGGAACGCTTCGAGCCCGGCCGCGACGCCGGTGAGGAGCCGGAACCGGCGGACACCGAGCCCGTCCGCTTCGTCTTCGGAGACCCGGACCTGCCGCGGGCCGACCTGCCGAGGCGCACGTCGGTGGAGCGAGCGGTGGGGGACCACCTGCGGGCCGGCGGCCACTGGTACGTGGAGCACGGCTGGTTCCGGCTGTAGTCACCGTGGCCTCAACTCCCCTCCCTCGCCGTCCCGTTCACTCGGTCGGGTGAAGGCGGCCGTCAGGGGAACGAGCGTGCGCATACGGCCCGTTGGACGGGCATGGAGATGAAAATGCGGGAGGGGTACGAGGGGACGGGACCCGGGGCCATCACCCCGGACGGCTGCGCGGTGGAACTCTACTCACGGCTGCCCGTCGGGGATGAACCGGAGGTCATCGCCGCCGCCGTCCCCGAGGGCGCGAGCATCCTGGAGCTGGGCAGCGGAGTCGGACGCATGACCCACGCACTGCTGGAGCGCGGCTTCACGGTCACGGCGGTGGACGAGTCCGCCCCGATGCTGGAGCGCGTGCGCGGCGCGCGGACGATACACGGCCCGATCGAGGAACTGGACCTGGGCGAGACGTTCGATGTGGTGCTGCTCGCCTCGTTTCTCGTACACACCGGAGACGCCGGGGTGCGGCGCGGCATGCTGCACACCTGCGTGCGTCATGTCGCGGAAGGCGGCTGCGTGCTGATCCAGCGGGAGGGCGAGGACTACCACGAGAACGTGCCGCGCGAGCGCAAGGACCCCAGCGGCTTCACCGTACGGATCGCGTCGTCGGAACCGGCCGGCGACGGGGTCAACTCGGTGCGTGCGGAGTACGAGTTCCCGGACGCCGTCTGGACCCAGACGTTCCGGGCGCGACCACTGACCAAGGAGCAGTTCGAGGAGGCGCTGGAGGAGGCGGGCCTGAAGGTGGACCGCTATCTGACGGAGGACCGGATATGGGTGCGGGCGGTGGCGGCGGTCTAGGGGACTCGGGTGCGTGAGAGCCCGGCTGGGGGAGCGGAACCGTGGCGCCTCAGCGGCTACGACACGGTCGCGACCTCCCTGGCGCTGCTCGGGGACACCGAACTGCGCGAACTGGTCCGCAGAGCCGTGCCGTTGGGCACCGGCATCGGCGGAGTATCGGCCCGGCTGGACGTGTCCGGCACCCCGGTCTTCGTGAAGCGGGTGCCCCTCACAGACCTGGAGCAGCGGCCGGAACACCGCGGGTCGACGGCCAACGTGTTCGGTCTGCCCATGATCTGCCAGTACGGCATCGGCGGGCCCGGGTTCGGGGCATGGCGGGAGGTCGCCGCCCACACCATGACCACGAACTGGGCGCTCTCCGGGCAGTTTCAGGGATTTCCGCTGATGTACCACTGGCGGGTGCTGCCGGACGGAATCCCCGATCTGCCGGAGGAACTGGCCGATGTGGAGAAGGCTGTCGCCTACTGGGGAGGGAGCGCGGCCGTACGACGGCGCATCGAGGCCCTGCAGCGGTCCTCGGCGAGCATCGCCCTCTTCCTGGAGTACGTGCCCCAGACCTTGCACGCGTGGCTCACGGCGCAGGCGCGAGCCGGTGACGAGGCGTTCGACCGGGCGTCCTCCCTCGCGGAGAGGGACCTGGCGGCCGGCACGTCCTTCATGAACAGCCGTGGGCTGCTCCACCTCGACGCCCACTTCGAGAACGTCCTCACCGACGGCCGGCGCCTTTACTTCACCGACTTCGGCCTGGCCCTGTCCACCCGCTTCGATCTCACACTCACCGAGGCCGGCTTCTACGACCGGCACAGCACCTACGACCGCTGCTACCGGGGTTCATTCGCAGTGCATCGGGCTTCAGCCCGGTGGTGAAGCGAATCTGATGGCTGCGGCGTGGAGCGTCGCCGCGTCTGGTCCGGCGGAGCCGGGCACGGCATGTTCGCAACCCGCGGCGCGGAGCGCCGCGGGTTGCTGGTCCCGGCGGAGCCGGGCTGTGCTCACACCGGCCGGTTCTGCTGCTCGATGTACTGCCTGACCACGGCGAGCGGGGCGCCGCCGACGGTGCCGGCGAAGTAGGAGCCCGACCACAGCTTGTTGGCCCGCCAGTAGTGCCGTACCAGGTCGGGGAACTCCATGCGCAGACGGCGTGAGGAGACGCCCTTGAGGGAGTTGACCAACTTGGTGACGGCTACCTTGGGCGGGAAATTCACCAGCAGGTGGACGTGGTTGTTCTCGCCGTTGAACTCCACCAGCGTGCACTCGAAGTCCGCGCACACCGACCGCATGATCTCCTCCATGCGCGTCAGATGAACATCGGTGAACACCTTGTGCCGGAACTTGGTCACAAAGACCAAGTGCACATGCATCACGAAAGTACAGTGCCGACCAGTCCTGATCTTCTGCATCTCACTCATAACCCAAATATGTAGCGTGGCCGTCATGCAGCTCAGGTACGCCTTCAGGCTGTACCCGGACACCGGCCAGCAGCAGGCGTTGGCGAAGGCGTTCGGGTGCGCCCGCGTCGTGTTCAACGACGCCCTGCACGCCCGCGAGAGCGCCCGCAGGGCCGGGAAACCGTTTCCGAAGATCGGCGAGCTGTCCAAACGGCTGATCACCCAGGCGAAGCAGACCGTGGAGCGGTCCTGGCTGGGCGAGGTCTCCGCGGTCGTTCTCCAGCAGTCCCTGCGCGACACCGAGACCGCCTACAGCAACTTCTTCGCCTCCCTCAAGGGCACCCGCAAGGGGCCCAGGACCGGTGCGCCGCGGTTGAAGTCCCGCAAGGATGCCCGCCAATCGATCCGGTTCACCGCCAACGCCCGCTGGAAGATCACCGACAGCGGACGGCTGAACCTGCCGAAGATCGGGGCGGTGAAGGTGAAGTGGTCCCGCACGCTGCCCACCACCCCCACCTCGGTCACCGTGGTCAAGGATTCCTCCGGGCGGTACTTCGCCTCCTTCGTCATCGACACCGACCCACAGGCGGATGCCGAGCGGATGCCCGCCACCGACCGCACCGTCGGCATCGACCTCGGCCTCACCCACTTCGCCGTCCTGTCCGACGGCACGAAGATCGACTCCCCGCGGTTTCTGCGCCGCGCGGAGAAGAAGCTGAAGACAACCCAGCGGGAACTGTCCCGCAAGCAGAAGGGTTCGAAGAACCGCGAAAAGGCCCGGCTCAAGGTCGCTCGCGCCCACGTCAAGGTCACCGACGCCCGCCATGAGTTCCACCACCAGCTCTCCACAAAACTGATCTCCGAGAACCAAGGGATCGCCGTGGAGGACCTGTCGGTGACGGGACTGGCACGCACCAGGCTGGCCAAGTCCGTCCACGACGCCGGCTGGGCCTCATTCGTGAACATGCTGGAGTACAAAGCACAACGGTACGGACGGACCCTGATCAAGATCGGCCGGTACGAGCCGACGAGTCAGGTCTGCTCCACCTGCGGCGTCAAAGACGGGCCCAAACCCCTCGACGCGAGGGAATGGACCTGCGCCGCCTGCGGCACTGTCCACGACCGGGACACCAACGCCGCGATCAACGTGAAGACGGCCGCCGGACTGGCGGTATCGGCCTGCGGAGCGCCGGTAAGACCAGAACTCGTTCTGGCACAGCGCGAAGAAACAGGAAGCCACGGATTCCCGACCGAACCCCGTGCCGCGTAGCGGCACAGCAACAAGTCGAGAAGGCCAGAATCCTCGGGCTTCAGCCCGAGGTGCAAGTCAAACGGCCAGTTACCTCGTGAACTGGCTGATCACCGCCCTGTACGGCGGAGACTGGGAGACACGTGACGAACTGATACGAGCGTGAGCCGAAGGGCTGCAACCCACCGGGGTGCCACCCGGGACAGCGGAGATCCTCACCCGCAACGCCCCGGTCGCGGCCGTGATGACCGACTTCTACCGCACCCTCCAGGGGGAAAGCCGGACGACTCCCTACCCGAGGGAGAAGCTCCAACGGCTTGTCCCTGACGGGCTGAGGGGATCGGCGTGACATTCCGCTCGGCTTCTCCTCCATGGCGATGAGTTCCGGGAGGACGGCCGGTCTACCTCTCCGGCACCACCACGGACCGCTTCCCTCAGGAGACCTCGATGCCCGAGACCGCCGCCACCGCCACCGCCGCCACCGCCACCGCCACCGCCGCCGCCGCCGTCGGCTCCACCCCGGCCGGCACCGTCATCGCCGAGTCCGCGACCGCTCGCGGGCGGCGTGCCCGGATCGCCCTGCGCGCTCTGCAGGTGCTGCTCGCCCTCTTCTACGCGATACCGAGCGCCCTGCCCAAGCTGATCGGGCACGCGTCGGCCGCCGAGTCGTTCGAGCGGCTCGGCTGGGGCAGCGTGGGGATGTACACCATCGGTGTGCTCGAACTGGCCGGAGCGATCGCCCTGTTGATCCCGGTGCTCCAGTCGGTGGCGGCGATGGCGCTGAGCGCGTTGATGGTGGGCGCGTTCATCGTGCAGATAGCCGTCTTCGACGGGCAGTACGCTGCGACGCCGCTGATTCTGATCGTGCCGCTCGCCCTCATCGCGTGGGCACGGCGGGGGCACAACGCTGAGCTGCTCCGGCTGTTGCGGCGAGGGGCGTGACCGGGCGCGACCGTGTCGCTCACGGCTCCAGCGGTGTCCGGCAGGGCCTGGCGGCCCCTCCCGGGCACCGGCGGCCCGAGGGGTGCGGCCGGTTCCTCGGCCTGCTCACGGCCTGGGTTTGCCCGAGCCGCTGCCGAACCCCCCGCCTGGACCGGGGCCAGCGGCGGGACCGGGCATGCTGCCCGGGCCGGCCACGCCGCGGAGGCGTTCCATTTCGCGGCGGTCGCGCTTCGTCGGGCGGCCGGCGCCGCGGTCGCGGATGCCGGCGGGGGCGACGGCCTCGCGGGGCGGGGGCGGCGGGGAGTTGTCGATGTAGCACTGGGTGGCCACGGGGGCTCCGACCCGCTTGCGGATCAGCCGGGTGACGACGACGACCCGCTCGCGGCCCTCGTGCCGCAGACGCACCTCGTCCCCTACGCGGACGTTGTGTGCGGGCTTCACGCGCTCGCCGTTGACGCGCACGTGGCCGCCCCGGCAGGCGGTGGCTCCCATGGAACGAGTCTTGACGAGGCGTACGGACCAGATCCAGCTGTCGACGCGCACGGCCGTGCCGCTCTGCGGGCCCGCGGCCTCGGCGGCGGCGATCGCCGCGGCGACCTTCGGATCCAGGGTCTTCGTATCACCGTTCCCGGAGCCGCCGGCGGCCTCGGGGGTCTCGGGCGCCGTGCCCGGGCCCGCGTCCTCGGTCCCGTCCGTCCTCTCGTGCTCCGCACCTTGAGAAGCCATGCCCCCGACCTTAGTCCTCCGAGTCGCCCTGCCGGGCGGGATATCGCCCTCCGAGCGACTATCCCGACTCCATCGCAGCGTCTCCAGCGCGGGTCGCGCCACCGCGCTGTCCGTCCAGTCCCTCGCCCAGCAGCTGGTCGGCGCGCTCACCGGCCTGATCGTCGGGGCCCTGAGGCCCGGCCCGTTGCCCTGGCTGCTGACGGAAGCCGCACTCTGGCCGGCGCCCTGCTCTGGCTCCGCCGGAGCGGTGAACGGCCCCGCAGGTCAGCAGCGCCTGAGCCCGCACCCGGGCGGCGCCGGACCCGCCCAGGATCTTGCCCCCTGTGACGAGCGGGCCCTCGCCTGCACCTACCGTGGAGTGATGGATGCCAGCGGCCTTCCCCTCCTCGACCGGCGCATCGCGGACTGCCGGGCCTGCCCGCGGCTGGTCTCCTGGCGCGAGGAGGCGGCCCGCGCCAAGCGAGCCGCCTTCGCGGACTGGACGTACTGGGGCCGGCCGGTGCCCGGTTTCGGGCCCGGGGACGCCCGGCTGCTGATCGTGGGGCTCGCCCCCGCCGCCCACGGCGGCAACCGTACCGGCCGGATGTTCACCGGCGACCGCTCCGGAGACGTCCTCTTCGAGGCGCTGTACGACGTGGGCCTCGCCTCCCAGCCGACCGCCCTGCACGCCCATGACGGCCTGGAGCTGCACGGCGTACGCGTCACCTCGCCCGTGCACTGCGCCCCGCCCGCCAACAAACCCACCCCCGAGGAGCGGGACACCTGCCGCCCCTGGCTCGTGCAGGAACTGCGGCTGCTGCGCCCGACGCTGCGGGCCGTGGTCGTACTCGGCGCCTTCGGCTGGCAGGCCGCGCTGCCCGCGTTCGCCGAGGCCGGCTGGTCCGTGCCCCGGCCGCGCCCCGCCTTCTCCCACGGTGCCCGGTTCCTTCTCGACGGCCTGGAACTCTTCGGCTGCTTCCACGTCAGCCAGCGCAACACCTTCACCGGCCGGCTCACCCCCGCCATGCTGCGCGACGTCCTGCGGACGGCCGGGCGGGCGGCGGGTCTGCCCAGGGAAGGCGGCTAGGGAACCTCCTCGCCGAACAGGTGGCGGACCGTGGAGCGGTAGTTGGTCCGTACGTGCGTCAGCGCGTGCGCGCGGGCGCGCTCCGGATCGCCCGAGGCGATGGCCTCGTACAGCTCGCGGTGCTCCACGAGGAGCTGCGGCCACTCCTCGTTGCGCCGGGTCATCCAGCGCAGCCGGCCGGCGACCGGTTCCAGGGCCTCGGTGAGCAGGCTGTTGCCGGCCATCGCCACGATGCGGTCGTGCAGCAGGCTGTTGACGTCGGTGATCGTCTCGGCGTCCCCGGCTTCGGTGGCGGCGGCCGCGCGGCCGAGGAGGTCCCGCATCTCGGTCAGATCCCCCGGTGTCGCGCGGGAGGCGGCGAGTCCGGCGGCGTAGACCTCCAGGGCCTCGCGCAGCTCGAACAGTTCCTTGACGTCGGTCGGGGTGAGGCGCCGTACGACCGTACGGCGGGGGGTCTCGAAGTGGACGAAGCCCTCGGTGACGAGCGCCCGGATCGCCTCCCGGACCGGCACGCGCGAGACACCGAAACGCTCCGCCAGCTCGCGTTCCACCAGGCGGTCGCCCGGGCGGAGACTGCCCGCGATGATCTCCTGGCGCAGATCGGCCGTGACGCGTTCGCGTACCGCTCCGAGGGGTTCGATCTTCGTCATGGAGCCCATCTTCGTCGACGCGAGGGGTGTTTTACGTAGCGTTAACGAGAGCGACATCGGTCAGAACGGTTGACGGGGAGACCATGAGCGCAGTTTGGTATACCAAAATCCCCCCGCTGGGCAGTGCCCACCGAACAGTCCTCCGCCGTCCCCTCGCTCATGGAGGCCCCGTGTCCCTCGCCGACCGTGCCGCAGCCACCGGCACCCCAGCGTTCGTCCCAGACCCCCGGCTCACCAACGAAGACCTCGCGCCTGCCAAGAAGCGCAACTGGAAGGTCTTCGACCTCTTCGCCATGTGGATGTCCGACGTCCACAACCTCGGCAACTACACCTTCGCCGCCGGGCTGCTCTTCCTGGGCATGAACGTCTGGCAGATCTTCACGTCCCTGCTCGTCGGGTTCGTGATCATCTACATCGGCATGAACTGGATGGGCAAGATCGGCCAGCGCCACGGCGTGCCCTTCCCGGTGGTCAGCCGGATCGCCTTCGGTGTCTGGGGCGCCAACATCCCGGCGCTGATCAGAGCCGTGATCGCCATCATGTGGTACGGCATCCAGACCTACCTCGCCTCCGTCGCCGTCAACGTGATGCTGCTCGCGGCCTGGCCGAGCCTGGAGTCGTGGACGCACAACTCCTTCCTCGGCCTGGACGCCCTCGGCTGGTTCTCCTTCATCGTCCTGTGGCTGGTCCAGGCGGCGATCATCAGCCGGGGCATGGAATCGGTCCGCAAGTTCCAGGACTTCTGCGGTCCGGCGATCTGGCTCGTGATGATCGCGCTGGCCGTGTGGATCCTCGCCAAGGCCGGCTGGACGATCTCGCTCACCTCCACCCCGCACCCGGTCTCCGTCGGCGAGCAGTGGCGCCAGTGGTTCGGCGCGATCGGCCTGGTCCTCGCCACGTACGGCACCCTGATGCTCAACTTCTGCGACTTCTCCCGCTTCGCCCCGGACTACAAGTCCGTCAGGCGCGGCAACTTCTGGGGCCTGCCCGTCAACTCCACTGCCTTCGTGATCGTGTCGGTCATCGTCACCGCGGGCGCCTTCGAGGTCTTCGGCAAGGAGATCACCGACCCGGCCTACCTCGTCGCCGAGATCGGCAGCACCTGGGTGCTGGTGCTGGGCGCGCTGACCTTCGCCATCGCCACCATGGGCGTCAACATCGTCGCCAACTTCGTCTCACCGGCGTACGACCTGGCCAACGTCTGGCCGCAGAAGATCACCTTCAAGGTCGGCGGCATGATCAGCACGGTCGCGGCGCTGCTCGTCACCCCCTGGAACCTCTTCTCCAACCCGACCGTCGTGAACTACTTCCTCGGCGGCCTCGGCGCCTTCCTCGGCCCGCTGTTCGGCGTGATCATGCTCGACTACTACTGGGTCAAGCGCGGGCGCGTGAACGTGGACGAACTGTTCGACGCCACCCCCGGCTCCCGCTACTACTACCGCAAGGGCGTCAACCCCAAGGCACTCTGGGCGTTCCTGCCGGCGGCCGGTGTCGCCGCGGTGCTCGCGCTGGTGAAGACCTTCAGCGACGTGGCGCCGTACTCCTGGTTCATCGGCACGGCGCTCGCGGCCGGGCTGTACGCGGTGCTGTGCCGCCCCGAGCGCACCACCGCGGAGGTCTGAGAGACGTGCGGATCGTCGTCACCAACTGCAACACCACGCAGGAGATGACCGAGGAGATCGTACGAGGTGCCCGGGCCGCCGCAGGCCCGGGCACCACCGTGACCGGACTGACCCCCGCCTGGGGGCCGGCGTCCGCGGAGGGCTGGCTCGACAGCTACCTGTCCGCCGCGGCCGTCCTGGACACGCTGCGGACCTACGACGGACCGCCGTACGACGCCGTGGTCATGGCCGGATTCGGGGAGCACGGAAGGGAGGGCGTACGGGAACTGGTGGACGTACCGGTCGTCGACATCACCGAGGCCGCGGCTCACCTCGCCTGCCTGCTGGGCCGCCGCTACGGCGTCGTGACCACGCTGGAGCGCTCGTGCGGCCAGATCGAGGACAGCCTGGAGACGGCGGGCGTGGCGCGGAACTGCGCGGCGATCGTCGCAACGGGCCTGAACGTGCTCGGCCTCGGCGACGACGAACGTACCGAGACGGCGTTCCTGGCCGCTGCCGAACGGGCCTGTGCGGCCGGGGCGGAGGTGCTCGTCCTGGGCTGCGCCGGCATGACGGGACTCCACCGGGCCGTCGGGGAGAAGCTGGGCCTGCCGGTCGTCGACGGGGTCGCCGCGGCGGTCAAACTGGCGGAGTCGCTCGTGGTGCTGGGCCTGACGACGAGCCGGGTGGGGAGCTACGCCGAGCCGCTCGCGAAACGGAGGGAGTGGGGGAGGCCCGCAGGGCAGGAGCTCAGGCCGGGCCGTCGAGTGTGACGTCGTCCTGGTGGGTGCCGTACAACCCCACCTGCCGGGCCATCACCTCCCGCATCGACGTGCCGGCGACGTCGGAGCCGACCCACACCTCCCCGCCCTCCCCGGTGAGCACCGCCCCGTGCAGCACCCGGCTGCGCTCACCGAGGACGACGGCCCCGCACAGGACGGCCGTAGGGGCGACGTGAGCGGACCCGGGGACGACGGGACGCCGCCCGCGGTGCTCGACCACCGTGGGACTCTCCTCAGGCGGACGACCCCTCGGGCACGACGGCCGTCGCCGTGATCTCCACCAGTTGTCCCGTGTACCCGAGACACGCCACGCCGATCAGCGTCGACGAGTGCGGACCCGCACTGAGGCCGGACGCCTCGACGACGCTCCAGACGGCGGACAGCACGGCGGGCTCACTGCTCACCACGTACACGTCGGTCGCCACCACGTGCGCCAGACCGCTCCCGACGGCGGCCAGTTGCTCCCGCAGGTTGTCGATGACCTGCTCGGCCTGCCGCACCGGATCTCCGGGCCCGACGAGTGTGCCGTCGGAACCCAGCGGTACGGATCCGGCGAGGAACGCCAGCCGTGTGCCGGCCTCGACGACGGACACGTGCGAGTAGGCGGGCGGCGGGAAGAGGCTCGGGACGGTGACGCGGCGGATCACGGGAGATCTCCGATCTGCGGGCGGCGACAGGACGACCCACCGATCATGCGGGCCCCGGCAGGCGCACGCACCCGTAATTCGGTTCCCGGCGACCGGGCCGCCCCCTACGCTTCTTCCCCGGACCCGCGCCTGCCCAGGAGCCCGCCGTGCCCACCCTCCCGGACCGGACCTTCCTCGCCACCACCGCCGACCGCCTCGCCGCCCTGCCCACCGTGGAGGCCGTCGCCCTCGGCGGCTCCCGGGCCCGGGGCACCGAACGGCCCGACAGCGACTGGGACCTGGCGGTCTACTACCGCGGCGGCTTCGACCCGGCCGGTCTCCGCGCGGCCGGCTGGGAGGGCGAGGTCAGCGAGATCGGCGCCTGGGGCGGAGGCGTCTTCAACGGAGGCGCCCGGCTGACGATCGAGGGCAGGAGGGTGGACGTCCACTACCGCGATCTGGCCGTCGTCGAACACGAGCTGGCCGAGGCGGAGCAGGGCCGTTTCCGCGTCGAGCCCCTCATGTTCCACCTGGCGGGCATCCCGACGTACCTGCTCGTCGCGGAACTGGCGATCAACAGGGTGCTGCGGGGCGACCTGCCGCGCCCGGGCGCCTATCCGCGGGCCCTGCGCGAGAGCGCCCCGGCCCACTGGCACGGGATGGCCGCGGCCACCCTCGCCTACGCCACGGCCGGCCACGCCCCGGGGAACGCCGTCACTCAGGTCGCGGGCGCGATCGCCCTCGCCGCGACACAGACCGCGCACGCGGTGCTCGCCGCGCGCGGGGAATGGGTCACCAACGACAAGGGGCTGGTGGCGCGGGCGGGGTTGCAGGAGGTGGACGCGGTCGTACGCGACCTCACGGACGGTCCGGCCGCGCTCACCCGGGCCGTCGCCGACACGGAGACGCTCCTCGCCCGGGCCGTGGGAGCCGTCACCGCCGGGTGAACTGGACGCGGGCCGGCTGTATGGCGTCCGGGCGGACCGCCATGCCGTCGACGGTGAGCTGTTCGCCGTAGATGTCGGTGAGCCTGAGGGGGCCGCCGCAGCCGGTGCCGTCGGGGGAGAGGAAGTAGTTGTACTCGGTACGGGTCAGCCGGCTCCAGCCGCTGCCGGTCCTGACCTCCAGCCGGGCCAGCGGGTTGCGGTGGCCCAGTGCCTGGATGCCGCACCAGTGGCGGCTGGAGCCGGTCTTGTAGCGGACCGAGATCGTGTCGGACGTACCGGGGCTCAGCAGGCTCCAGGTGACCGGGATCCGTCCCGCGGAGAGGCCCGCGAGCTTCGCGAACGCCTCCTTGCTGAGGTCGAGTTGGCCGGGAGCGCAGGGCAACGGGCATTCGTTGGTGATCCGGACCGTGACGGAGGCGCCGTTCGCCGCGCGGACGAGGATGTGCGCCCCGCACGCCTGGGACGTCTCGTAGTCGGTGTGGTTCATCGCCGCGACCATGAGGCCGGGGCTCGGCCCGTACAGACAGGCGCCGTCGCCGTCCTCGGCGTCGTAGTGGGTGGCGACGCCGTCGTAGGTGGTCCCGGGCTTGATCCGTCCTGCCAGGGGTGCGGTCCCGGAAGCCGGACGCGGGGCGGACGACCCGGTGGCGGTGGGCGAGGGCCGCGCCGGCGTGGTGCTCGGGGTGGGCTTCGGCGCCGGGGAGGACGGGGAGGCCGTGGAGGGCTTCGGTGCCGGTGTGGGCTTGTGTGTCGTCGGCGGGGCGCTCGGACGGGTGCTGGTGGCTGCCCCGGCCGCCGTCCGGACGGTGTCCGGTTCGCCGCCGGGGCGCAGGGCGATCACGAGGGAGACGAGGAGTCCGACGGCTGCCACGGCGACGGCCCAGACGAGGGCCGTGCGCCGCTTGCGAAGGGGACGGCGGTGGGATGCGGATGCCACGGATGAGTCCTTCGGTTCCTTGCGTGGTTCAGGAGAACGCGCGCTCACGACTCACCAGTGGTCACCGGGCCCGAAAAGGTTGCCGGGTCTCCTTTCCTGATTGCGTACATAAAGAACGCCGACTTCGAGCCGTCCGACATGTTCCGGAAACCTATCCTCCAGGAACCCCGCCTACCGTGGTCAGCCACACCCCGCCCCGGCCGCCGTCGCCCGAAGGCTCACCCCTGCCCTCGTCGAGACGACAGGAGCTCTGTGTCCCGCCGCATCACCCCGCACCTTCCGCCCTGGCTCGCGCACGCCCTGCGTCCTCAGCGGGGGCCGGTGCCCTGGAACGCGGTGACGCGGGGGGCCCTGTCCGCCGGGCCGTTGCTGCTCGTGGCCGTCCAGACCGGTCTCACCTCCCTCGGCGTCGTCGCCGCGGTCGCCGCCATGCTGGCCGGCATCAACGACCGGCCCGGGAGCCGGCGCGTCTCGGTCAAGCGGATCGGAGTGCCCGCCCTGGGCGGTGCGCTGGGGCTCGTGATCGGGACGTACACCGGGCAGGCGACCGGGGCGGTCGTGCTCACCGTGGTACTCACCCTCGTCGGGCTCGTCGCCGGGGGGATGAGCGCCGTCGGGCCCGTCGCCTCCGCCGTCGGGACACAGGTGCTGGTCGGCGCGGCGATCGGCGCCGGGATGCCCCTGCCGGAGCCGGGATGGGAGCGGGCACTCGCCTATCTCGCCGGGGCGGGGTGGCTGCTCGTGCTGCGGCTCGCCCTGCCCACACCCGGCTCCCTCGCCGGTGACTTCCGGTTCGACGGGGAGCGCGCGGCCGTGGCCGGTGTGTACGAGGCCGTCGCCGAGCTGCTCGACGCCGTCGGAGGCCCCGACGCCATCCGCCGCCGTGCCGCCCTGACCGCCGCCCTCGACCACGCCCAGGACGCCCTCGCCGGGCCCCGGCTGCGGAAGTACGCCTCCTCCTCCACCGAGCGGCGGCTGCACGCGCAGTACGCCGCGGCCCTGCCCCTCGCCGAGGCCGCCACCGCCCTCGCCTGGGCCGAGGAGGCCGTCGCCGGGCGGGCCTCCGAAGGCCCCCGGCGGCTCGCCGCCGCCGTGCGCGGCAACACCCACACCGGGCCGCTGCCCGCACCGTCCCGCTCGGCGCCCGCCCTGCGCGCCCTCGACGACGCCCTCCTGCACGCCGCCGAAGTGTTCGACCAGGGCCGGGGCGGCGATCTGCACACCCGGCCCCGCAGCGCCGGGGACCGGCTGCGCGCCGCCTTGGGCAGTGCCGGACGCGAGTACGGGCTGCGAGTCGCCCTCTGCTTCGGCGCCAGCTCGGCGGTCGCCCAGGCCCTGCACCAGACCCAGTGGTACGGACAGCACGAGCACTGGTACTGGCTGCCCGCCACCGCCGTCTTCCTGGTCAAGCCCGACCTCGGGCCGCTGGCCTCACGGGTCCTGAACCGGGCCGCCGGGACCGTGCTCGGGGCGCTGCTCTTCGCCGGGCTGGCCGCCGTCCTGCCCAGCCCGGAAGGGCTCATCGCGCTCGTCGCCCTCAGCGGAGCGCTCATACCCGTCGCCACCCGGCACTTCGCCGCCCAGACCGCGGTCGTCACCGTCCTGGTCCTCGCCCTGATCATGGTCGGCGGCGAGCCCCAGGCCTCCGCCGGCCGGATCGGCGAGACGCTGCTGGCCTGTGCGATCGTGCTGATCGTCGGGCACCTGCCGATGCCCGGACAGCGCGGCGGGGGCGTGCGCGCCCGGCTCGCGGCGGCGAGCGAGGCCGCGCACGCCTACCTCACGCACGTGCTCGACGAGGCCGACGCCCCGCGCATCGGGACCTCCGGCACCCCCTCCGACCACCGCGCCACCCGCTGGACCCTGCGTCGCGAGGCCTACCGCACGCTGGCCGAGGCCCGCTCGGCCATCTCCCTCGCCGCCCACGAACTGCCCGCCCTCGCCCGCCACACCGAGGGCGCGGACGAGGTGGCCGACCTCCTCGAACGCCTCGTCGACACCACGACCGCCTGCGCCGTGCACCTCGATGACACGGGCCGGATCGGGCCTCGCCACAAGGACCGCCTCGCGGCCGTCCTCACCGAACTCGCCGGACGGGGGGAACGGGTGGGGCTACATCCGCCCCGGACACCCCTCGCCGGGTAGCGCCCGGCACCGCCGCGGGCCTGCGGGTCGTCCGTCCGGCCGTGGTCGCCTCCTGGTTGCGGCGGCCGCTCCGGCACCGGCGACGTGCTCAGCCGCCGACCCGTACCCACACCGGAGCGTGATCCGATCCGGGCTCGCCCCGGCGCTCCGCCGGGTCGGGGCCGACCGACGGCAGGCCGGGCGGGCCCTCGCCGGGCAGCCCCGTGCCCGCCGCCGTCGCCCGGCGCACCAGGCGGTGGCTCAGCAGTATGTGGTCGATCAGCTCGCGCCGCCCGGAGTGCACCCGGGACCAGCGCTGCCCGGGCGGGATGAGCGGCGCCACGTCCCACAGCCGCGTCGCGTCGCCCCGGTCGGTCCGGTCGTAACCCGGTGTGCCGATCTCCGAGCCGGGCGGGCCGAGCAGGATCTGCGTGGTCGCCGCCTGCACCTCGTCGTTGAGGTCGCCCAGTACGGCCACGTCCCGAGCCCGCCCGTCACCGGCCAGCAACTCGTCCGCGAGCGCGCGCAACGCCGTCGCCTCGGCGGCCCGCCGGAACAGGGCATAGGCGCCGTAGCGGGCCCGTTCGCCCTCGTCGCGCGGCTGGAACCGGCCGTTCGGATACGACAGCAGCTTCGACTTCAGATGGCAGACGGCCACCCGCAACGGCCCGTCCCCGCCCTCGACCTCCACCGCCAGGACACCCCGCCCCGCCCGCCCCGCCGTCAGCCCCGCGTCGTCCGCCTGGACGGGACGCAGCTCCGCCGGGAACGCCCGCGTGTCGGCCAGCACCCTCACCGTCGTACGGCTCAGGAACCCGACCCGTATGCCCCGGCTGTCCGCGTGCTCGGACACGGCGACGTGCCAGTCGTCGTCGAGCATCCCGGCCAGGTCCTTCAGGGCCTCGGGGTCCCCGACCTCCTGCACACCGAGCAGGGCCGGATCGAGTTCGGTGATCACGGCGGCGAGCGCGGCGAGCTTCGCCTCGTACCCGGCCTCGTCCCGCGGGCCGTACGGGCCGCCGGGCCGGTACAGGTTCTCCAGATTCCAGGTGCCGAGGAGCATGCCGGGCTCCTTTCCGAAGCCGACAGACGGGGTGGTGAGGCCAGGGTGCGCGCCCGGCCCGTCCCGCGACAGAGCCGTGACGGGATGTGCGGTTCGGCTCATGCCGCCCTACGACGTCGTCGTACGTTGGCGTGGTGACGCCCTCTGCCGCGGACGGTCCCGCCGACCTCATCATCAGCGCATGTACCGTCCTCGTGCACGACGATCAAGAGCGGATCGAGTTCGCGCGGGACGCCGCGATCGTCGTACGCGACGGGGTCGTCGACGCGGTCACGACCACCGCACAGGCCGCGGACCTGCCCGCCGCCGAGCGGATCGACGCCCCCGGCCAGGTCGCCCTGCCCGGCCTGATCAACTGTCACACGCACGCACCGATGGTCGCGCTGCGTGGCCTCGCCGAGGACCTCCCCACCGAGGAGTGGTTCAACGACGTCGTCTGGCCCGTCGAGTCCAACCTCACGGCGAAGGACGTCGAGTTGGGGGCGCGGCTCGCCTGTGCCGAGATGATCCGCGCGGGCGTCACGTGCTTCGCCGACCACTACTTCGCGATGGACGCGGTGGCGCGAGTGGTCGCGGACTGCGGCATGCGGGCGCTGCTCGGGGAGGCCTTCTTCTCCTCGCAGGGCCCCGAAGGCCGCGAGCGGTCACTGGAGTTCGCGCTGCGGCACCGCGGCGCGGCCGACGGCCGGATCACCACCGCGCTCGCCCCCCACGCGCCTTACACGGTCGACGACGCCGCCCTCGCCGCCACCGCCGAGCTCGCCCGCACCCACGGCCTGACCGTGCACCTGCACGCCGCCGAGAACCGCGACCAGACCGAGACCAGCCTCGCCCGCCACGGCGCGACCCCCATCGGGGTCCTGGAACGCACCGGCATCCTCCACACGGACCTCCTCCTCGCCCACGGCACCGGCATCATCGACAGCGACCTCCCCGTGCTGGAGCGGGCAGACGGTCGTACGGCCGTCGCCTGCGCGCCCCGCGGCTACCTCAAGTTCGCCTGGCCCGACACCACACCGGTCCGCGCCCTGCGTGACATCGGCGTCGATGTCGGACTCGCCACCGACGGCGCCGCCTCCAACAACAACCTCGACGTGTGGGAGTCCATGGCTCTCACCTCGCTGGTCCAGAAGTCGGCCGAGGGCGACCCCCGCTGGCTGACCTCCCGCCAGGCCCTGCACCACGCCACCGTGCAGAGCGCCCGCGCCGTGGGCCTCGGGGACAGCGCCGGCAGCATCGCGCCCGGCCGGAGGGCCGACATCGTCCTGGTCGACCTCACCGGGCCGCACACCCGGCCCGTCCACGACCTCGCCGCCACCCTCGTGCACAGCGCCCGCTCCGCCGACGTCCGCACCACGATCGTCGACGGACGGATCCTCATGCGTGACCGGGATCTGCTGACGATCGACGTGCCGACCGTGGTCAGGGAACTGGAGGAGCGGCTGCCCGCGCTCGTCGACCGCGGCCACGGCCGGCGCATCCAGCGGTACGACACCTGACGGCACGCGAAGACGTTCCGGAAATTCTCCCGGGCGGCGATGAGTTCCGCGCTCGACCTGTTCGAGGGCCGGAGGCAGCTCGTCGTCTCCCCCTTCATGTCCGCGCCCGAGTGGGACGCGGGCTGCCGCAGCTGCTCCGCATTCCTGGACCAGATGGGGCATATCGCCCATCTCCAGGCCCAGGACGCGTCGTTCGCAGCCGTACCCCGCGCGCCCTACCCGAGGATCTTCCTGCCGGCCCGGTGCGGTGGGCTCCAGCAGGCCAGGAGCCGAAGGGGCGCGCGTCCGCCTTTGGGGCGCCTGTGGGAAGCGAGTGCATCAAGTTTCACGACGAGTGACGACTATTGATACGGAAAGTGAACACATAAGCCAAGAGGCTGAGAGGTTGGTCACACTTGACGGTGAACGCGTGTCAACTACGTCTCAGAACCGTCACTTCGCGAGCCGTTCACCCCATGGTTGGCGTTTAACTCTACGAGTACAGCGCTACATGGAGGTGCAGGGTGAACGGGCGAACGGTGCTCGAGCGCTTTCCCGCCGGTGGGCCGCGTGGCTCCTGGCCTGCGGAGGAGTTCGCGCAGGCGCGGCGGAGCGAGGGCCTGCCTGCCGAGGTCGTCATGGACCTCGCCACGGACATGTTCCTGGTGATCGTGCGCAGCGGGGACGTGGCCGACGCCACGGCCTGAGGCGTGCCGTCAGCCCGTCTTCGGCGCCGGCACCTTGCTGACCGGCGCGGACGACGAGGCGAACTGCTCCGCCTGGAGCGCGTACAGCTCGGCGTAGAGCCCGCCGGTGGCCAGCAGCTCGTCCGGCGTCCCGGACTCCACGAGCCGGCCCTGGTCCAGGACGTGCACCAGATCCGCGTGCCGTACGGACGCCAGCCGGTGTGTGATCAGTACGACCGTCTGGCCGCTGTCGGCCAGGGCGCGGATCCGCTCGAAGACCTCCAGCTCGGCCCGGGCGTCCAGGGCCGCCGTCGGCTCGTCCACGATCAGGATGCGGCCCCTGCGGTAGGCCGCCCGGGCGATGCCCAGCCGCTGCCACTGGCCCCCCGACAGTTCGTGCCCGCCGCTGAAGTTGCGGGCGAGCAGTGTGTCCAGCCCGCGTGGCAGGTCCGCGAGCACCGTCTCCGCCCCGGCCTCGGCGACCGACGCGGCCAGCCGGTCCTCGCACACGGGCACCGAGGGACGCCCCAGGGCGACGTTCACCCGGGCCGTGAACGGCCACCGCTTGAAGTCCTGCGCCACCATCGCGATCCGCTCGGCCAGCCGGTGCCGGTCCGCGGTCGCCGCGTCCACGCCGTCCCACAGGATCCGCCCCCGTTCCGGCTTGTACAGCCCTGCGAGCAGCTTGACCAGTGTCGTCTTTCCTGAGCCGTTCTCGCCGACCAGTGCCACGATCCGGCCCAGCGGCAGGCTGAGCGTCACGTCGTCGAGCGCGGGGCGGGCCGAGTCGCCCGGGTAGCGAAACGTGACGTTCTCGAAGCGGATCTCGCGAGGATCCTCCGGCAGCGGCGCGCCGCCCGCAGGGATCGCCCACTGGTCGGCCTCGGTGTACAGCCGATGCAGATCGCCGACGAAGAGCGCCTCTTCGTGCAGCGCGTTGACCTCCACCACGAGCGTGTCCAGGCTCTGCGAGCCGGTCCGGATCGCGATCACGGCCGTACCCGCGACGGACAGGGCCATCGCGCCCGCCAGCAGCAGCCCGCCCAGCGTCGCGTACGTCGCCGCCGTCGCCAGGCCCGTCCACGCCGCCGCGATCAGACCCGTGCGCGCGGCGAGCCCGGCCAGGCGGGCCTGCTCGGCCTCGGCCGTCTCCGACATCGCCCGGAAGTGCCGCAGCAGGAAGGAGCCCACCCCGTGCACCCGGATCTCGGGAGCCGCCTCCGGCTCGATCAGCAGGCTGCCCAGCAGCCGGCCCGCCCGGGCGTGCTGCACCCAGGCGTGGAAGGACTCGTAGCGCCGCCGGGCGACGGTCAGCGCGCTCCAGGCGCTCGGCAGGGTCATCGTGACCAGCAGCGGCAGCAGGGCCGGGTGCAGCACGGTCAGCACGCCCGCCGCCGCGACCAGCGAGATCATCGCGTTGATCACACGCGTCCCGTAGGAGATCATCCGGCGCGCAGAGGCGGCGCCGTACTGCGCGGTGTCCAGCAGTTTGTGGAAGGCGTGGTCCTCGATCGCGGCCAGCTCCACGGCCGCGGCCCGCTCCAGGTACCGTTCGGTCGCCACCCGCTCCACCTTGGGCTCAAGCCGGCCGGTCGCGTAGGTGCTAGCGGCCCGCAGCAGGGCCGCGAGGAACATCACGACGGCCAACGTGACCAGGGCGGGGACGGCTCCGCGCAGCCGGTCGTCGATCTCCCCGCCGCCCATCAGCCGGGCCAGCACGCTGTTCACCGCGAGCAGGCTCACCGCCTGCGCCACGCCCCGGCCCGCCTCGGCGGCCAGCACGATCCGCGCGGCGCCCCGGTCGGCCTGCCGGGCGAGCCGGAGGCTGGACGCGAGCAGGGACGGCAACCGGGTGATCATGGCCCGGAAGTTCAGCTCCAGGAACGCGTCGGCGTGCTGGTTCCAGCCCATGTCGTAGCGCAGCGGTCCGCCGAAGAGCAGCCGCTCCGACTCGGACACCTCCGGCGCGGTCCGCTTCTTCCCCACCGTCCACCGACCTCCCCGCCTCGTCCCCCGCCTGTGAGCGGCCCACTATCGCGGCGCGGAGCCCGCCCCGGGCAGGGCGCAGCCCGGGGCGCCGGAGGCGCGCGGGCGCACGACCTGGCCGGGGGGAGGTGCGCGGCGGCGCGGGGGTGTGGGGCGGTGTGGAGGCTGGTGGCCACGCCGGGGGAGCGGACGGGGGGAGCGCCTGGTGCGGCGGTGGGGAGGCGGGGGCCGGTCGTGCGGGGGCTGTTGTGCCGGGGCTTGTCGTGCGAGGGGCGGGGCGGAGCCGGAGGCGCAGACCGGGGAGGCGGTGGCCGGTCGTGGGGCGGTGCCGTGTGGGGCCGGTCGTGGGGGCGGTCTGGCGAGCGGGGCCGGCGTGCGGAGGCCGGACGGGCAAGGGCCGGTCGTGCGGGCCACGCCGTGCGGAGATCGGGCGCGCGAAGGGCGGTCGTGCGGGCCGGGCCGCGGCGCTGCCGTACCAAGGCAGGTCAGGCCAAGACCGGTCAAGCCAAGGCCGCTCAAGCGCAGGCCGTTCGGAGTCTGGCCTACGCGCTGACCGTGCGGGACCAGGACGGGGCCGTTCCCGTCACGCGGCACAGCGCCAGGTAGAGGGGTATCGGCGGGGTGTACGGAAGCGTGCCGTCCGGGCGGTGGATCAGGTCGGGGACCTCCGGCAGATCCGGGACGACCGCGCCGGTGACGTACCGCGCCGGGGCGGGCCACTCCAGGGCGTGGTCGGAGTCGGACGGCACCAGCCACCACCAGTGCGTCCCGTCGGCGTAGACGCAGCCCACACGGGGCAGTCGCGGCATGACCAGCGGGCCGACACGGGCGGGGACCGCGACCGCGTCGCAACCGAGCGGGGCGGTCATGCCGCCGGGAACGGGCAGCCGCAGGGCCGGGCCCGGGGTGCGCAGTCCGCGCCGGACGCGCACCAGCGTGTCCAGGTTCAGCACGCGGCCTCCCTGCGCGGGGCTCATGCGTGCCCCCGCTCTCGACGGCGCTCCTGCGGAGGGACCTCCGGGGCGCTCCGCGTGTGGTGCGCCTGGCTGGCTTCGTCCCCGTCGTCCGGGTCGTCGGACGGGCCGGGCTTGGGACGGGCGCCCCAGCCCAGGTCGCTCCGCGGCTCGGCCGGATCGTCCGGTGTGTCCGCCGTGCGCGGCAGCTCGGCCCAGACCAGCAGGCCGGGGCCGTTCTCGTGGGCACCCCAGGAATGGCAGAGGGCGTCGACGAGAAGCAGTCCCCTCCCGTGCTCCTCCTCGGGCCGTGTCCGGCTGGCGGCGTGGGGCTGACCCGGGGCGCAGCCCTCGTCGCGCACGGCTATCCGCACCAGGTCGTCACCGTCGTGCAGCTCGCACACTATGTGGGTGCTCGCCGTGTGCACGATGGCGTTGGTGACCAGCTCGGAAACCACCAGGGCTGCGCTGTCGCACGTGTCCTCGCACACCGACCAGCCCGTCAGCCGGGCCCGTGTCAGGCGTCTGGCCTGAGCGGGAGAACCCGGATGTGCGGCCAGCTCGAAACGGAACCGGCGCCCGGCAGCGGCCCCGAGGGGGGCCTCTCCCGTGGCGGCGCCAAGCCGGGGAGGGCTTGCGGCGGCGTCTGTTCCTAAGGGCGCGGACGGAATCACGCTTGCCACTATCGCCCCGCCGTGAACACTTGGCAAGTGTCACTCTGAAAATTGCAGAGTGCTGTGTGACGGTCTGGAAGGCCGTGGCACACTGCTCGCAACAGCACCCCACGCGGCGCCAGTTGAGATCGTCGAAGATTCGTTCGGAACGTTTGTTCGGATCAGTACTTCGAAAGGGTCCTCGAATGGCGCCGCCGGGCTGTCAGCGTTCTTTTGTGGCCGGCTCGTCAGAACTCTTCGTGGAGGTGGAGCGTGAGTGAACCGCGGTCCGCACCGACGGTCGGTCAGGTCGTTCTCGGCCGACGCCTGTTGGACCTGAGGGAACGCGCGGGGATGAAGCGCGAGGAGGCCGCACGCATCCTCCGCGTCGCCCCCGCCACGGTGCGTCGTATGGAGACGGCCGAGGTCGCGCTCAAAATCCCGTATCTGCAACTGCTCCTCAAGGCCTACGGAATCTCCGATGAGGAGGCCGAGGCCTTCGTCCAGCTGGCCGAGGATGCCAACAGGCCCGGCTGGTGGCAGCGTTTCCACGACATCCTGCCCGGCTGGTTCTCGATGTACGTGAGTCTGGAGGGCGCGGCCGCCGTCATCCGCAGTTACGAGCCCCATTTCGTCCCCGGGCTGCTGCAGACCGAGGACTACGCGCGCGGGGTGCTCCGGTCGGGCGCCATCGGCCAGACCCGGCCCGAGGACATCGAGCGCCACGTCGCCCTGCGCATGCGGCGCCAGAACCTGCTCACCCGCGAGGACGCGCCCCGGCTGTGGGTCGTGATGGACGAGACCGCGCTGCGGCGCCCGGTCGGCGGCCCGGAGGTGATGCGCGCCCAGATCGACAGACTGCTCGACGCCACGAAGCTGCCCAACGTGACCCTGCAGATCGCCCCGTTCGCCAATGGGCCGCACCCGGGCACGTACGGGCCGTTCGTGCTGTTCCGATTCGCCGTGCCCGAACTGCCGGACATGGTCTACAGCGAGTACCTGACCGGCGCGGTCTATCTCGACGCGCGCACCGAGGTGGCGACCCACCTCGAGGTCATGGACCGCATGGCGGCGCAGGCCGCTACGGCACATCGCACGAAGGAGATCCTCCGGGACCTCCGCAAGGAGCTGTAATGGATCGCATCAAGCCGCGCAAACACGTCTACAACGGCATGCCCGCGCGTGACTTGGGCAGCGAAGGCTGGCACAAGCCGTGGAGCGGCGGAAACGGAGGCAACTGCCTGGAGGCGATGAAACTCGCCGACGGCCGGATCGCCCTCCGGCAGTCCACCGACCCGGACGGTCCGGCGCTCATCTACACCACCGACGAGATGACGGCCTTCATCGAGGGGGCCAAGGCGGGGGAGGCGGACTTCCTGCTGTCCTGACGTGATTGCCGTTGCTGTCGCTCGACTTCCTGACGTTGCCATTGAATCGCTGGTGCTGAATTGACCACCACCTGGCCTCACGGAGTGCCTCATGACCGGGCAGGACTCCACGTCGGCCGTCCAGATCGACACCACCGGACCCCATTCCGCGCGGATGTACGACTGGTACCTGAGCGGTAAGGACAACCACCCGGTCGACGAGGAGATGGGCGTGTTGCCCCGGGCCGGTCACGGCGGTGGCAGTGCACCGCACAGCGCCTCCAGGGCCGGCCCGTAGGCGTGCTCGGAGGGGGTCGCGTACCCCACGACGAGCCCGTCGCCCACCGGCATGTCCGTCCCCGGGTGCCGGAACGCGGCGAGACCGTCGAGGGCGATGCCCTGCCAGGCGGCGGCCTTGACCGCGGATGCCTCGGTGCCGGGCGGCAGCCGCAGCACCGCGTGCAGCCCGGCCGCGACGCCGGTGGCCTCGATGTGCGGCGCGTGCTCGGCGAGCGCCGTGACGAGCCGGTCCCGGCGGCTGCGGTAGCGCTGCCGCATCCGTCGCACGTGCCGGTCGTACGATCCGGAGGCGATGAAGTCCGCCAGGCACAGCTGGTCGAGGACACTCGCCCAGGCCTCGCGCTCGCCCTTGGCGGCCACGACGGCGTCGACGTACCCCTCCGGGAGTACCATCCAGCCCAGCCGTACCGCGGGCGACAGGCTCTTGCTGACCGAACCGATGTGGATCACGCGCTCGGGGTCGAGGCCCTGGACGGCGCCGACCGGCTTGCGGTCGTAGCGGAACTCCCCGTCGTAGTCGTCCTCCAGGACCAGCCCGTCACGCGCGCGTGCCCAGTCGATCACGGCCGCCCGGCGCGCGGGATGCAGCGGGCCGCCGGTCGGGAACTGGTGCGCCGGCGTGAGCAGCACGGCACGCTCGCGCCCCAACCGGTCGACCCGCGCGCCGTGTTCGTCCAGGGGGAGCGGCACGGTCCGCACGCCGGCACCGGCCAGGACCTCCCGGTGGAACCCGAGCCCGTACGCCTCCACCGCGAGGGGCCCGCGCAGGACGCCGCCGCCGAACAGCAGCCGCAGGGCGTGCGCGAAGCCGGAACAGACCACGATCCGGCCCGGCTCGGTCCGCACACCACGCGCGCGTGCCAGGTACTCGGTGAGCGCCTCCCGCAGCTCCGGCCGGCCGGCGGGGTCGCCCGGCCCGAACACCTCGCTGGGCGCCTGCTGGAGGGCCCGCCGGTAGGAGGCCAGCCAGGCGGTGCGCGGGAAGGCGGAGGCATCCGGCG
The DNA here is from genome assembly GCF_042803315.1 of Streptomyces sp. NPDC057424. Taxonomy (NCBI): domain Bacteria; kingdom Bacillati; phylum Actinomycetota; class Actinomycetes; order Kitasatosporales; family Streptomycetaceae; genus Streptomyces; species Streptomyces sp. NPDC057424. Next base: position 50,668 of record NZ_JBHVCP010000022.1, read on the forward strand.
TGCCCTGCGTCAGGTCGTGCCGGGGGCCACGCGCGCGTGGGGGTGCCTTCTTGGGCACGCGGGCGGGCGGCCGCAACGGCTCGGCACTCCCCCATTGCCTGAAGGGCATGGGCGGTACCCCCATCGCGACCCGCGTCCCCGAGCCCTGCCGGGCGGTGAGCCAGCCCTCCGCGACGAGCTCCGCGTACGCGTCCGCCACCGTGTTGCGGGCGACGCCGAGGTCCGCCGCGAGCGAGCGGTACGGCGGCAGCCGCGTGCCCGGAGCCAGCCGCCCGCTGCGCACGGCCTCGCGCAGGGCCCGGATCAGCGCCGCCCGCCGGCCGCCCGGCCCGGTCAGCTCCAGATGCAGGTCGGCCCCGATCCGCTCAGCGGAATTGACCCACGAATTCGCCATGGAAATGCACCCTACAGTGGGTCTTTCCGGCTCGTAGGTTGAAGGGCATGACGACGAACACGAGCACGAACAGCACCGATGTGACGGCGACCCGGCTGGAGTTCGGCAAGTCCGCCCCGAAGGCCTTCAAGGCCCTCATCGCCTTCGACGCCGCGGCCCGAGAGGGCATCGACCCGGCCCTCGTCGAGCTGATCCAGATCCGCTCCTCGCACCTCAACCACTGTGCGTACTGCCTCCACATGCACACCAACGACGCCCGCAGGGCCGGCGAGAGCGAGGACCGGCTGCACATGGTCGCCGTGTGGCGCGAGGCCCGCCACTTCTTCACCGAGCGGGAGCAGGCGGCCCTCGCCCTCACGGACGCGATGACGCTCGTCGCCGACGCCGGCGTCCCGGACGCCGTCTACGCGCAGGCCGCCGCGCGGTTCGACGAGCGGGAACTGGCCCAGATCCTCGCCCTGATCTGCACGATCAACACCTGGAACCGGGTGGCGCTGGCGACGGCGAAGGTGGCGGGGACGGACGAGCGGTGATCGTCCCCGGGGTGGGGTGACGGCCTACGCCATCATGGGCCGGTCGTACGGCCCGATCGGTGCCGGCAGTCTCGAACCGCCCGTCAGATGCCGGTCGACGGCCGCCGCGACCGCCCGCCCCTCGGCGATCGCCCACACGATGAGCGACTGCCCCCGGGCCGCGTCACCCGCGGCGAACACCCCGGGCACGTTCGTGGCGAAACCGGAGTCCCGTGCGATCGTCCCGCGGGGCTCCATCTCCAGCCCCAGCTGGTCGACGAGCCCGTCCTCCCGGTCTGGCCCGGAGAAGCCGAGGGCGAGCAGCACGAGGTCGACCGGGAGCGTCCGCCCGGTGCCCTCCATCGGGCGGCGCCGCGCGTCCACCTCGACCAGGTGCAGCGACCGCACATGCCCCTGCGCGTCACCGTCGAAGCGCAGCGTGGACGCCGCGAACAGCCGTGCATCCGCGTCCGCCACCGGGGCGGTCCGCAGGTCACGGGCCTCTTCATGGGCGGCGGACAGCCGGTAGACCCGCATCGGGTACGTCGGCCAGGGCTCGGTGTTCTCGTCGCGCTCCGCGTCCGGCAGCGCGTAGATGTCCAGCTGGGTCACGGACGCGGCACCCTCGCGGACGGCCGTGCCCAGGCAGTCCGCCCCGGTGTCGCCGCCGCCGACGATGACGACGTGCTTCCCGGCGGCCGACATCGGGGACGTCTCCAGATCCCCCTCGCACACCCGGTTGGCCGACGGAAGGTACTCCATCGCCTGGTGGATGCCCGTCAGCTCCCGTCCCGGCACCCGGAGTTCACGCCACGCGGTCGCCCCGGTGGCGAGCACCACGGCGTCGTAGCGAGTCCGCAGTTCGTCGGCTTCGATGTCCCGTCCGACAGCCGTCGACGTCCGGAACTTCGTCCCCTCGGCCCGCATCTGCTCCAGCCGCCGCTCCAGATGGTGCTTCTCCATCTTGAACGCGGGGATGCCGTACCGCATCAGCCCGCCGAGCCGGTCGTCCCTCTCGTACACGGCCACCGTGTGCCCGGCCCGTGTCAGCTGCTGGGCCGCCGCCAGCCCGGTCGGGCCCGAGCCGATCACCGCGACCGTCTTGCCGGACAGCCGCTCCGGCGGCCTCGGCGGCGCGAAGCCCTGCTCCCAGGCCCGGTCGGCGATCGCGCACTCGACGTTCTTGATGGTGACGGCCGGCTGGTTGATCGCCAGCACACACCCCGCCTCGCACGGCGCCGGGCACAACCGGCCGGTGAACTCCGGGAAGTTGTTCGTGGCGTGCAGCCGGTCGGCGGCCGACCGCCAGTCCTCCCTGGACACCAGGTCGTTCCACTCGGGGATCAGGTTGCCCAGCGGGCAGGCGTCGTGGCAGAAGGGGATGCCGCAGTCCATGCAACGGTCGGCCTGCTTGCTGATGATCGGCAGCAGCGCCCCGGGGACGTAGACCTCGTCCCAGTCCCGGGCCCGTTCCTCGACCGGCCTGCGCGGCCAGTCCTGGCGGGGCGTGGTCATGAAACCCTTGGGATCGGCCATGGCCGTCTTCCTTGCGTGCGCGTGTGGCAGGCCGTGCGTCGTCGGGCGGCACTCTTCTCACTCGCCGTGCGGCACTCTTCTCGCCACGATACGTCTGCCTCCCGGACGCTGCCTGTCGCCGCCTGGCACAGGCGTCAGGTGAGGGCCAGCACGTACGCCAGCGCCGCCCCGGCCGAGGCGGCCGTGCGGACGTGGTTCCACAGCGTCCACTCGCGCACATACACCGGCCAGTACGCCGCCGCCTCCGGTGAGCCCGGCTCCAGCTCGGCCAGCGCGTCATTGCGCGGCACGTTCGCGACCATGGTCAGCCCGAACGAACCGAACAGGTACAGAGCGCTGCCCACCAGCAGCTCCGCCGTCCCCTCGTCCGGCCACAGCACGAACGTCACCACGGCGATCACCGCGCACAGCAAGGCCGACCCGAGGAACACGATCATGAAGGGCGGAGTCACAGCGGCCACGTTGATCGCTCTCATCGCCGCGACCCCCTGCGCGGGCGGCAGCATGCCGAGGCCCTGCATCACGAAGGTCGAGAACCCGCAGAACACCCCGGCCACCAGACCGGTCCCGAGCACACCCAGCACCGTCAGTACGTAGTACGGTCCGGCGATCATGTCCCTCTCCCGCCCGTCGAGCCGGGATCATGCCCGGCACCCTTCCTCACCACAAGGGAATTCCCGTACAAGCACAGTGACCATGGCCGAGAGGAGCGGGGCCATGCGCAGACGTCCTCATCCACCGAACGGCCCTGGCCGCCCGGTTTGACCGCCGCCGCCACGTCACCCCGCGGAACCGAGCCCCGCCTCGCTCCAGCCCCTCAGCACCGTCGCCACCGACGCCGCGATCCGCCGCCGCGCCTCGTGTCTGGGCACGCCGCTCATCAGCAGCCGGTCGTACGGCGTGTCCAGATGCCGCACGGACGCCACGACCGCCGAGGTCACCGCATCCCCGGTCAGGGCACGCCCCGCCGCGCTGCGGCCCACCCGCCCGCTGCCCCGCTCCGAGGCGTGCAGCGCGATGGCCCGCGCCCGACCGGCCGGGCACCCCGGAAACAGCCGGACGATCTCCGTCGTGAACGCCTGGGCGAACAGGGCGTCCTGAGCCGCCCGGCGCCGCGCGTCCCGCATCCGGCGCCGCCGTCTCGCCTCGGCGTCCGCGAGACACCGCCGCTCGGCCCGCGCCAGCGCCGCCTCCTCGACCAGAACCCCCTGCCTCTCGTACCGGCTCCTGCGCCGGTTGAACCGCACGACCACCGCCGACAGCGTGCTCTCCTCACGAGATCTGCGCGTCAGCGCGGTGTCGCCGCTCGCCAGGAACACCAGATGCCCGAGGTCGGCGCAGTCGAGGCAGCGCGGGGTGCCGTCCTCGAGGACGAGCAGCGGCAGCGGCCCTCGCCGGCACTCGGCGCAGTACCGCCGCCTGAGGGGCTGGAAGACGAGAAGTCCGGCGAAGGGCGGAGGTGTCGCGCGGGGGACCATAGGGGGTTCATTCCCCCTGACGGCGGCGCGAACTGCGCATGCCACGACAGACCCTGGCGGTCCGGTCGCCGCCCTGTGCGGGCCCCGCGGGCGGGACGCCTCCGGCCCCGGCTGACGCATCATGGGCCGTGTGCGACTCGAAGCGATCACCTGGGAACGGCTCGGCGACCTGCTCGCCGAGCGCGTGCTCGATCTGAAGCCCGCCGACGGCAGCCCCTGGCCGCGCATCGCCTTCGACGGCGCCCCGGCCGCCCGCCCCGGAGATCTCGCCCACCGTGTCTGCGATGCGCTGCGCATACGCGGCCGCTCCTCGCTCGTCGTCGGCACGGAGGGCTTTCTGCGCCCCGCCTCCGTCCGGCTGGAGTACGGCCACCAGGACGTCGAGGCCTACTACAGCGGCTGGTACGACACCGGTGCCCTGTGGCGCGAGGTGTTCGGCCCGCTCGAGGCCGACGGCGACGGCCGCGTCCTGCCCGACCTGTGGGACCCGGCCGCCGACCGCGCCACCCGCAGCCCTTATACCGAACTCCCTCCGGGCGGTGTGCTGTTGCTGCACGGTCCCTTCCTCCTCCGGCACTGGTTCCCCTTCGATCTGAGCGTCCACGTCCTCCTCTCCCCGGGCGCCCTGCGCCGCCGCACACCCGAGGCCGGGCACTGGACTCTCCCGGCCTTCGAGCGCTACGAGCACGAGACGGACCCGGCGGGCACGGCGGACGTCCTCGTGCGGGCCGACGATCCGCGCCGTCCGGCGTGGGGCGGCTGAGCCACAGGCCGGTGCCCGGCGCCGGGTGGTGGTGGGCATGCGTGCGCGGGCTTCCGTGTGCGGGCATCCGGTGGCGCGGCGAGAATGAAGGGCGCCGGGACTCGCGGCGCGTCCCGTGCCGCGCCGGCCGTACGGCACCGGGAGGTACTCCATGACCACCGCCGGAGACATCATGCACCGCGGCGCCCAGTGGATCCCCGCCCACGAAACCCTCGACCGCGCCGCCCAGCTCATGCGCGAGCTGAACGTCGGCGCCCTGCCCATCAGCGACGAGAACGAGCGGCTCTGCGGCATTCTCACCGACCGCGACATCGTCGTCGGCTGCGTAGCCATGGGCCACGACCCCGCCAGGATCACCGCGGGCGAGATGGCCAAGGGCACGCCCCGCTGGATCGAAGCGGACGCCGATGTCAGCGAGGTGCTCCACGAGATGCGGGAGCACCAGATCCGCCGGCTGCCCGTGATCCGGGACAAGCGTCTGGTCGGCATGATCAGCGAAGCCGACCTGGCCCGGCATCTCGCGAAGGACCAGATCGCCTCATGGGCGGAGAGCGTCTACGCCACGACCGCCGTGCACTGACCTCGCGGATCTCCTCGCAGGCGCCCCTCGGCCCTCCGCGGGCCGCGTCAGAGCCAGCCGCTGCGCCGGAACCCCCGGTACAGCGCGAGACACGCGACGGATATCACGCCGATGACCATGCCGTAGCCGTACCGCCAGTGCAGCTCCGGCATGTGGTCGAAGTTCATGCCGTAGACCCCGCAGACCATCGTCGGCACGGCGACGATCGCGGCCCACGCCGTGATCTTCCGCATGTCCTCGTTCTGCGCGACGGTGACCTGCGCGAGGTGCGCCTGCAGGATGGAGTTGAGCAGTTCGTCGAAGGCGGCGATCTGCTCCTTCGCCCGCAGCAGATGGTCCGAGACGTCGCGGAAGTACGCCTGTATCTCCGGGTCGACCACCCGGATCGGCCGTGTGGCGAGATCTTCGAGCGGCCGGCTGAGCGGCACCACCGCCCGCTTCAGTTCGAGCAGTTCACGCTTGAGCTGGTAGATGCGCCCCGGGTCGGTCCGCGCGCCGGTCTCCGAGAACACGTCCGTCTCGACCTGGTCGATGTCCGCGTGCACCGAGTCCGTGACCGTCAGGTAGTCGTCGACCACGTGGTCCGCGATCGCGTGCAGCACCGCCGACGGGCCCTTGGCGAGCTGGCCGGGATCGGATTCCAGCTCCTCGCGCAGCGGGCCCAGCGAACCGTGCCGGCCGTGCCGCACCGTGATCACGAAGTCCGCGCCGACGAACACCATGATCTCGCCGGTGTTCACCACCTCGCTGGTGGCCGTCAGTTCCTCGTGTTCGACGTAGCAGACCGTCTTGAACACCGCGAAGAGCGTCTCGCCGTAGCGCTCCAGCTTGGGGCGCTGGTGGGCCTCGACCGCGTCCTCGACGGCCAGCGGGTGCAGGTCGAAGAGCTCGGCGATGCCCGCGAACTCCTGATCGGTGGGCTCGTGCAGACCGAGCCAGACGAAGCCCTCCCGGGTCTTGCGCATCCGCTCCACGGTGTCCGCCAGATCGCCGTGCGCGGGGGTGCGGACGCCCTCCCGGTACGTCACGCAGTTCACCACCGAGGAGCCCAGCGGGGACCGGGCCGGGTGACTCAGGTCGACGCGCGGGCGCCGCCGGGCCAGCCGAGCCACCTTGCGAAGACCACCGACCCCACCGAGGCTCGTGACCTTCCGCAGATTCCCTGCCATGGACATCCGGATCTCCCTGCGTGGAACTCATCGCGCCGTTCCTGCGCCTTGGCGCGTCAGTCTGCCAGGCCTGCGTGAGCTGCGGGTAAGCCTGTGGAAACGACCCAATCCGCTTGGTTCCCCGCTGTGGACGAACGACGCGCGGCGCCCCGGTCCGGCCCGGTGGGCGCAGGCCCCTGCCGGGCGGTTCTCGGTGGGGTGGCGTCCGACGCGGTTCTCTGTGCCGGAGAGTCGACGGGTATGGATAAGTCGGACAAGTGGGATGATCGCGGCATGATGCGAACCGACGGGCACCTCCTGGACCACCGGCAGACCGAGGCGGCAGAGCACTTCAGCGCCTTCGCCGCTCTCTTCGACCCCACGACGTTCCGGCACCTCGAAGCGCTCGGTGTCGGATCCGGCTGGCGGTGCTGGGAGGTCGGCGCGGGTACCACCGTGGTGTCCTGGCTGGCGAAGAAGGTCGGCCCGACCGGACGCGTCGTCGCGACGGACACCGACACCGCACGGCTCGCCTCCGCCGCCCGGCCACCCGTCGAGGTGCGGGCCCACGACCTCGGCGCGCAGGAGCCGCCGGGAGAGGGCTTCGACCTGGTGCACGCCCGCCTCGCCCTCGTGCACGTGACCGACCGGGAACGGGCGCTGCGGTCCATGGTCAAGGCTCTGCGCCCCGGCGGGCGCCTCCTCGTCGAGGACGCCGACCCCGCCCTCCAGCCTCTGCTCTGCCCCGACGAGCACGGTCCCGAGCAGCAGCTCGCGAACCGGCTGCGGCAGGGCTTCCGCCGGCTGCTCGCCGACCGCGGGACCGACCTGCCGTGCGGCCGCGCCCTGCCGCGACTGCTCCGGGACGCCGGGCTGACCCGGGTCCACGCCGACGCCTACTTCCCCCTCGCCTCGCCGGCCTGTGCGGCCCTTGAGTCCGCCACGATCCGCCAGATCCGCGACCAGCTCGTCACGGCAGGTCTCGCGACGGACCAGGACATCGACCGGCACCTCGGGAACGTCACGTCCGGCGCGCTCGATCTGACGACGGCACCGATGATCTCGGCGTGGGGGCGCAAGCAGTAGCCGGTGGCCGGTGGCATCGGTCCGGACCGGGGCGGTCAGCCCGGCACGGGCGGTCTGCCGCCCACCTGCTCCACTGCTCGCGCGCCCGCCCGGCAGCCCTCCGCCGCGGCGTCCTCCGGCCCGGCACCCGCGAGCAGGGCGGCGAGGAACGCGCCGGTGAAGGCGTCACCGGCGCCGGTCGTGTCCCGTGGTGTCGCCGGTACGGCCGGAACGCGGGCGCGGACTTTCCCCGAGCGGGCCACGAGTGCCCCCTCATGTCCCTGCTTGGCGACGACCAGCGGCACGCGCAGGCTCAGCTCGGCCGCCGCCTCGGCCGCGTCCGGCAGCCCTGTCAGCAGGCACGCCTCGTCCCGGCTGGGCAGCAGTACGTCCACGCCCTCGACGAGCGCCAGGAACCGTTCGGCGCCCAGCTCCGTGAGGAAGCCGGCCGACGCCGGGTCCAGACTCACCGGCACCCCACGCGCGCGTGCGGCTTTCAGAGCCACCGTCACCAGAGCCCGGCTCGACTCGGAGAACAGGAGGTAGCCCGACAGATGCAGCCGGGCCACGCCGTCGAGCAGCGCGTCCGACCAGTCGGCGGGCCCGAGCCGCAACGACGCGCCGCTGTCCGTGAGGAACGTCCGCTCCGCCGAAGCACCCCCGTCGACCATGCAGATCACCGTGCCGGTCGGCGCCAGCGGGTCGACGACGAGCCGCGCACGCACCCCCTGCGTGACGAGCTCCCGCTCGTGCCAAGCCGCCGCCTCCGCCCCCACGCGCCCCAGCAGCCGCACGTCCCCCGCCCCCCGGTGCGCCGCCCAGCACGCCACATTGGCGCCCGCCCCGCCCGCCACCGTCCGGATCGAGGCAGCCGTGTCCGTACCGGCCGCGAGCGGTCCTCTGTGCCGCGCGACCACGTCGGTGACGACGTCCCCGACGACCAGCAGCCCCGGGCCCACCGCCGAGCCCGCCGCCCCAGAACCCGGTCCCGCTCCCGCGCCACCGGCCACCGTCATCCCCGGGCCCAGGCCGCCGCGATCCGTGCCGCCAGGCGTACGTTCCCGCGGACCGCCGCCAGGTTGGCGCTCAGGGAGGCGCCGTCCGTGTGCCGCACGAGATGGTCGAGCAGGAAGGGCGTGACCGCCTGGCCGGTGACCCCCTCCTCCTCGCACGCGTGCAGCGCGTCCGCGAGCACGCGTGCGTGCAGGTCCGGATCGAGCTGCTCCTCCTCGGGGACGGGGTGGGCGACGATCAGCGCCGACTCCGGCCCGTCGAGTGCGTCCTGAGCCCGCATGACGCCCGCCACCTGCTCCGGCGTTTCCAGCGTCCAGTCCACCGGATGCCCCGAGTCGGAGAGGTAGAAGCCGGGGAACCGGCCGGTGCCGTAACCGGCCACCGCGACACCCAGCGTCTCCAGTCTCTGCAGCGTCGCCGGCACGTCCAGGATCGACTTCACCCCGGCACACACCACCGTGACACGCGTGCGCGCCAGCAGCCCGAGGTCGGCCGACTCGTCCTGCGTCACCGTCCACTCCCGGTGCACCCCGCCGAGCCCGCCCGTCGCGAAGACCCGCACGCCCGCCAGCGCCGCGAGCAGCGCGGTCGCCGACACCGTGGTCGCCCCGCTCGCCCCGGATGCCACCGCGAGCGGCAGATCACGGTGGCCGAGCTTGCGGATCCCGTCCTCGTTCGCGACCCGCTCCAGCTGCTCCTTGTCCAGGCCCACATGAGGACGTCCGTCCAGCACGGCGATCGTGGCGGGGACCGCGCCCTCCTGCCGTACCGCCGTCTCCAGTTCCAGCGCCACCTGGAGGTTGCGCGGCCGCGGCAGCCCGTGGGCGATGATCGTGGACTCCAGGGCCACGACCGGCCGGCGCGCGTCGATCGCCTCCCGCACTTCCTCGGACACCACCAGCACCACGCGCCTGCCTCCTGTCAGCCGGTCAGTCGTCTTCCCTCATCTCTGGCGGGCGGCACGCCGGGCCAAACCCTTGCGGGCCGGCGGAGTCGTCACGAGCCTTGGGTGCATGACGGACCACACAGCACGTCTCGACCACGTCGTCCTCTGGGTGCGCGACCCGCTCGCGGCCGCCGACTTCTACGAGAAGGCCGTCGGCATGGAGGCGGTCCGGCTCGCGGAGTTCGCGGCGGGCGAGGTGCCGTTCCCCTCCGTGCGCGTCAACGACGAGACCATCCTCGACCTCATGCCGCTGAGCTTCGCGGAGCGCATGACGATGCTGCCCGGCTCCGCCGACAGCGCGGGGCACCCGGTCAACCACGTCTGCCTGTCGCTGTCCCGCGGCGACTTCGACGCCCTCCTCAGCCGCCTGGTGGAACGTTCCGTACCCATGTCCGACCTCGCGCACGACTCCTTCGGAGCCCGGGGCAGGGCCACGCGCAGCTTCTACTTCCGCGACCCGGACGGCAACGTCTTCGAGGCCCGGCACTACGACTGACCCGGCCCGGGTCTCAGAAGAGCGGCTCGGGGAGCACCCCTTCCAGGGCGAGCAGCCTCCGTTTGGTCTCCAGGCCGCCCCCGAAGCCGCCTATGCCACCGCCGCTCTCGACGACCCGGTGACAGGGCACCACCACCGGCAGTGGATTGGCGCCCATCGCCATGCCCACGGCCTGGGCGGCGCCCGGCTGTCCCACCCGGCCGGCCAGGTCGCCGTATCCGACGACCGTGCCGTACGGCACGCCCGAGGCCAGTTCGCGCAGGACCTCCCGGTTGAAGCCGGAGATCAGCGACCAGTCCAGCGGCAGGTCGAAGTCGCGTCGCTCACCGGCGAAGTAGGCCTCGACCTGGCGTATCGCCTCGGCCAGCAGCGGGGAGCCGGGCGCCTCGACGGGCTCGGTGCCCAGCCGCGACGCCAGCCGCTCGACCGCCCGGTCCCGCACCGCGTCCGTGGCGTGGAAGACGACGTTGACCAGGCCGCCCCGGCTCGCGGCCAGCAGCAACGGCCCGATCCCGCTCTCGACGACCGCCCACACGACCCGCGGCTCGACCCGCCCTTGGCTGTCCATACGCCCCACAGTAGGACCAGCCACCGACAACGCCGCCCGGGCCGGGCCCCGGATCAGCCGCCCACGGCCTTCCGCACCACATCCGGCTTGTTCGTGATGATCCCGTCGACCCCGTATCCGGCGATCCGCCGGGCCGTCCTCGTGTCGTCGACCGTCCAGGCGAAGACCTCCATCGGCCTGCCGTGCGGTCCGTCGAACGCCTGCACGGAGGACACGTACGCCGGGGAGAGCGAGCTGTGGGAGGGGTTGATCTGGTCGGCGAACTCGGCGTAGCCGAGCAGGTCCGACACCGGCGGCGTTCCCAGGAGGCCGGTTTTCACGCCGGGCTTCAGCTCGTGCACCGTCCGCACACTGTCCGCCCTGAAACTCTGCACGATCAGCCGGCCGGCCAGATGCGACCGGTCGAGCCAGCCCTCGTTGCTGAGGACCTTCAGTGTCTGCCGCTCGATGCCCGGGTACAGCTCCGGGTTCTTGACCTCCAGGAGCAGCTTCTGGTGATGACGCTCCAAGCGCCGCAAAAACTGCGCCAGTGTCGGCACGCGTGCGCCCGCGTACGCGGGTCCGAACCAGCTGCCCGCGTCCAGCCGTGCGATCTCCGCGGCGGTGAAGTCCTTCACCTTCCAGGGAGCCCGGCCGGGGAAGACCTCCTCGGCGTCGGTGGTGCGCCGCAGGTTGTCGTCGTGGATGACGACCAGCTCGCCGTCCCGGGTCCGCTGCACGTCGTTCTCCAGCCAGCGGATGCCCAGCTCCGCCGCTCTGTCCACGGCGGCCAGGGTGTTCTCGGGCGCGTACGCGGAGGCACCCCGGTGCGCGATGACCAGCGGCGACGTGTGCCCTCCCGCGGCCCGCGCGGGGAAGGCGGGGAACAGCAGGGCGGCGGTCCCCAGGAGTGCGGTGGCCGAGGCGGCAACAGCGCGCGCGTGCATGCGTACTCCTCGCGACGGGCGATCGGCGACATCACAGACAGCACAACTGTGACAGCAGAGGGTCAACGCGAGGGGGGCGCAGGATGGCCACACGTAGAACGGAGGTGACCCAACTCCGCTCACCGGTACCGCACAACTGCGGCAAGGGCGTGTTTCTTTGCCGGAAAGTCGTTCGACCATTCCGGTGGGGGTCATACTCTCTGCGTCAACCCTGACCGCTCGGCGGTCCTGGGAGGGGGCGCACATCAGGAATTCCGGGACGTACACGGGCGGGAAGGGCAGCCGCGCATGCAGGGCACGATCGACGGATTCAGCTATGGCCTGGTCACACCCCTGGTGGCCTACTTCATGGCCTGTCTCGGTGGCGCTCTCGGTTTGCGCTGCACCACGAGATCCATGCTCGTCTCGCAGTCCTGGCGGCCCGGCTGGCTCGCCCTCGGCTCCGCCGCCATCGGCTCCGGCATATGGACCATGCACTTCGTCGCGATGATGGGATTCACGGTCCGGGGGACCCCGATCCACTACGACAGGGCGATGACGTTCGCGAGCCTGGCCGTGGCGATCGTCATGGTGGGCGTCGGGATCTTCATCGTCGGCTACAGGGGAGCGCGCGGGACGGCCCTGTTCACCGGCGGGACCCTCACCGGCCTGGGCATCGCGTCGATGCACTACCTCGGCATGGCCAGCATGAGCCTGGACGGGCAGCTGGAGTACAACACCGTCACGGTCGGCATCTCCGTCGCCATCGCCATGGGTGCCGCCACCGCCTCCCTGTGGGCCGCCGGCCAGGTCAGGGGCTTTTTGTGGAGCGTGGGCGCCAGCCTCGTCATGGGACTGGCCGTCAGCGGCATGCACTACACCGGCATGGCCGCCCTCAGCGTCCACCTGCACGGCACGGCCGAACCCACCACGGGAGAGTCACCCGCGGCCCTGCTCGCTCCCATGCTGATCGGCCCGCTCGCCTTCCTGCTCCTCGCGGGCGTCGTGGTGATGTTCGACCCGCTGCTGGTCATGGGGAAGCCCACGGTCGTCCCCGTCGAGCACAAGCCCGGCATCCCCGCCCACACAGACGTCCGGCACTCCGCCCACCGCCTGCGGTTCCGCCCCCGCCGCACCGTGGAGCACCGGGTCTCCCGCACTCCGCAGAACCGCTGATCAGAGACCGTTGTCAGTGCGGGGTCGTACGGTGGATCCCATGCGGCCCGTTTCAAAGATCGAACGCACGGTGGCGCCCTTCGAGGTCGTCAGCCCCTACCAGCCGAACGGCGACCAGCCGACGGCCATCGCCGACCTCGCCCGGCGCATCGAGGCGGGTGAGAAGGACGTCGTGCTGCTCGGCGCGACCGGCACCGGCAAGTCCGCCACCACCGCGTGGATGATCGAGAAGCTCCAGCGCCCCACGCTCGTGATGGCGCCGAACAAGACGCTGGCCGCCCAGCTGGCGAACGAGTTCCGCGAGCTGCTCCCGAACAACGCCGTCGAGTACTTCGTCTCGTACTACGACTACTACCAGCCCGAGGCGTACGTCCCTCAGTCGGACACCTACATCGAGAAGGACTCCTCGATCAACGAGGAGGTCGAGCGCCTGCGCCACTCCGCGACCAACTCGCTGCTCACCCGCCGCGACGTCGTCGTGGTCGCCTCGGTCTCCTGCATCTACGGCCTCGGCACCCCGCAGGAGTACGTGGACCGCATGGTCCCCCTCCGCGTCGGCGAGGAGATCGACCGCGACGAGATGCTGCGCCGCTTCGTGGACATCCAGTACACGCGCAACGACATGGCCTTCACCCGCGGCACCTTCCGCGTCCGCGGCGACACCATCGAGATCTTCCCGGTCTACGAGGAGCTGGCCGTCCGCATCGAGATGTTCGGCGACGAGATCGAGGCTCTCTCCACCCTGCACCCGGTCACCGGCGAGATCATCAGTGACGACGAGCACCTCTACGTCTTCCCGGCCTCCCACTACGTCGCGGGACCCGAGCGCTTGGAGCGGGCCGTCAACGACATCGAGAAGGAGCTGGCCGAACGACTGACGGAGCTGGAGAAGCAGGGCAAGCTGCTGGAGGCCCAGCGCCTGCGCATGCGGACCACGTACGACATCGAGATGCTCCGCCAGATCGGCAGCTGCTCCGGCGTCGAGAACTACTCGATGCACTTCGACGGCCGCTCGCCCGGCTCCCCGCCGAACACCCTGCTGGACTACTTCCCGGACGATTTCCTCCTCGTCATCGACGAGTCGCACGTCACCGTCCCGCAGATCGGCGCCATGTACGAGGGCGACGCCTCCCGCAAGCGCACCCTCGTCGACCACGGCTTCCGGCTGCCCTCGGCCCTGGACAACCGCCCCCTGAAGTGGGAGGAGTTCCAGGAGCGCATCGGCCAGACGGTCTACCTGTCGGCCACTCCGGGCAACTACGAGATGTCCCGCTCGGACGGCTTCGTCGAACAGATCATCCGCCCCACGGGCCTCGTCGACCCGGAGGTCGTCGTGAAGCCCACCGAGGGTCAGATCGACGACCTGGTGCACGAGATCCGGCAGCGCACCGAGAAGGACGAGCGCGTCCTGGTCACCACGCTCACCAAGAAGATGGCCGAGGACCTCACGGACTACTTCCTGGAGCTGGGCATCCAGGTGCGCTATCTGCACAGCGACGTGGACACCCTGCGCCGTGTCGAACTGCTGCGTGAACTGCGCGCGGGTGAGTACGACGTGCTGGTCGGCATCAACCTCCTGCGTGAGGGTCTCGACCTGCCCGAGGTGTCCCTGGTGGCGATCCTGGACGCCGACAAGGAGGGCTTCCTGCGCTCCGGCACCTCGCTGATCCAGACCATCGGCCGCGCCGCGCGCAACGTGTCCGGCCAGGTCCACATGTACGCCGACAAGATCACCCCGGCGATGGAGAAGGCCATCGACGAGACCAACCGGCGCCGCGAGAAGCAGATCGCGTACAACACGGAGCGGGGCATCGACCCCCAGCCGCTCCGCAAGAAGATCAACGACATCGTCGCCCAGATCGCCCGCGAGGACATCGACACCGAGCAGCTGCTCGGCTCCGGCTATCGCAAGGCGAAGAAGGACGGCGGTGGCACCAAGGCGCCCGTGCCCTCCCTCGGCAAGGCCGCCGGTACGGACAGGTCCACCAAGGGTAAGGCCAAGGAGACGGTGCCGACCGACCGTCCCGCGGCCGAACTGGCCGGGCAGATCGAGGAGCTGACCGCGCGCATGCGGGCCGCCGCCGCGGAGCTCCAGTTCGAGATCGCGGCCCGGCTGCGCGACGAGGTCTCCGAGATGAAGAAGGAGCTGCGCCAGATGAAGGAGGCGGGTCTGGCGTGACAGCGTGCGCGTACGCGCAGTGTTGCAAGACCGACACAAAGTGCGGACCGGGGTACGTCACTGTCAGTGCCCCTGCGTAGGGTTCTGGTCAACCGCGACTACGCGGCAACAGGGGACGTTCGAGAGGGGAATCAGCGCGTGACCGTCAACATGACCAAGGGTCAGGCCATCAGTCTGCAGAAGAACGACGGTGGCAGCCTGACTGCGGTGCGCATGGGTCTCGGCTGGCAGGCGGCTCCCCGGCGCGGCCTGTTCGGCTCGCGCACGCGAGAGATCGACCTCGACGCCTCCGCCGTCCTGTTCGCGGACAAGCAGCCGGTCGACGTCGTCTTCTTCCGCCACCTGGTGAGCGACGACGGCTCGGTGCGCCACACCGGTGACAACCTCGTCGGCGGTGTCGGCCAGGGCGGCGACGACGAGGCGATCCTCGTCGACCTCGCGCGCATCCCGGTCCACATCGACCAGATCGTCTTCACCGTGAACTCCTTCACGGGGCAGACCTTCCAGGAGGTGCAGAACGCGTTCTGCCGCCTGGTCGACGAGACCAACGGCCAGGAGCTCGCCCGCTACACGCTCGCCGGCGGCGGCCAGTACACGGCCCAGATCATGGCCAAGGTCCACCGCTCGGGCCAGGGCTGGGCGATGACGGCCCTGGGCAACCCGGCCAACGGCCGTACCTTCCAGGACCTGATGCCGACCATCCTGCCGGTGCTCTGAGAGCACCCGGGCCCCCTGACCGGCTGGCCCGGCGGGCTGTACTCGACTCCACACAATGACACAGGGGGACGAAGGCGATGACGGCCGAGCTGGTGCGGGGGCAGAACCACCCGCTCTCCCAGTCCCGTCTCGAGATCCGGATCTCGGCCGGTACACCGATCGTGGCCGTGGCCGCGCTCGGCGACGAGAACGGCCGGATCCACGGGGCGGAGTGGGTGGCCCACCCGGGCGCTCCCACCCAGCCGGGTCTCGAGGTCTCCCGGCAGGCCGCCGCCGACCATCGCCTCGCGGTGGACCTGGACGCCGTGCCGGAGGCCGTCCACCGTGTGAGCGTGCTGCTCGCCCTGCCCGCCGGGGGGACGGGCCCGGCCCGTTTCGGCGCGGTGGCCGCCCCCTTCGTCGCCGTCACCGGCCTCGACGGCGGCGAGGTCGCCAGCTACACCATCACCGGTCTGGAGGCCGAGTCGGCCGTCATCGCCCTGGAGCTCTACCGCCGGCAGGGCGCTTGGAAGGTGCGCGCCGTCGGCCAGGGGTACGCGGGGGGCCTCGCCGAACTCCTCACCGACCAGGACCTGCCGCAGGCCCACCGGCTCGCCGGCAGCATCGACGACGCGGTGACCCAGGGGCTGGCCCGCTCGGTACAGGCGCCCCCGCCGCGCACGGCGGACGGCGACCGCTCCCGGCAGGCGGCGGCTCCCGCCCTCGGCCCGGACCAGGGCGGCACCGCGCCCCAGCCCGGACCCGTCCCACCGATGTCCCCTTACGGCGGTCAGACGCCGGGCGGTCCCGGGCAGCCCGCCCCGCAGCAGCCGTCGTATCCCCCCTCCACGCCGGACCCGAGCGCCGTCAACCAGCCGTCCGCGCCCGCGACCGGCGGCCCGATCGACTACAGCCACCCCCGCCGCCAGAACGCCGCTCCGCCCCCGCCCCCGCCGTCCGCGCCGCCGTCCGCGCCCGGGCAGCCCGCACAGCCCGTCGCGGGCGACGCGACCGGCTGGTCCATGGAGGAGCGGCTCTACAACCAGGTGTGGGGCATGTTCGAGGACCTGGCCCGCACCACCGCCGCCTACCGCAGCGCTGTCGACTTCGCCGAGTCACGCATGGACAAGGAGCTGGAGCAGGTCCTCTCCGACCCGCGCAGCCGGATCGGCGGGCAGGGCGACGCCGCCCGAGAGGCGGCCCGGGCCCGGCACGCCCAGCTCGTCGCCCAGGCCCGGGAGGCCCTCGACCGTGACCTCACCCAGCTCGCGGCGGAGGCCGACGTCGTCGAACCGGCGCTGCCGCCCGCGTACGCCCGCTGGGACAACCCGGTGTGGCACGCCTACCGGGTGCCGATGGAGATCCCCATGGCTCTGCGCCTGGGCGACCTCCACCTCCCCGAGGCCGACCGGATCCGCATCCCGATGCTGGTCCGGCTGCCGCTGGAGCGCGGGTTGTGGATCGACAGCGGACCGGCCGGATCGTCCGACGGTTCGTTCACCGACTCCCACGCCATGAGCCGTCTCGCCATGGAGACGGCGGTCGCGCTCGCGGCCCGGCTGCTCGCGGTCTACCCGGGGGGTGAGTTCACCGTCCACGTCGTCGACCCGGCCGGGTCGGGAGCGCAGCCGCTGGCGCCCCTCGTGCAGACCGGTGTGCTCGCGGCCCCGCCCGCGCGCGGCGCCGCCGGGGTGGCGGACGTGCTGGGCCGGCTCACCCAGCGGGTCGACCTGGTGCAGATGGCGGTCCGGGGCGGCGCCGCCGACTCCCTCCCGCCCGGCTTCGACACCTCCCAGCAGCTCCTGATCGTCAACGACTTCCCGCACGGTTTCGACGACCGGGCCGTGAACCAGCTGCGGTACCTCGCCGACGAGGGTCCCGCCTTCGGCGTCCACCTGATGATGGTGGCCGACCGGGAGGAGTCCTCCGGATACGGGCCCTTGCTCGACCCGCTGTGGCGTTCGCTGCTGCGACTGACACCGGTGGCCGACGATCACCTCGCCGACCCGTGGGTCGGTCATGCCTGGACATACGAGCCGTCGTCCGTGCCGCCCGGCAGCCAGGTCCTCCATCAGGTGCTCACCCAGGTGGCCACCGCCCGCACCAAGTACACGTAAAGCCCTCTGACCAGGGATTTTGGCCTTTCTTTTACCAAGCACTTTACCTTTTCTTGGGGATTGGGGTACTGTCGACGGCACGGAGGGGAGTACTCCCTGTCTGCTGCGGCGTACCCGTCAATACGGATCAGGCCAGATCCCGGGGCGTCGGCCCATCCTTGGGTGGAAGAGACCTCCGGCAGCGACGACGCTGACATTGCCGTTACGACTGCCGGAGGCGCAGTGGATGTTTCCGTGACCCTATGGGTCCTGACGATCGTGGGTCTCGCCGCCCTGATCGCGGTCGACTTCTTCATCGGCCGCAAGCCGCACGACGTGTCGATCAAGGAAGCCGGGATCTGGACGATCGTCTGGATCGTGCTGGCCGTGCTCTTCGGGCTCGGGCTGCTCCTGTTCGCCGGCGGCCGTCCCGCCGGTGAGTTCTTCGCCGGCTTCATCACCGAGAAGTCCCTCAGCGTCGACAACCTCTTCGTCTTCGTCCTGATCATGGCGAAGTTCGCGGTGCCGTCGCAGTATCAGCAGCGTGTGCTGCTGATCGGTGTCCTCATCGCCCTGGTCCTGCGGGCCATCTTCATCGCCGCCGGTGCGGCGATCCTCGCCAGCTTCGCGTGGGTGTTCTACATCTTCGGGGCCTTCCTCATCTGGACCGCCTGGAAGCTCATCAAGGAGGCCCGGGCGGACGAAGAGGACGAGGACTGGGAGGAGAACAAGCTCCTCAAGGCCGCCGAGCGCCGCTTCGGCGTGGCGGACCGGTACCACGGCACCAAGCTGTGGATCGAGGAGAACGGCAAGCGGGTCATGACCCCGATGCTGGTCGTGATGCTGGCCATCGGCACCACCGACGTGCTCTTCGCCCTCGACTCCATCCCCGCGATCTTCGGCCTGACCCAGGACCCGTACATCGTCTTCACGGCCAACGCGTTCGCCCTGATGGGGCTGCGTCAGCTGTACTTCCTCATCGGCGGCCTGCTGAGGAAGCTGGTCCACCTCAGCTACGGCCTGTCGATCATCCTCGGCTTCATCGGCGTCAAGCTGGTGCTGCACGCGCTGCACGAGTCCGGGGTGCACGTCCCCGAGATCAGCATTCCGGTCTCGCTCGGCGTGATCTGCTCCGTCCTGATCGTCACCACGATCACCAGCCTGCGCGCTTCCAGGAAGCAGGCGGCGGCCGAGGTGACGCAGGGGAAGACCGAAGGCGCTCCGAAGGACAGCATCGACGTCTGACCACGTCGGACGTGGAACAACCATCACCGGGACCGGTGCTCGGCGAATTGCCGACCACCGGTCCCGGTGCTTGCTTGTTTCCTGAGCGCGTTCCCCGGCCCGGGGGCGCCGTGGCCGGCTCGAGACGCCGTGAAGTTCGTGCAGATCATCGACTTCGAGACCAAGCGCCTTGAGGAGATGCAGCAGGTCCTCGAGGAGGCGGGGCGGCACAACGCCGACCGGACGGGCGGTCCCACCCACAGCACCCCCGGCTCACCCCGCAGCGGCCTCCACAGCCGCATCCGCCCGCACCGGACGCGTCTCCGGCAGCAACGCGAAGCACCCGAGGCTGACCAGCGCGATCGCCGTCAGATACGCGGCCACGCCCCAGGGCACCCGCCCGCTCTGCTCGGCCAGGGCCGTCGCCACGATCGGTGTGAGCGCGCCACCGGCCACCCCGCCGAGGTTGTAGCCGACGGCGGCGCCGGTGCAGCGCACCCGCGGCTCGTACAGCTCCGGCAGATACGCGGCGATCACGGCGAACATCGTGATGAACGCGAGCATCGCCCCGAGGAAACCGAGGAACATCGGCAGCGGCGCCCCGGTGGCGAGGAGCGCGACCATCGGGAACATCCACAGAGCGGCGGCCGCACAACCGGCCAGACACAGCGGCCGCCGGCCGTAGCGGTCACCGAGCAGCGCCACCAGCGGAGTGAGAGCGCCCTTCACGAGCACCGCGCCCATGATGCAGGTCAGCATGACGCTGCGGCTCACCCCGAGCCGCTCCGTCCCATAGGCGAGGGACCAGGTCGTCACCGCGTAGAAGATCGCGTAGCCGATCGCGAGTCCCCCGCCGGTCAGCAGGAGGAGCCGCCAGTGGTCGCGGACGACCTCGGCGAGCGGCACGCGCGCGTGGTCGTCGATCCCGAGGAAGCTGGGGCTCTCGGCGAGCGACGACCGCAGCCACAACCCCACGACGGCCAGCACCCCCGCCGCCCAGAACGGCACCCGCCACCCCCACGCGGCGAACTGCGCCTCGGTCAGCGTCGAGGACAGCCCCAGCACCACACCGTTGGCGAGCAGGAACCCCAGTGCGGGCCCGACCTGCGGGAAGCTCGACCACAGGGCGCGTCGTTCGGCAGGCGCGTGCTCCACGGCCAGCAGCACCGCCCCGCCCCACTCCCCGCCGAGCCCCAGCCCCTGGAGGAAGCGCAGCACCAGGAGCAGCAGGGGAGCGGCCACACCGATCGTGTCGTACGTCGGCACGCAGCCGACCGCGACCGTGGAGGCTCCGGTCAGCAGCAGGGAGGCGACGAGGACCGGCCGCCGCCCCCGCCGGTCGCCGATGTGCCCGAACAGCACCGACCCGAGCGGCCGGGCCACGAAGCCCACACCGAAGGTGGCGAACGCGGCCAGTGTCCCGGCCACCGGGGAGAAGGTCGGAAAGAACAGCGGCCCCAGGATGAGGGCCGCCGCTGTGCCGTAGACGAAGAAGTCGTAGAACTCGATGGCCGTGCCCGCCAGGGAGGCGGCCGCGAGGCGCGGCATGGAGGGTGTTCTCACGGTGCGTACGTCGTGCATGCCGCCTCAACTACCCACCGTGACCGTCGGTTACGGGGGCGCGTGGAGGGCTTGGAGGCCCTCAGTACATGACCGTGATGCGCCGGGCGGGTCCGTCCACGCGCACGGTGCCGCCGTACGGGATCACCAGTTGCGGATCGGTGTGCCCGAAGTCCACGTCGAAGACGATCGTGGCCTCGGGGGCGTAGGCCCGCATGGCGCGCAGGACGGCCTCCCGCTGGTCGGCCGCGTAACGGGTGGCTTGCGCAGGGGCGTTGGGCCGTTCCAGGGACCATGTCTTCGGCCGGCCCATGAGCAGGGCCGGGAAGCGGCTCAGCAGCCCGCGCTCGCCCATGCTGCGCAGGGTGTGGAAGACCTCCGTGGCGCTCGGCATGCCCTCCGAGGTCTCCAGGAGCAGCACACCGCCGTCGTACTCGGAGGGGTCGCGCGCGATCTCCCGGTCAGCCATCAGCAGCCAGGCGAGGACTTCCAGGCAGCCGCCCCAACTGCGGCCCTCGACGGCCCGGTCGGGGTTCACCCAGGTCCAGCCGGTGCCGGGCCGGGTCTCGGGTTCCGCGTCGAAGGTCGCCGGGTCCGCCCAGTCCCGGTCGATGTCGCGCCACCGCTCGGCGGGCCTCAACTCGTACGGTCCCGTGGTGAACAGGGCCGCGCGCAGGGACTCGGCGGTCTGCGGATGCATGGCCCCGGGGCGGCCCAGTTCGCACATCACGCTCCCGCCGTGGAAGCCGACGACGCCGCAGGTGCGCAGGAAGGCGAGCAGGTTCGTGTTGTCGCTCATCCCGAAGAACGGCTTCGGGTTCGCCCGGACCAACTCCCGGTCCAGGTAAGGCAGCACGGTGATCTGGTCGTCGCCGCCGATCGACGCGATGACGGCCTTGATCTCCGGGTCGGCGAAAGCGGCGTGGATGTCGGCGGCCCGCTCCTGGGGGGTCGCGCCCATCGTGCGGGTCGCCGGATACTCGACCGGCTCCAGCCCGTACTCCTCGCGCAGCCGATCCAGGCCCAGCTCGTAAGGGAGCGGGAAGAGCCCCGGCAGGCCGGAGGAGGGCGAGACGACGGCTATGCGGTCACCGGGGGACGGCTTGGGCGGACACGTCGGGCTGGTCAGGCTCGTCATGCCGGGAGGCTAAGGCCCGGCGTGCTGCCGGCGCACCGTGATAAACCGGCCGCGCGCACTGGGGAGGTTCGCTCACGCACCGGGGCAGGGCCGCTGTGCGCACTGGGGGAGGTTCGGCTCGCGCGCCGGGGCAGGGCCGCCGCGCACCGTGATAGACCGGCTGTGAGCAGCGGTCCCCACGGGCCGCCCGACCGCCCGACCCTCAACGGACCGGAGGAACCGTGCCCCGCACCCTGGCCCACGCCCCGATCATGATCCTCAACGGCCCCAACCTGAACCTGCTCGGCCGACGCCAGCCGGAGATCTACGGCTCCGACACCCTCGCCGACGTCGAGGCCCTGTGCGCCAAGGCGGCTGCGGCGCACGGCGGCACGGTCGACTTCCGCCAGTCCAACCACGAGGGCGAACTGGTCGACTGGATCCACGAGGCGCGGCTGAACCACTGCGGCATCGTGATCAACCCCGGTGCCTACTCGCACACCTCGATCGCCATCCTTGACGCCCTCAACACCTGTGACGGCCTCCCGGTGCTGGAGGTCCACATCTCCAACATCCACCAGCGCGAGTCGTTCCGGCACCACTCCTATGTCTCGCTGCGCGCCGACGGCGTCATCGCGGGCTGCGGCGTGCAGGGGTACGTGTTCGGTGTGGAGCGCGTCGCGGCCCTGGCGGGGGTGGGCACGGCGGACGCGTGAGCCTGCAGTGCTGTGAACGAACCTCGCACGCCGCCGTGCCGGCGGGTGCCGGGGCCGCCGGCCGAGGGCGGGGATCGACAGGCCGGCGGCCCATCCGCCCAGGAGCCGTCATCCTGCGCGGGGCTGGCACCAGTTGACTGCGCAACGAGGTTCGAGGGGAGCGCACGTGCGGCACCGGCGTGTGCGAACGATTCACACGGGGCGCGTGGGCGGCTCACCACCCACTGCGTATGCGCCCCCGCGCAGCCACTCACCCCCCGCGTGGCGTCACCACCCGCGTGCAAGCGTCACCATCCCCGTGCGTGCGTCACCACCCGCGTGCGTGCCACTCCGGCAGGTGCGGGCGTTCCGCGCCCAGGCTCGTGTCGTCGCCGTGCCCGGGGTAGACCCAGGTCTCGTCCGGGAGGGCACCGAAGATCTTGGTCTCGACGTCGTGGATGAGCCTGGCGAACGCCTTCGGATCCTTGTGGGTGTTGCCCACACCGCCGGGGAACCCGATGTCGCCGGAGAAGGTCGCGCTGTCGAACCAGCGCCCTGGAAGGTCACGGAACCGAACTCGGCGTCGCCCTGGAAGGTTGCCGAATCGAACCTGCACAGCTGTCGTGTCTCCGACTAGAGTGCCCGACTCTCCCGGTAGGGCCTGGTGTTGGCGCCTGGGTGAGTGCTCCTGAGCATGACCATGTCTTAAGCCTCCGGAGTGGAGTGCTGCTGTCACGGATTCTGGTGACGACAGCTCGTGGGCTGTCCGGGCACACGAGCTGCCGCATCTCCGTGCGAGCGGTTTCAACACCTGTGCGTGAACCCTCCTGGCCGCTTCGGACAACAGGGGGTGGAATGCAATCCACTCCTACTGCACGAAGAAGCGAGGGCCTCGTGGGGGAGCCACCCACCGAAGACGCGCTGGTCATCCAGGAATCCCTGGAGCGGCCGGAGATATTCGCCAGGCTTTACGACAGACACGCCGCCGAGATCCACTGGTATGTGATGCGCCGGCTGGGCGACAGCCACGCCGACGACATCACGGCGCAGACCTTCCTCATCGCCTTCCGCAACCGCGCCCGCTACGACGTCGCGCGCGCCAGTGCCCGGCCGTGGCTCTACGGCATCGCGGGCAACCTCATCGGCAGCCACCGCCGCTCCGAGGTGCGGGCGCTGCGGGCGCTGGCCCGTACCGGCGTCGACCCGGTGGCCGAGTCCTGGTCGGAACGGGCCGACGAGCGGGTGACGGCCGAGGCCTCGCAGCAGGCGCTGGCCGGGGCGATCGCGGCCTTGCCCGGGAAGGACCGGCATGTGCTGCTGCTGGTCGCCTGGGCGGACCTCACCTACCAGGAGTGTGCCGACGCCCTCGGGGTGCCGGTCGGCACGGTCCGCTCCCGGTTGAACCGGGCGCGGCGCAAGATGCGGAAGGCGCTCGGCGCCGACCCCACCCTCGTAAGCGACCACAACGAGGCGGTAACCCATGGATGACATGACCAAGCTGCACGAGTGGCGCGCCGATGCGCCGACGCCGGACCGGGCGCGGTTGGTTCCCGGCCGCCAGAAGCTGCTGGGAGCAGCGCAGCAGGGCTCTGCCCGCAGGATGCGGCTGGATTGGCGCGTGACGGCTGCGGGAGGTGCCGCGACAGTGATCACCATCGCGGTGATGGTGGCCATGCTCGTCGGTGGCGGTGGACCCGAGCGCGGCGTGCAGCCTGCCGGCCCCGACCTGACGTCCGCGACGGCACTCCTGGGGCAGGCGGCGGAAGTGGTGTCGCAGCAGCCGGATCTGCATCCGCGAGACGGCCAGTGGGTCTACCTGAAGACCGCGCAGTGCCGATCCGGAGCGTCGGACGCGGCGCCCGATGCCAAGCCCGAGGTGAGCGAGGAGTGGGTCCAGTACGACAGCCCCGTGAGGGAGGACGACAAGGACGGCGACACCGAGCCCTCGCAGCGGCGGCTGTATCGTCTGCTCGCCTCGCTGCCGGACGATCCCGCCGAGATCCGGAAGCAGGCGGCGGACCTGTTCCCCATGGGCAAGGACACCGGCTTGACGCGTGAGCAGGTCGAGACCTTCGCGCTCCTGGCGACCCTCGACGAGGCCTATCCCGTGCATCCGCAGGGGATGGCCAAGCTGTACCGGGCCCTCGCCGCGGACCCCCGAATCGAGGTGGTGCCGCACCTGGTGAAGGACCCCATGGGGCATGACGCCATCGCCATATACCCGGACCTGGGCAGCAAGGCCGTTCAGCGCCGGGAGTACCTCCTCGACCCCGACACCTTCCAGTACCAGGGAACCCAGTCGGTCGCGGTGCGCGACTACGAGGAGAAGTATGAGGACGGCTCGTCGGCCGGGCGCTCGTACAAGAAGGGCGAGGTCACATTCTGCGAGATGAAGATGACCCAGTCCCTCGTCGACCGTGACGGTGAGAAGCCCTGAACCGACCGGGCGGCAGTGGCCCAGTGCTCGTGAGCCTTGCGCGGGCCGACCCGGCGGCGCCGAGCGGCACAGCCGCTGCGCAGAGGTGGAGGGGCCGCCTGGCCCGGCCCGCTCCGCCATCGCGAGCTCGCTGACCGGGCTGAAACTCTGGCGGCAGTCAGACACCTGCTCGTTGTTCTGGTCTTTGTCCAACGCGCCGTCATGGAGCGGCGGCCCATGGTCACCAGCGCGTGCGGCCCGCCGTGGACGGGCCGCTGTGTTGGTGGGTGTATGGGGGGCGTTCCCCCGCGTTCATGGGCGGCGGGCCACGGCGCTGGGATCCGCTCCAGGTCTCGGTTGGTGCTGAATTGAGACGGAAGCGTCCCCGACGGCCACTTCGCCTGCGTGCAGCAGGCCAGGCTGACCGTGGCCACAGCGGTGACCCTGGGCTCGGGTCCGGTACTGGTCACCATCGGAGCCCGGCTCACACTGGGCGAGCGCAGCGGCGCCGCCGGAACCGTCGCGGTGGCGAGCGGCGTCGCCGGTCTGGTGCTGCTGATGGGGGGTGCGGACGGGAGCACCGGCCCCGCTCCCCTCCTGGGTATCGGATACGCGCTGCTCTCCGCCGCCGGCTACGCGGGCGTGACGTTGCTGGGCCGCTTCGCCGGCCGAGAGAACGCGGGTGGCGCGTTCGAGTCCACGGTGACCGGCTTCGCGGTGGGCACGGTGTGCCTTCTGCCGACGGCTCTGCTGGAAGGCCTCCTGCCCGACATGGAGCGTCCGGCATGGACCGCGGGCCTGATCCTCTACCTGGGGGCCGTGCCGACGGCGCTGGCGTACCCGTTGTTCGGCCTCTGCGTCTTACGGGCGACCACGGCCTCCGTCGTCGCCTTGGTGGAACCGCTCACCGCGGCGGTCGTCGGCAGCCTGGTCTTCGGCGACCGGCTCAACGCGATCGTTCTCACCGGCAGGGTTCTTCTGCCGCTCGCCGTGCTGTTCCGCGCCGCCGACGAGCGGTTCGGCCGAGAGGCTTCCCGAAGGGCGCCGAGTGCTGACCACGGCCAGCGCACGTGGCCTCCGGCCATACGGGTCGGGGACTGACGTCGAAGTGCCATGCACAGGGCGGGCGATGGGCCAGCGGCTTCTCGTGATCGCGCAAACCGGTGCGGATGCGCTCTGCCTCTGCCGGGGTGAGGCTGGCGGCATGGCTTCCGCCCGTGTTCGTACCCGCCCGACGAGGACGGCGGGCGGCGGGCCGGAAGAGCGGGGCTACCACCAGGGAGGCAACCATGACTATCCGTACCTACGTCTCAACGACTGTGCGGAACGACCGTGTCGACGACGTTCTCCACGCGCTGGAGGATGTGGATCCGGATGCGATCGTAGCCTCTGTCAACCGATCGGACGCTCCTGACGTCCCCGCCGGCGTATCGGTCTCGCTGACCGGCGATGTCCGTGAGGCGGTGAAGAAGCAGCTCGATGTTATTCCCGATCTGGAGTGCGAGATTGACGTGCGGGACACCGCGGATCTGTGAGCCGGACATGCGGATGGCCCCCCGCCCGGTCTTGGTGACCAAGCGGGGGCCATCCATCTGTGCACCCGCCGGCAGACCCGGAGCCGGAGCTCTGGACGCAACCGTCCGTGGAGCATGGCGCTCATCGAGCGCCGAACGGGCCTGAACGCGCGACCGCCCCCTCTTCGGTTCGAAACGGGGGCGGTCGTCGTTGGACGGTTACCAGCCTCTTGCGCGCCACTCCGCAAGGTGGGGCCGCTCCGTGCCGAGGGTGGTGTCGTCGCCGTGGCCGGGGTAGATCCACGTCTCGTCGGGCAGGACGTCGAACAGCTTGGTTTCCAGGCCGTCCATCAGGGAGTTGAACTCTTCCGGACGTGTTGTCCGACCAGGACCGCCCGGGAAGAGACAGTCCCCGGTGAACACATGGGGGTGCCCGTGCGGGTCGTCGTAGACGAGGGCGATCGAACCGGGCGTGTGCCCGACCAGGTGGCGCGCGGTGAGTTCCACGCGCCCCACCCGGACGGTGTCGCCGTCGTCGACCAGCACGTCGGTCCGTACGGGAATGCCGTCGGCGTCCTCCCGGCCCGCGTAGGTGCGGGCGCCGGTGGCCGCCACGACCTCGGCGAGCGCCTGCCAGTGGTCGCCGTGCCGGTGGGTCGTGACGACGGACGCGATGCCGTCGTCACCGATCATGCCGAGCAGCGTGTCCGCCTCGTTCGCGGCGTCGATCAGCAACTGCTCGTCCGTGGCCCGGCAGCGCAGCAGATAGGCGTTGTTGTTCATCGGACCCACCGCGATCTTGGTGATCATCAGGTCCTTGAGCTCGTGCACATCGGCCGGTCCGCCGACCGTCACCTCTCCGCTGTACGTCATGTCCGCCAGCCTATAGCGGGGGAGCGGCAGCGGTCCTGCAGCCGGGACGCGGCACTACAGCGGGGGCAGCGCGGGAAGAGGCCCCCCGTCCACCGTCAGTGCGGCCCCCGTGCGGCGGCCGGCCAGCCAGCCCAGCAGGTCCGCCGGGGAGCCCGTGACGGTCACCCCCGGTCCGCCCTGCGCGTCCCGTCCCGTCGTCCACGCGCGGGTGCCGTCCGTGAGGCGTGCGGACGGTACGTCCGGGTGCCCGGTGAACCGGTCGGCGAGGAAGTCGATCTCCCGCTCGGTGAAGGCCGCCGGAAGGTCCTCCAGCTCGTATCCGATCCCCAGGTCCACGTGATGCAGCTCCACCTCGGCCCACCGCCGGAACGGCACCCGGGATGCGGAGTCCGTGACCCCGTTGCGCAGCTCCACCGTGCGCGACCAGTCCGCCGGAGCCTCCCCGGTCTCCTGGAAGCGGGCCGCGCTCTCGCGCAGGTCGGCGAGCTGGTCGTCGAGGGCGCGCGGCGCGTCGCGCTCGATGTCCGCGTCCCGGGTTTCCCCGGAGACGTACATGGGGCGCCCCTCGAGCACGTTCACCAGGGCGTCCGCGTTGCGGGCGAGGTGGGCCAGGACATGGCCGCGGCTCCAGCCGGGCAGCCGTGACGGCTCCGTCACAGAGGCGTTGTCCAGTGTGCCGACTGCGGTCAGCAGCCGTTCCGTCGCGTCACGTACAGACGCCAGGTCATGAGCGTGATCAATCATGGTGCTGACCCTAGCTCTGCCACTCCTTCGGGTGAAGGTGGTGAAGCAGTGCCGTAAATCGAAAGCACGTGCTATATGGTCGGACGTGGCGTCGGGCATGCTGGAGAGCCGGGGTTTGTTGGCAACCCGTGAATCCGACCGGCGTTGTCAGTGGCTCCCCCTAGTCTGAGAAAGACGGGGGCCCCGCCCCTGTCACTTCTCTCAAGAAAGGTGCGGACCGGCGTGGCCGACCGTCTCATCGTTCGTGGAGCGCGCGAGCACAACCTCAAGAACGTCTCGCTCGACCTCCCGCGCGACTCGCTCATCGTCTTCACGGGCCTGTCGGGGTCGGGCAAGTCCTCGCTGGCCTTCGACACCATCTTCGCCGAGGGCCAGCGGCGCTACGTCGAGTCGCTCTCCTCGTACGCCCGGCAGTTCCTCGGCCAGATGGACAAGCCGGACGTCGACTTCATCGAGGGCCTCTCCCCGGCGGTCTCCATCGACCAGAAGTCGACCTCGCGCAACCCGCGCTCCACGGTCGGCACGATCACCGAGGTCTACGACTACCTGCGGCTGCTCTTCGCGCGCATCGGCAAGCCGCACTGCCCCGAGTGCGGGCGTCCGATCTCCCGCCAGTCGCCGCAGGCCATCGTCGACAAGGTCCTGGAGCTGCCCGAGGGCAGCCGCTTCCAGGTGCTGTCGCCGCTGGTGCGTGAGCGCAAGGGCGAGTTCGTCGATCTCTTCGCCGACCTCCAGACCAAGGGCTACTCCCGCGCGCGGGTGGACGGCGAGACGATCCAGCTGTCGAACCCGCCCACGCTGAAGAAGCAGGAGAAGCACACCATCGAGGTGGTCGTCGACCGTCTCACGGTGAAGGACTCCGCGAAGCGCCGCCTCACCGACTCCGTCGAGACCGCCCTCGGCCTGTCCGGCGGCATGGTCGTGCTCGACTTCGTCGACCTCCCCGAGGACGACCCCGAGCGCGAGCGCATGTACTCGGAGCACCTGTACTGCGCGTACGACGACCTGTCCTTCGAGGAGCTCGAGCCCCGCTCCTTCTCCTTCAACTCGCCCTTCGGCGCCTGCCCGGACTGCACCGGCATCGGCACGCGCATGGAGGTCGACCCGGAGCTGATCGTCCCGGACCCGGACAAGAGCCTCGACGAGGGTGCCATCCACCCTTGGTCGCACGGCCACACCAAGGACTACTTCGGCCGCCTGATCGGCGCCCTCGCCGACGCGCTGGGCTTCCGTACGGACATCCCCTTCGCCGGACTGCCGCAGCGCGCCAAGAAGGCCCTGCTCCACGGCCACAAGACCCAGGTCGAGGTCCGCTACCGCAACCGCTACGGGCGTGAGCGCCGCTACACCACGGCCTTCGAGGGCGCCGTCCCGTTCGTCAAGCGCCGGCACAGCGAGGCCGAGAGCGACTCCAGCCGTGAGCGCTTCGAGGGCTACATGCGCGAGGTGCCCTGCCCGACCTGTGAAGGCACGCGTCTGAAGCCGGTCGTCCTCGCGGTCACGGTCATGGGCAGGTCCATCGCGGAGGTTTCCGCGATGTCCATCAGCGACTGCGCGGACTTCCTGGGCGAACTGAAGCTGACGGCCCGCGACAAGAAGATCGCCGAGCGGGTGCTGAAGGAGGTCAACGAACGGCTGCGGTTCCTGGTCGACGTCGGCCTGGACTACCTCTCGCTCAACCGCGCGGCCGGCACCCTCTCCGGCGGCGAGGCCCAGCGCATCCGCCTGGCCACCCAGATCGGCTCCGGCCTCGTCGGCGTCCTGTACGTCCTCGACGAGCCGTCCATCGGTCTGCACCAGCGCGACAACCACCGGCTGATCGAGACCCTGGTCCGGCTGCGCGACATGGGCAACACGCTCATCGTCGTCGAGCACGACGAGGACACCATCAAGACCGCCGACTGGATCGTCGACATCGGCCCCGGCGCCGGTGAGCACGGCGGCAAGGTCGTGCACAGCGGCTCACTGAAGGAGCTCCTCGCCAACGCCGAGTCGCAGACCGGGCAGTACCTGTCCGGGAAGAAGGCCATCCCGCTGCCCGGCATCCGGCGCCCGCTGGACCCGTCCCGGCAGCTCACGGTGCACGGCGCCCGGGAGAACAACCTCCAGGACATCGACGTCTCGTTCCCCCTGGGCGTGTTCACCGCCGTCACCGGCGTCTCCGGCTCCGGCAAGTCGACCCTGGTCAACGACATCCTGTACACGCACCTGGCCCGCGAGCTGAACGGCGCGCGGAGCGTGCCCGGGCGGCACACGCGCGTGGACGGCGACGACCTCGTCGACAAGGTCGTGCACGTGGACCAGTCGCCCATCGGCCGCACCCCGCGCTCCAACCCGGCCACCTACACCGGCGTCTTCGACCACGTCCGCAAGCTGTTCGCCGAGACCACCGAGGCGAAGGTCCGCGGCTACCTGCCCGGCCGCTTCTCCTTCAACGTCAAGGGCGGCCGCTGCGAGAACTGCGCGGGCGACGGCACCATCAA
Source organism: Streptomyces sp. NPDC057424 (assembly GCF_042803315.1). Lineage (NCBI taxonomy): Bacteria > Bacillati > Actinomycetota > Actinomycetes > Kitasatosporales > Streptomycetaceae > Streptomyces > Streptomyces sp. NPDC057424. The sequence goes on from NZ_JBHVCP010000022.1 coordinate 80,846, forward strand.
GATCGAGATGAACTTCCTCCCGGACGTCTACGTCCCGTGCGAGGTCTGCCACGGCGCCCGGTACAACCGGGAGACCCTTGAGGTCCACTACAAGGGCAAGTCCATCGCCGACGTCCTGAACATGCCGATCGAGGAGGCCACGGAGTTCTTCGAGGCCGTCCCCGCGATCTCCCGCCACATGAAGACCCTGAAGGACGTCGGCCTCGGCTACGTCCGGCTCGGCCAGTCCGCGACCACCCTGTCCGGCGGTGAGGCCCAGCGCGTCAAGCTCGCCAGCGAGCTCCAGCGCCGTTCCACCGGCCGCACGGTCTACGTCCTGGACGAGCCGACCACCGGTCTGCACTTCGAGGACATCAGCAAGCTGCTGACGGTCCTGTCCGGACTGGTGGACAAGGGCAACACGGTCATCGTCATCGAGCACAACCTCGACGTGATCAAGACCGCCGACTGGATCGTCGACATGGGCCCCGAAGGCGGCGCCGGCGGCGGTCTGGTCGTCGCCGAGGGCACGCCCGAGCAGGTGGCCGGTGTCCCGGCCAGCCACACCGGCAAGTTCCTGCGGGAGGTCCTCGGCGCCGACCGCGTCAGCGACGCCTCCCCGGTGAAGGCGCCGCGCAAGACGACGGCCCGCAAGACGGTCGCGGCCAAGACGGCATCGGCCCGCAAGACCGCCACCAAGACGGTCGACAGCACGGCCGCCAAGAAGACGGCGGCCAAGACCACCAAGGCCGCCGCGAAGAAGGCGACCCGGACCGTCAAGGGCTGAGGCCCCTCGCCGAACGCGCCGTGCCCCACAGGAAACCTCCTGTGGGGCACGGCGCGTTCGGTGTGCGAGGCAGGCGTTCTCCTGCCCCCCGGCGCGCTGCGGGCGGTCGCGACGGGGAGGCCGGCTGAGCACCCTCGACGCCACACCGGGCACTCCTGCCTCCGTCAGCCCTCCAGTTCGTGCGCGTACGGCGGTTCCGCCCCGGCCCGCGAGCAGGTGACAGCCGCCGCGCGGGCCGCGAAGCCCAGCAGCTCCGTCCATCCGTCGGGGCCCAGTCCGTCCAGCGCCCGGGCGCTGAGGGCGTCACGTACCGCGAGCCCGTGCAGCAGGGCCGCGTTGACCGTGTCGCCCGCGCCGATCGTGTCCACGACCTCCACGCGTTCGCCCGGCACCGCGTACTCGCCGCCGTCGGCGGTGAAGGCGGTCAGCCCGTCGCCGCCCCGGGTGATCACGACCGCCGCCGGACCGGCCGCCAGCCACTCCTGGGGCGTGCCCCCGAGCCACTCGGCGTCCTCCTCGGACAGCTTCAGCAGTGACACCGCCGGCAGCCAGTTCTCGAACCGTGCCCGGTAGGCGTCCGCGTCCGGAATCAGACCGGCCCTGATGTTCGGGTCCAGCGCGGTGAACACGCCCTGCGCGGCCGCCCGGCGCATCAGCTCCTCGTACGCGCTCGCCCCCGGCTCCAGCACCAGGGAGCAGGTGCCGAAGGACACCGCGCGGGTGCCGGACGGCAGCGCGGAAGGCGCCTTGAACAGCCGGTCCGCCGTCCCGTCGACGTAGAAGGAATACGCCGCCGAGCCGTCCGCGCCGACCGTGGCGACGGCCAGCGTCGTCGGCTCGGTGCCCCGCTGCACCGAGGACACGTCGACGCCGGTCTCGCGCAGCCGGTCCAGCAGGGCCTCTCCGAAGGCGTCGGACGACACCCGGGAGCAGAAGGAGGCGGGGGAGCCGAGCCGGCCCAGCGCCACGGCCGTGTTGTACGGGCCGCCGCCGAGCGCGGGCCGCAGCGCCGCCAGGGCACCCGTGCCCTGCGGTACCAGGTCGATCAGTGCCTCACCGGCGACGACGATCACGACGGGGTTCCCTTCTCGAACAGATCGGAGCAGCCGCACGACGTGCGGTGGACGAAGGTGCAGGGGAGCCGCACGGTCCGGGCGGGCCGGTCCGGCTCGTCGAGACGATCCAGGAGCACGCGGACGGCCCGGGCGCCGATCTCCTTGCCGGGCTGCGCGATCGCGGTGAGCCGGGGCGAGAACAGATCCGCCCAGGCGAAGTCGTCGAAGCAGCACAGCGCGATGTCGCCCGGCACGGACAGGCCGTGCGCGCTCAGGGCACGCAGCACCCCGATGGTCATGGCGTTGTTGCCGGTGACCAGCGCGGTGGGCGGCACGCCCAGGGACAGCAGGGCCGCGGTGGCCTGCTCGGCACCGGCAGACTCCGAGTCGCCGTGCACCAGCAGCCGCTCGTCGTACGGCAGCCCCGCGAACGCGAGACCGCTGCGGTAGCCGGTGATCCGCTCGCTCGTGGTGCTGAGCCCCGGCCGCCCCGCCACCAGCCCGATCCGCCGGTGACCGAGCCCGGCGAGATGGGTGACCAGCCCGGACGTCGGTTCGGCGTTGTCTGCGCACACCTGGTCGAAGCGCGGGCCGCCGTCCTCACCGGGCGCGTCCACCAGCCGGTCCAGGAACACGGCCGGTACGTCGTGCCGCCCCAGGTAGGCGAGCAGCCCGCGCGGATCGGCGGAGGGCGCGACGATCATGCCGTCCACCCGGCGCTCGTGCAGCAGCTGGACGACCTTGCGCTCGTGCTCCGGGTCGTCGTGCGGGTCGGCGATCAGCAGGCTGTAGCCGGCCTCCAGCGCGGCGGCCTCGACACCCTGGAGGATCTCCGTGAAGTACGGGTTGCTGATCGCCGACACCGCCAGTCCGATGGACCGGGTGCGGGCCGTCACCAGGGAACGGGCCAGTGTGTTCGTGGTGTAGCCGAGCTCCTCCACGGCGTCCAGGACCGCCCGGCGGGTGTGCGGCAGTACCGGCCGGGTGCCGTTCAGCACATGCGAGACCGTCGCCACGGAGACACCGGCGCTCCGCGCGACGTCGGACATGGTCGCCATGCCGCTCCCGCCTCCTCTGTCAGGTCCAGGCGGGGAACGTATCGCATCCGACCATGCGACGTAAACGCTTGCGCAAACGTTTACGTCACCTTGAGCCGCAGCATCGGCGGGCTGCTGCCTTGACGAGCCTCTACTCCCAGTCCCAGCCGATCCCCAGGAACCCCGCCCGCACCCGCGGCTCGACCAGATGCACCGACCGGTGCCGGCCGCTCAGCGCCAGGTCCTGGCACCCGCTGCGCGGAGCCGCCGCCGAGTGCTGGGCGAAGCGGTGGCAGCGCACCGGCAGGGCCGCCGCGTCGAAACACACCTGGAGGGCGTACTGGCCGCCGGCCGAGTCGAAGCCGCTGACGTACTCGCGCGACACGCCCGCCGTGCCGTCCTCGACGCCGTAGCGGAACAGGAAGGTGTCCCCGGCCCGCAGCCGGGTGTCGAAGAGCAGCTCGGCCGCGAGCACTCCCGTGTCGCGGTGCCAACGGACGCGTCCGGTACGGCAGTTCTCCAGGGCGTGCACCCGCATGCGCTCGGGCGTGGCTCCCCGGTCGCCGTGGTGGACGGCCACGAAGCGGTCGATGCCGTCCCGGTGGGCGCGCACGATGTGGTGCGACTCGCGCTCGGCCAGCTCGCGCCGCGCCCCGATCCGCAGCCGCTCGTGGTGGCCGAGGGTGTGCAGGCCCCCGTCCGGCGCGCAGCCCAGCTCGGCCAGCAACTGGTCCAGGACCCCGGAGGCCTCGACGAGGGAGCGGTACGAGCGGGCGGCGGACCGTATCCCGGACGATCCGTCCCCGGACTCGGCGAGCAGCCGGATCAGCGACTCCTCGGGAAGTTCCAGGATCTCCTCCAGCGCGCGTACGGCCCGCAGCGACTCGGGGCGCTGCGGACGCCGGGCCCCCTGCTGCCAGTAACTCAGGCTCGTGACGCCGACCTTCACACCGTGGCGGGACAGATGGTGCTGCACGCGCTGCAGGGGCAGCCCGCGGGCGGCGATCGCGGCCCTCAGGGCGACGTGGAAGGGGCCGCCACGCAAGGCCGAGTCCAGTTCCGGGCTGGCGACGTCCGCGTGCTGTGGGGCGTGCGGCATGCAGGGGCCTCTCTCTGAGTCGGCAACGGCTGGTCAGACCGTTCGCGCAGGGCCGTCCCACCGGCGCAGGGCAGGTCTTCACATCCGTACGCCGTCGTTCAGGGCCCCGAGTTCCCCCGCATTACAGCGTGTTGACCTGGTCCCGACAACACCTGATGCCGGACAGTGACGTACGTGCTCCCCGCCGGCTCTGTCCGCACATGCGAACGCCCGGGGCGTGCGCCCCGGGCGTTCGCAGTGCCATGTGCCTCTAGGAGTGGTCGCTTCCGCCCTGTTCCCGGAGGGCCAGGCGCTTGGCCCGGGCGATGTCCGGATCGCGGGGGTCCAGGGCGTCGCGCAGCGCCAACGGCTCGTCCGTGTACCGGCGGGCACGGGCCGCCCGCCGGGTTTTCTCGATCCGCATCTGCTTCATGTGCGCAGCCTTCCGACCCGTGGCCCGCCCGCTCCGCACCGGGAACGACGGTCCGCACCGACAACCTGTGCCTGCACCGGGACGGACTCCGTCCGCCGGACGTCGCCGTGTCCCGTGGGTGAGCCCCATTCCCGCTCCCGGGGGGCCGTAACCCCGGGGCGGGACATGCCGTTGGAAACTGCCCTCCCGCCCGGGCCGTGATCCTGCCCTGCGGCCGCGCCGGACTGTCGGTGCTCGCCAGTAGGGTGTGAGACATGGCCGACCCCTCCAGCTACCGCCCCAAACCGGGTGAGATCCCCGACTCGCCGGGGGTCTACAGGTTCCGTGACGAGCACCGCCGGGTGATCTACGTCGGAAAGGCGAAAAGCCTGCGCCAGCGCCTGGCGAACTACTTCCAGGACCTGGCGGGCCTGCACCCGCGCACTCGTTCCATGGTCACCACGGCCGCGTCCGTGGAGTGGACGGTGGTGTCCACGGAGGTCGAGGCGCTCCAGCTGGAGTACTCGTGGATCAAGGAGTACGACCCCCGGTTCAACGTCAAGTACCGCGACGACAAGAGCTACCCGTACCTCGCGGTGACGATGAACGAGGAGTACCCCCGCGTGCAGGTGATGCGCGGTCACAAGAAGAAGGGCGTCCGCTATTTCGGGCCGTACGCGCACGCGTGGGCGATCCGCGACACGGTCGACCTGCTGCTGCGCGTCTTCCCCGTGCGCACCTGCTCGGCCGGCGTCTTCAAGAACGCCGCCCGCACCGGCCGCCCCTGCCTCCTCGGCTACATCGGCAAGTGCTCGGCCCCCTGCGTCGACCGGGTCTCCGCCGAGGAACACCGCGAACTGGCCGACGAGTTCTGCGACTTCATGACCGGCCGTACGAACACGTACATCCGCCGCCTGGAGAAGCAGATGGCGGAAGCGGCCGACGAGATGGAGTACGAGCGGGCGGCCCGGCTGCGCGACGACATAGGGGCCCTCAAGAAGGCCATGGAGAAGAACGCGGTCGTGCTCGCCGACGCGACCGACGCCGATCTGATCGCGGTCGCCGAGGACGAGCTGGAGGCGGCCGTCCAGATCTTCCACGTGCGCGGCGGACGCGTGCGCGGCCAGCGCGGCTGGGTCACCGACAAGGTGGAGGAGATCACCACCGGCGCCCTCGTCGAGCACGCCCTCCAGCAGCTCTACGGCGAGGAGACGGGCGACGCCGTTCCCAAGGAGGTCCTGGTCCCGGCCCTGCCGGACCCCGTCGAGCCCGTTCAGGAGTGGCTCACCGGGCGGCGCGGCTCGGGTGTCTCCCTGCGCATCCCGCAGCGCGGCGACAAAAAGGCCCTCATGGAGACCGTGCAGCGCAACGCCCAGCAGGCACTCGTGCTGCACAAGACCAAGCGCGCCTCCGACCTGACCACGCGCTCGCGCGCCCTGGAGGAGATCGCCGACGCCCTTGACCTGGACAGCGCCCCGCTCAGGATCGAGTGCTACGACATCTCCCACCTCCAGGGTGACGACGTCGTGGCCTCCATGGTCGTCTTCGAGGACGGACTCGCCCGCAAGAGTGAGTACCGCCGCTTCCAGATCAAGGGCTTCGCGGGGCAGGACGACGTCCGCTCCATGCACGAGGTGATCACCCGCCGCTTCCGGCGCTATCTCGCCGAGAAGGAGAAGACGGGCGAGTGGACGGAGGGCGAGGACGCCCCGGACGGCCCGGGCACGGAGAGCCGGGAGAGCACGGAAAGCACCCTCACCGAGGACGACGGCCGCCCCAAGAAGTTCGCCTACCCGCCCCAGCTCGTGGTCGTCGACGGCGGCGCCCCGCAGGTCGCGGCGGCCCGGCGCGCCCTCGACGAGCTGGGCATCGACGACATCGCCGTGTGCGGCCTCGCCAAGCGGCTGGAGGAGGTCTGGCTGCCCGGCGACGACGACCCGGTGGTCCTGCCCCGCACCAGCGAGGGTCTGTATCTGCTCCAGCGCGTCCGTGACGAGGCCCACAGGTTCGCGATCACCTACCAGCGCGCGAAGCGGTCCAAGCGCTTCCGCTCCAGCCCACTGGACGACGTCCCCGGCCTCGGGGACACGCGCAAGCAGGCACTTCTGAAGCACTTCGGTTCGTTGAAGAAAGTGCGATCCGCCACCATCGACCAGATCTGCGAGGTCCCCGGCATAGGCCGGAAGACGGCCGAGACGATCTCTGCGACCCTCGCCCGCTCGGCCCCGGCCGCACCCGCCGTCAACACGGCGACTGGAGAGATCATGGAGGAAGAACCCGGCACCATGGGTTCCAGTGGGGAACCCATGACGATGGGCGCCCCGGACGAACGACGGGGGCAGGAGACATGAATGTGAACGAGCACGACGGACAACAAGAGCGAGCCGGAGACGGAGCACAGGTGAGTACGGGCACGCCCGACGAGAAGGCCCCGGTCCCGGACGCGGCCATCCCCGAACTGGTGATCATCTCCGGCATGTCCGGAGCCGGGCGCTCCACGGCGGCGAAGTGCCTGGAGGACCTCGGCTGGTTCGTCGTCGACAACCTGCCGCCCGCGCTGATCCCCACCATGGTGGAGCTCGGCGCCCGCTCCCAGGGCAACGTGGCGCGGATCGCCGTCGTCGTCGACGTCCGCGGCCGCCGCTTCTTCGACAACCTCCGCGAGTCCCTGGCCGACCTGGAGGCGAAGAACGTCACGCGGCGGATCGTCTTCCTGGAGTCCTCCGACGAGGCCCTGGTCCGCCGCTTCGAGTCGGTGCGCCGCCCGCATCCCCTGCAGGGCGACGGGCGCATCGTCGACGGCATCGACGCCGAGCGCGAGCTGCTGCGCGAGCTGCGCGGTGACGCCGACCTGGTGATCGACACCTCCAGCCTGAACGTGCACGAGCTGCGCGCCAAGATGGACGCCCAGTTCGCCGGCGAGGAGGAGCCGGAGCTGCGGGCCACGGTCATGTCGTTCGGCTACAAGTACGGCCTGCCGGTCGACGCCGACCTCGTCGTCGACTGCCGCTTCCTGCCGAACCCGCACTGGGTCCCGGAGCTGCGTCCGTACACGGGCCTCAACGACGAGGTCGCCGGGTACGTCTTCAACCAGCCCGGCGCCAAGGAGTTCCTCGACCGCTACACGGAGCTCCTCCAGCTGGTCGCCACCGGCTACCGCCGTGAGGGCAAGCGCTATGTGACCATCGCGGTGGGCTGCACGGGCGGCAAGCACCGCTCGGTCGCCATGTCGGAGAAGCTCGCCGCCCGGCTCGCCGCCGAGGGCGTGGAGACGGTGGTCGTACACCGGGACATGGGACGCGAATGACACGACGTACACCGCGGCTGAGCCGGCTGCGCCGCGTGGTGCCCGAGGGCAACGGCGGAAAGGGCGTCGGCGGCAAGGGCGGCCGGCCCGCCGAGGCCCGGGGCGGCAGAGCGCGCCGCCGGGGCACCCAGCCCAAGGTCGTCGCCCTCGGCGGCGGCATGGGCCTGTCGGCCTCGCTCGCCGCGCTGCGCCGGATCACCGGCGACCTCACCGCCGTCGTCACCGTGGCCGACGACGGCGGCTCCAGCGGCCGGCTGCGCGACGAGCTGGGCGTGCTGCCGCCGGGTGATCTGCGCAAGGCGCTGGCCGCGCTGTGCGGCGACGACGACTGGGGCCAGACCTGGGCCCGGGTCATCCAGCATCGCTTCCAGTCCAAGGGCGACCTGCACGAGCACGCGGTCGGCAACCTGCTGATCGTCGCCCTGTGGGAGCAGCTCGGCGACCATGTCCAGGCCCTCGACCTGGTCGGACGGCTGCTGGGCGCACAGGGGCGCGTGCTGCCGATGTCCGCCGTGCCCCTGGAGCTCCAGGCCCTGGTCAAGGGCCATGACCCGGCGCTCCCGGAGGAGGTCGACACGGTCCGCGGCCAGGCGACCGTCGCCCTCACCCCGGGCGAGGTGCAGTCCGTGCACCTCGTGCCGTGCGACCCGCCGGCCGTGCCCGAGGCGGTCGAGGCGGTCCTTGACGCGGACTGGGTGGTGCTCGGCCCCGGCTCCTGGTTCTCCTCGGTCATTCCGCACCTGCTCGTGCCCCAGTTGCTGGACGCGCTCTCGCAGACGAAGGCCCGCCGGGTACTCTCCCTGAACCTCGCGCCGCAGCCCGGAGAAACCGAGGGCTTCTCCCCGCAGCGTCATTTGGAGGTTTTGGGACGACACGCCCCTAAACTCGCCCTGGACGTGGTGCTGGCCGACGAGGCCGCCGTGCCCGACCGTGACTCCCTGACCGATGCCGCCAAGCGGTTCGGGGCCGCGGTCGAGCTGGCGCCGGTGGCCCGGCCCGACGGCACCCCGAGGCACGACCCGGAGCTGTTGGCCGCCGCGTACGACCGTATTTTTCGGATGCATGGAAGGATCGGCCCATGGCGATGACGGCAGCGGTGAAGGATGAGATCTCCCGGCTCCCCGTCACCCGGACCTGCTGCAGAAAGGCGGAGGTCTCCGCCATTCTGCGGTTCGCCGGCGGCCTTCACCTGGTGAGCGGTCGGATCGTGATCGAGGCGGAGCTGGACACGGCGATGGCGGCCCGCCGGCTCAAGCGCGACATCCTGGAGATCTTCGGCCACAGCTCCGAACTGATCGTGATGGCTCCGGGCGGGCTGCGCCGTGGCTCGCGTTACGTGGTGCGGGTCGTGGCGGGCGGCGACCAGCTCGCTCGCCAGACCGGCCTGGTCGACGGGCGGGGCCGCCCGATCCGCGGCCTGCCCCCGCAGGTGGTCTCGGGGGCCACCTGCGACGCCGAGGCCGCCTGGCGTGGCGCGTTCCTGGCGCACGGCTCGCTCACCGAGCCCGGCCGCTCCTCCTCCCTGGAGGTGACCTGCCCCGGCCCGGAGGCAGCGCTCGCCCTGGTAGGCGCCGCCCGGCGCCTCCAGATCCCCGCGAAGGCCCGCGAGGTGCGCGGCGTGGACCGGGTCGTCGTCCGGGACGGTGACGCGATCGGCGCCCTGCTGACCCGCCTCGGCGCGCACGAGTCGGTGCTGGCCTGGGAGGAGCGCCGGATGCGCCGCGAGGTGCGTGCCACGGCGAACCGGCTGGCCAACTTCGACGACGCCAACCTGCGCCGCTCGGCGCGCGCTGCCGTCGCGGCCGGGGCGCGGGTGCAGCGCGCCCTGGAGATCCTCGCCGACGACGTGCCCGAGCACCTCGCCGCCGCCGGCCGGCTGCGCATGGAGCACAAGCAGGCCTCCCTGGAGGAGCTGGGCGCGCTCGCCGATCCGCCGCTCACCAAGGACGCGGTCGCCGGCCGGATCCGCCGCCTGCTGGCGATGGCCGACAAGCGCGCCTCCGACCTCGGCATTCCGGGCACGGAGGCCAACCTCAGCGAGGAGCTGGCCGACAACCTGGTGGGCTGATCCCACACGCCGTCAGAAAGCCGGTGCAGGGGCCCATTTGGGTGACCGGCACCGGCTTCTGCGTGTCGCTGAGGCGCCCTTGACTCGATCATGGTCTGTCATGAGCCTGGCATCTGTTCGCTGCTGCGGCGGACCCACGCTAGGGGGGTTCATGAGACGAAGAGCGAGATCGATCCTCGCTGTCGGCGCGCTCCTGATCGGCGGAGCGGGCTTCGCACCCATCGCCCAGGCACAACCGGGGAGTTCGACCCCGTCCGACCCGGACGAAGTCAAGGTCTTCCGCGCCGAGGTCACCCATAAGCAGGTACCCCTGCTGCTGGCGGCCGGCCAGGACGGCCACGAACTGAGTGAGCGGGTGCCCGAGAAGGGCACCGCGACCGTCGAGGTCTACCTGACGGACCAGCAGGCGAAGAAGCTGGAGAAGCAGGGCGTCGGCCTCACCGAGCACGAACTCTCCACCCGGGCCGAGGCCCGCGTCGAGGACGCCGCCGAGGGTGTGTTCCGCCCGTACAGCGGCAAGGGCGGCCTGCGCGAGGAACTCCTGCGGACCGCGCAGGAGAACCCGGGCCTCACCAAGGTCGTCTCCATCGGCAAGACCATCAAGGGCCAGGACATCCTCGCGCTGAAGCTCACCAAGCGTGCGAAGAAGACGAAGGACGGCTCCAAGCCCTCCGTCCTCTACATGTCCAACCAGCACGCGCGCGAGTGGATCACGCCGGAGATGACCCGGCGTCTGATGCACCACTACCTGGACAACTACAAGAAGGACCGGCGCGTCAAGAAGCTCGTCGACTCCACCGAACTGTGGTTCCTGCTGTCGGCCAACCCCGACGGCTACGACTACTCCTTCGCGGACCCCGCCAACCGGCAGTGGCGCAAGAACCTGCGGGACGTCAACGGCGACGGCACCATCACCACCGGCGACGGCGTCGACCTCAACCGCAACTTCGCCTACAAGTGGGGCTACGACGACGAGGGCTCGTCCCCCAACCCCACCAGCCAGACCTACCGCGGCGCCGGCCCGGGCTCCGAGCCGGAGACCCAGGCCCTGGACGCCTTCCAGAAGCGGATCGGCTTCACGTACGGCATCAACTACCACTCCGCCGCCGAACTCATCCTCTACGGAGTCGGCTGGCAGGTGGCCACGCACACCCCGGACGACGTCCTGTACGAGGCGCTCGCCGGTACGCCCGGCAACTCCGCGATCCCCGGCTACCACCCGCAGCTCTCCTCCGAGCTGTACACCACCAACGGTGAGGCGGACGGCCACGCGGCGAACGTCAACGGTCTGGCGATGTTCACCCCCGAGATGTCGACCTGCCAGAGCGCCTCGGACCTCGACCCGAACGACGAGTGGAAGAGGGCCGACTGCCAGTCGGTCTTCACCTTCCCGGACGACGAGAAGCTGATCCAGCAGGAGTTCGCCAAGAACGTCCCCTTCGCGCTCTCCGTCGCCGAGTCCGCCGCCCACCCCGACCGGCCGTTCTCGTCGGTGGGTCTGAAGGCTGCCGACTTCACCCCGGCCGCGTTCGGCACGTCGTACTCCCGCGGCGCCGACCAGGAGGTGTCCGTCGTCGTACGGAAGTCGGTGCGCGACAAGGAGCTCAAGTACCGCGTCAACGGCGGCCGCACCGAGGACATGGCGCTCAGGCCCTGGAAGGGCGGCGAGACCTACGGCGGTGAGGACAACCTCTACTTCGACGAGTACCGGGCCAAGGTCAAGGACGGCGAACCGGGCGACAGGGTCGAGGTGTGGTTCACCGGCGAGGCCAGGAGTGGCAAGAAGGTCTCCAGCGAGCGCTTCACCTACACCGTCGCAGAGCGGCCCCGGGCGAACGCCCTCGTCGTCGCCGAGGAGGGCGCTGCCGCCACGCAGGCGCGGACGTACGTCGACGCGCTCAAGGCGAGCGGCCGCAAGGCGATCGTCTGGGACGTGGCCGAGCAGGGCGCGCCGGACGCGCTGGGTGTGCTGAGCCACTTCGACACCGTCGTCCACTACACGGGCACGAACGCCCCGGGTGTCGCCACCCAGCTCCAGCTGCGGGCCTTCCTCAACGAGGGCGGCCGGCTGATCGAGGCCGGTGAGCAGGCCGGCGGCACCGTGGACCTCGGCGGCGGCGCGCTGTCGGACGACTTCAGCCAGTACTATCTGGGCGCCTACACCCGCACCGCCACCCCCGGGGCCACCGGCTTCACCGGCTCCGGCGAGCTGGGCGGCGTCACGAGCCCGCTGGGCGCGGCCCCCGGCAACCCGCTGGACAAGGCCGGCACCTACAGCGTCACCTCCGACGAACTGGGGGCCGACACGTTCCCGCAGTTCGCGAGCAAGGGTGCCGGGCAGTTCGCCGGCACGGTCAATCCGTACGGGCCGTACGCGGGCTCCTCGATGGCAGCCGCCGTCCACACCGACGACGCCTACAAGCGCCTCACCCGCACCGTGGACCTCACCGGCACCGCCGCGGCCGAGAAGCCCACCCTGCGCACCCAGCTGCTGTGGGACACGGAGCCCGGCTACGACCACGTCATCGTCGAGGCCCGCACCACGGGTGCCGACGACTGGACGACCCTCCCCGAGGCGGGCGGCGCCACCAGGACCACCGTGCCGACGGAGTGCCAGGGCGGGTTCTACGTCAACGAGCACCCCTGGCTGAAGCACTACCTGACCGTGACGGAGGACGGCTGCACCGCGACCGGTACCACCGGCACGTGGAACAGCCTCACCGGCGCCTCCAGCGGCTGGCAGCAGGTGGACTTCGACCTGGGCGCCTACGCCGGCAAGACGGTCGAAGTCTCGGTCAGCTACGTCACCGACCCGGGCAGCGGCGGGCACGGCGTCCTCGCCGACGACGCCTCGCTCGTCGTCGGCGGCACGGCGAAGGAGACCGAGGGTTTCGAGACCTCGCTCGGCGCCTGGAAGGTCGCCGGACCGCCCGCGGGCAGCCCGGCCGTCCTCAAGGACTGGGCGCGCACCGGAGCCCTGTTCCAGACGTACGGCGCGGTCACCACGGACGACACCGTGCTGCTGGGTTTCGGCCTGGAGCATGTCACCGCAGCGGCCGACCGGGCGGCACTGATGAGGAAGGCACTCGCGTCCCTGGACAGGTGACCTCCCTGGTCAACAGGGCGCGTCATGGGTAGCCACTTCGAGTGATCTTGCCTTCGGCGGGGGCGGTCCGTACCCCTACTGGCGGGTACGGGCCGCCCTGCCGTGTATGAGGCATCTGGATGTCACCACCGGGGCTTCAGGGAGGTAGGGTCGTAGGCGGTCGGGGACATCCCAAACAGAGCTCGCCGGCACTTCATGGCCGGCGTACCAACGAGGAGATCGGTTCGTGACGATCCGCGTAGGCATCAACGGCTTCGGCCGCATCGGTCGTAACTACTTCCGCGCGCTCCTGGAGCAGGGTGCAGACATCGAGATCGTGGCTGTCAACGACCTGGGTGACACCGCGACCACAGCTCACCTGCTGAAGTACGACACGATCCTGGGCCGCCTCAAGCAAGAGGTCACCCACACCGCCGACACGATCACCGTCGACGGCAAGACCATCAAGGTCCTCGCCGAGCGCAACCCCGCCGACATCCCGTGGGGCGAGCTGGGCGTCGACATCGTCATCGAGTCGACCGGCATCTTCACCAAGAAGGCCGACGCCGAGAAGCACATCGCCGGTGGCGCGAAGAAGGTCCTCATCTCGGCTCCGGCCAAGGACGAGGACGTCACCATCGTGATGGGCGTCAACCACGACAAGTACGACCCGGCGAACCACCACGTCATCTCCAACGCCTCCTGCACCACCAACTGTGTGGCGCCGATGGCGAAGGTTCTCGACGAGAACTTCGGCATCGTCAAGGGCCTGATGACGACGGTGCACGCGTACACCAACGACCAGCGCATCCTGGACTTCCCGCACAAGGACCTGCGCCGCGCGCGTGCCGCCGCCGAGAACATCATTCCGACCACCACGGGTGCTGCCAAGGCCACCGCGCTGGTCCTGCCGCAGCTCAAGGGCAAGCTGGACGGCATGGCCATGCGTGTCCCGGTCCCGACCGGTTCGGTCACCGACCTGGTCCTCGAGCTGTCCCGCGAGGTCACCAAGGAAGAGGTCAACGCCGCCTTCCAGAAGGCCGCGGAGGGTGAGCTCAAGGGCATCCTCGAATACACCGAGGACCCGATCGTCTCCTCCGACATCGTGAACGCCCCGGCGTCCTGCACCTTCGACTCCTCCCTGACCATGGTCCAGGAGGGCAAGAACGTGAAGGTCATCGGCTGGTACGACAACGAGTGGGGCTACTCCAACCGCCTCGTGGACCTTACGGTCTTCGTCGGCAACCAGCTCTGATCAACCCAGCAGGCACGTCCATGTGAAGCAGGGCTCGGGCGGCGCGAGGACGCGCCGTCCGAGCCCTGACTCACGTACAGATCAGAGCTGTTCGATCACGAGCGCTTTCGAGCGATCACGAGCTCTTTCAGGAGTCCCTCATGAAGACGATCGACGAACTCCTCTCCGAAGGAGTGGCGGGCAAGCGGGTCTTCGTCCGCGCCGACCTGAACGTGCCGCTGGACGGCACCACCATCACCGACGACGGCCGCATCCGGGCCGTGCTGCCCACCGTCAAGGCCCTCGCCGACGCGGGCGCCCGCGTGGTCGTCGCCTCGCACCTGGGCCGCCCCAAGGGCGCCCCGGACCCGGCCTTCTCCCTCGCCCCGGCCGCCGCGCGCCTCGGTGAGCTCCTCGGGTCGGACGTGGCCTTCGCGACCGACACGGTCGGCGAGTCCGCCCGGGCCACCGTCGCCGGCCTCGCCGACGGCCAGGTCGCGGTCGTCGAGAACCTGCGCTTCAACGCCGGTGAGACGAGCAAGGACGACGCCGAGCGCGGCGCCTTCGCCGACCGGCTCGCCGCCCTCGCGGACGTCTACGTCGGCGACGGCTTCGGCGCGGTGCACCGGGGGCACGCCTCGGTCTTCGACCTTCCGGCCCGCCTGCCGCACTACGCCGGCTACCTCATCGCCACCGAGGTCGGCGTCCTGAGGAAGCTCACCGACGACGTCAAGCGGCCCTACGCCGTCGTCCTGGGCGGCGCCAAGGTGTCCGACAAGCTCGCCGTCATCGACCAGCTGCTCGGCAAGGCCGACCGCCTGCTCATCGGCGGCGGCATGGTCTTCACCTTCCTCAAGGCCAAGGGCCACGAGATCGGCACGTCCCTGGTCCAGGAGGACCAGCTCCCGGCCGTCCAGGAGTACATCGAGCGCGCCGAGAAGACCGGCGTCGAGCTGATCCTGCCCGTGGACGTCGTGGTCGCGCCGGAGTTCCCGGACCTCAAGACCAAGGCTCCGGCCGGGCCCAGCACCGTCGCCGCGGACGCCATGCCGGCCGGCCAGATGGGCCTGGACATCGGCCCCGAGTCACGCAAGCTGTACGCCTCGAAGATCGTCGACGCCGCCACCGTCTTCTGGAACGGCCCCATGGGCGTCTTCGAACACCCCGATTTCGCCGAGGGCACCAAGGCGGTCGCCCAGGCTCTCCTCGACTCCCGGGCCTTCACGGTGGTCGGTGGTGGCGACTCCGCCGCCGCCGTCCGCATCCTGGGCTTCGACGAGAACGCATTCGGCCACATCTCGACCGGTGGCGGCGCCTCCCTCGAATACCTCGAGGGCAAGACGCTCCCCGGCCTCGCCGCACTGGAGGACTGACCCTTTATGAGCACGCGCACGCCGCTGATGGCGGGCAACTGGAAGATGAACCTCAACCACCTCGAGGCCATCGCCCACGTCCAGAAGCTCGCCTTCGCCCTGGCCGACAAGGACTACGAGGCCGTCGAGGTCGCCGTCCTGCCGCCCTTCACCGACCTGCGCTCCGTGCAGACCCTGGTCGACGGCGACAAGCTCAAGATCAAGTACGGTGCCCAGGACATCTCGGCGCACGACAGCGGTGCCTTCACCGGCGAGATCTCCGGCCCCATGCTGGCCAAGCTCAAGTGCACGTACGTCGCCATCGGCCACAGCGAGCGCCGCCAGTACCACGCCGAGACCGACGAGCTGGTGAACGCCAAGGTCAAGGCCGCCTACAAGCACGGCCTGACCCCCATCCTGTGCGTCGGCGAGGAGCTGGAGGTCCGCGAGGCGGGCCATCACGTCTCCCACACCCTCGCCCAGGTCGAGGGCGGTCTGAAGGACCTCCCCGCCGAGCAGGCCGAGACCGTCGTGATCGCCTACGAGCCCGTCTGGGCCATCGGCACCGGCAAGGTCTGCGGCGCCGAGGACGCCCAGGAGGTCTGCGCGGCGATCCGCGGCAAGATCGCCGAGCTGTACTCGCAGGACCTGGCCGACAAGGTCCGCATCCAGTACGGCGGCTCGGTCAAGGCGGGCAACGTCGCGGAGATCATGTCCCAGGCCGACATCGACGGCGCCCTGGTCGGCGGCGCATCGCTCGACGCCGACGAGTTCGTCAAGATCGTGCGCTTCCGTGACCAGTGAGTAGGCCGTAGCGGCGATCCGTCGTACCCTTGCGGGGTCCAGCGCTGTGCTGGGCCCCGCGTCGTCCATCCGCATCCGAGGAAGTTGGTCCAGCCGTGGTTCTGGGGTTCTCCATCGCCCTGATCGTCTTCAGCCTGCTGCTGATGCTGCTGGTGCTGATGCACAAGGGGAAGGGCGGCGGCCTCTCCGACATGTTCGGTGGCGGCATGCAGTCCTCCGTCGGCGGCTCCTCGGTCGCCGAGCGCAACCTCGACCGGATCACCGTCGTGGTCGGTCTGATGTGGTTCGCGTGCATTGTCGTGCTCGGCATCCTGATGAAGGTGAACAACTGACCGATCCGCAATCCGCACGGAACTCGTACGTAGGGCCCCATGTTCGGTACGCGCAGCTGAGCGCGGCCTATCATGGGGCTTGCGTCTAGGTGTGAGGGTTGTAACTCCAATCACTGGACGCGCGTTGGGCCTTACGTAGACTGAGGCGCTCGCAGCGAAGCGGAACGCCGACTCGCTTCGCGGCACCATCACGCAGGGAGTTACGACCGTGGCAAGTGGCAACGCGATCCGGGGAAGCCGGGTCGGGGCGGGGCCGATGGGCGAGGCCGAGCGCGGCGAGTCCGCGCCGCGGCTGCGCATCTCCTTCTGGTGCTCCAACGGACACGAGACCCAGCCGAGCTTCGCCAGCGACGCGCAGGTGCCCGATACCTGGGACTGTCCCCGCTGCGGATTCCCGGCCGGCCAGGACCGGGACAACCCCCCGGACCCGCCGCGCACCGAGCCCTACAAGACGCACCTGGCGTATGTGCGGGAGCGGCGCAGCGACGCGGACGGCGAGGCGATCCTCGCCGAGGCGCTCGCCAAACTGCGGGGCGAGATCTAGGAATCGAGACCGGCCGGACACCCACAGGTGCCCGGCCGAGCTGCTGTCCCGACCCTCGCCGCCGACCCGATTGTCAGTGGCGCCCTCTACGGTTTGTGCATCGGACGAGCCGTCAGGGGGAGCGGTGGCGAAGGTAGAGGTGGTCGGGGGCACCCCTCTGCTCGAAGAGCTCGGGGGAGTGCGCGCGCCCGCGTGGCGCGGGGGCTTCGGACGGCTGTGGAGCGCCGCCGTGCTGTCCAGCTTCGGCGACGCGCTGCGGACGGCCGCGCTGCCCCTGCTGGCCGTCACCCTGACCGATGATCCGCTGCTCATCGCCTCCGTCACGGCCTGCGGCTATCTGCCCTGGATCGTCTTCGGCCTGCTCGGCGGGGCCGTCGCCGACCGGGTGGACCAGCGGCGGGCCATGTGGACGGTGGACGCGTTACGCGGGCTGCTGGTCGCCGCCTTCGCGCTGGCCATCGCACTCGGACACGCCTCGATCGGCCTGCTCATCGTGCTGGCCGTCGCCCTCACCACCCTCCAGACCCTCTTCGACAACGCCGCCACGGCGCTGCTGCCCGCTCTGGTCGAGCGGGACGCGCTCGGCAGCGCCAACGCCCGGCTGATGACCGGCCAGCGCATCGCCGGCGGTCTGTTCGGCGGTCCTGTCGTGCCGTTGCTGCTGGCGGCCGGGACAGCCGTGCCGTTCGCGGCCGACGCCGTGACCTTCCTCGTGGCCGCCGCGCTGATCGCCGCCCTGCCGGCCGCCGAGTCCGACCGGAAGCCGAGGCCTGCGGGCAGCACACTGCGCCGGGAGATCGCCGAGGGCCTGCGCACGCTGTGGCGCGACCGCGCCCTGCGCGCCCTGTGCGCCGCCACGGCCCTGTGCAACATCGGCATGGGCACCCAGCTCGCCATGCTGGTCGTCCTCGTCACCGGCTGGCTCGATGCGGGCCCCGCCGGATACGCGGCGGCGGGCACCGCCTTCACCCTGGGCAGCCTGGCCGGGGGAGTGGTGAACGGCCGGCTGGTGGAGCGGCTCGGCCGGCTCCGGTCGGTGCTGCTCGCCGGCTCGGTGCAGACCGCGCTCCTCGTCGTCATGGGCACCGTGCGCAGCCTGGCCGTGCTGGTGGGCGCGCTGGCCGTCTTCGGGCTCCTGGGCATGGTGTGGAACATCAACACGACGACGCTCATGCAGGAGCGCAGCCCCGCCCGGCTCCTGGGCCGGGTCAGCTCGGCCTTCCGGACCCTGGCCTTCGCCGGAGTGCCCCTCGGCGCCCTGCTGGGCGGCGCCGTCGCAGCCGCCTGGGGGCCCAGCACCCCACCCCTGCTCACGGCCGCCTTCTTCGCCCTCGCCGTCCTCGCGCTGACACCCGTGCTCAAGGCGAACGTATCTGTTGTTGGGCCGGAGGACGGCACCACGACAGCCGGTGCCACGCGCTGCTCCATTAGGTTGGGACCGGCAGCGGGGCAAGGTACGCAGGCAGAACACGAAAGAAGGCTGAAGTCCGAGATGAACGCAGACGGCCGTACCAGGCTCAACCGGACGCCCGAGTGGACGGCACTGGCCAAGCACCGCGAGGAGCTCGGCGAAGTCCGGCTGCGTGAGCTGTTCGCCGCCGACTCCGGCCGCGGCACCGCGTACACCCTCCGGGTCGGTGACCTGTACGTCGACTACTCCAAGCACCTCGTCACCGACGACACCCTGCGGCTGCTGCGCGAACTGGCCGCCGCCACCGACGTCTTCGGACTCCGGGACGCCATGTTCCGCGGCGAGAAGATCAACACCACCGAGGACCGGGCCGTGCTGCACACCGCGCTGCGCGCCCCGCGGGACGCGGTGATCGAGGTGGACGGCGAGAACGTGGTGCCGGACGTGCACGCCGTGCTCGACAAGATGGCGGACTTCGCGAACCGGGTGCGTTCGGGCGAGTGGACCGGCCACACCGGCCGCCGGATCCGCAACATCGTCAACGTCGGCATCGGCGGCTCCGACCTCGGCCCCGCGATGGCCTACGAGGTGCTGCGCGCCTTCACGGACCGCTCGCTGACGGTGCGTTTCGTGTCGAACGTGGACGGCGCCGACCTGCACGAGGCGGTACGGGACCTGGACCCGGCGGAGACGCTGTTCGTCATCGCCTCCAAGACCTTCACCACCATCGAGACGGTCACCAACGCCACGTCCGCGCGCTCCTGGCTGCTGGACGCGCTCGCCGACGAGGCCGCAGTGGCCAAGCACTTCGTGGCGCTGTCGACGAACGCCGAGAAGGTCGCCCAGTTCGGCATCGACACGGCCAACATGTTCGAGTTCTGGGACTGGGTCGGCGGCCGCTACTCGTACGACTCGGCGATCGGCCTGGCCCTGATGATCGCCATCGGCCCGGACCACTTCCGCGAGATGCTCGACGGGTTCCGCATCGTCGACGAGCACTTCCGGACCGCCCCCGCCGAGTCCAACGTGCCGTTGCTGCTGGGCCTGCTGGGCATCTGGTACGGCAACTTCCACGACGCCCAGTCCCACGCCGTCCTGCCCTACAGCCACTACCTGTCGAAGTTCACCGCCTATCTCCAGCAGCTGGACATGGAGTCGAACGGCAAGTACGTCGGCCGGGACGGGCGCGAGGTGGAGTGGCAGACCGGCCCGGTCGTGTGGGGCACGCCCGGCACCAACGGGCAGCACGCCTACTACCAGCTCATCCACCAGGGCACGAAGCTGATCCCGGCGGACTTCATCGGCTTCGCCCGGCCGGTCCGCGAGCTGAGCGAGGAGCTGAAGGCGCAGCACGATCTGCTGATGGCCAACTTCTTCGCCCAGACGCAGGCGCTCGCCTTCGGCAAGACGCCCGATGAGGTGCGGGCCGAGGGTGTGCCTCAGGAGCTGGTGCCGCACAAGACGTTCCAGGGCAACCACCCGACGACCACGATCCTCGCGCCCGAGCTGACGCCGTCCGTTCTCGGCCAGCTGGTCGCCCTCTACGAGCACAAGGTGTTCGTGCAGGGCGCGGTGTGGAACATCGACTCCTTCGACCAGTGGGGAGTGGAGCTCGGCAAGGTCCTCGCCAAGCGCGTCGAGCCCGCGCTGACCGAGGGCGCCGAGGTCCATGGCCTGGACGCTTCCACCGAGGCGCTGGTCGCCAGGTACCGGGAGCTGCGCGGCCGGAAGTGACGGGCGCCGGACGGGAAGCGGGCGGCAGCGCGGCGTCCGCTTCCCGTGGGCTCCCGGGCGATCATCACGGCGAGTGCTCGGGGGAGCGCGAAGTGGCCCGCGCACGCGGCACCACCCGCAGCACCCGTACGCACCCCACCCGCAGGCGCCGTACCGCCCGCAAGCCCCGTACGGCGGCTGACCGGCGAAGCCGCCGGGCTCAGGCCACCGCGCTCAGCGTGTCCGCGAGGCGCCGCCTGGCCGCCCGGGCCGCGGGGACGGCGGCCAGCAGGGCCGCGCAGAGTACCGCTGCCACGCCGAGCGGCACCATCAGGATCGCGGAGGGGACTTGGGCGATGCCCGCGCCGATGCCGCTGGACCGGCCCTGGGAGTCGATCAGCCAGTGGGCGAGCGGCAGGCCCAGGGCGGTGGCGGCGAGGACGGCCGCCAGGGCCGTGAGGCCGGTGGCCGTGACGGTGATCGCCGTGATCTGCCGGGGGGACAGGCCGATGGCCTTCAGAGCCAGCAGGTCCCGTTCGCCCTCGCGGACGGTGCCGCCGATCGCGGTCAGCAGCTCGATGAGCCCGATGAGGGCGAGGACGGCGATCAGCCCGGCCACGACCGCGCGCAGCGGGGACAGCCCGTCCGCGGGGTTGGCAACCGTGTGCACGTCCAGGTGGCCGCGCCCGGCCGCGGCGAGCCGGTCGGCGGCCTCCCGCGGGTCGGCGCCGGGGTCGAGGCGGAGCTCGTAGAGGGTGGGGCGGAGCCCCGGGTCGTTCGCGCGGAGGGTGTCGAGGGACGTGGAGATGACCCGGCCGGCGTTCTCCGGCTCGATGCTGCGGCCCACGATGTGCAGGATCTGCGGCTGGTCGCCGACGGTCATCCGGACCCAGTCGCCGACGCGCACGTCCAGCAGGTCGAGCAGCCCCTGCCCGGCCACGGCCTCGTCGGCGCCGCGGGCGGGGCGGCCCTCGGCGAGGGTGTACGGGTAGGGATCCTGGTGGGTGCCGAGGCCGCGCAGTGCGATGGTCGCCGTCTGTCCGGGGACCAGGGCGGCGGTCTCGACGCCCGGGTAGGCGGCGGCCACCCCCGGGTCCCGTTCCAGGAGCGTGCGGGTCTGCTCCTCGCTCAGGCCGGCGTCGGCACGGACACTGAGGGTGGTGGGCAGGCCGATCCGCTCGGGTTCGCGGTGGAAGCGGTCGATGGTGGTCCAGGCGCTCATCGCGACGACGATCAGCAGCAGGGGCAGCGTGAGCCGGGCGACGGTGGCCAGGGAACGGGGGCGGCGGGTGAACGCCTTGTGCCAGCCCAGCACCAGCGCGGGCGGAATCCGCACGCCGAGTGCCCGGCGCGCCACGCCGGACAGCCGTCCGCCCGAGGTCGCTGCGGGCCTCGGTACCGGCACCGGCGGCACCCGTCCGGCCCGCCAGGCGGCCAGCCCGGTGGTCGCGCCGATGAACAGCACCGCGCCGGCCGGCACCACGAGCAACGCCACGGTGTGCCCGGGCAGCCCCTGCCACACGCCGACCGCGTCCCCGAGCCGCCCCGGGATGCGGCTGCCCAGGGCCTCGGCGAGGCCGGCGGCGGCCAGGGCGCCCAGCAGGGCGTAGGCAAGGTGCTGGAGCAGGAAGATCCGGACCACCTGGCCGGGGGTGAAGCCGATGGCCTTCAGGACGGAGAGGTCGCGCAGGTGGCCGCGGATGCGGGTGCCGATCGCCCCGTGCACGGCGAGCCCGGCCGCGGCCAGCGCGCCCAGCCCGAACAGGCCCAGCACCTGACCGAGCAGCCGGTTGTCGCCCTGCGCCTCGGCCCGCGCCTGCTGCCAGGTGGAGACCTCGCCGATCGCCCCGGCTCCCAGCACCGTCACGGCGCGCTGGACGACGTAGGACGTGTCGCCCGGGTCCGTCAGCCGCAGCCCGATCACCTGGCCGCCGGGGTCCGGCACGGCCGACGGCAGGGCCCACACCAGGCCCGGCTGCTCACCGGGCCGGTAGCGCGGCTCGGCGCTGTCGGCGAGGCCGACGACGGTCAGCTCGCGGGCGGTGCCGGGCACGGCGAGGGTGTCGCCGGGCTCGGCCAGCAGGGCGCGGGCGAGGCGGCTCTCCAGGACGACCCCGTTCGGGGTCGAGGGGTCCAGCCAGTGGCCGGAGACGATCGGCGGGCGGCCGACGGAGGGCCGTTCCGGGGTGCCGCGGAGTTCGACAGCGGCGCGGCTGCCCCGGGAGGAGACCGTGGTGGCGGCGGTGGGGTAGGGGCCGGCGACGGAGTCGACGCCGTCCAGCGCGGTGAGCTTCCCGGTGTCGGCCGTGGTGTCGGTGTGCAGCCACACGTGCGCGCCGTGCGACGTGGTGAAGACGCGCTGCCAGGGGTTGGTCGCGTAGCCGAACAGGGCCGTGGCCAGCAGCAGGGAGGCGACGATGCCCGCGGTGGCGAGGACGAGGAACAGTGCCTCGCCGCGGTGGGTGCGCAGATCGGAGTGCGCCCAGCGCAGGGTGGCTCGCACGGGCCTCAGCCCCTCGGCGCGCGCATCGCGCGCTCGTCGTCGAAGCGCATGTCCGCGCGGTCGTGGACGCGCATGCCGGCACCGTCGTCGCTGACCCGCATGTCAGTCCTTGAGCTCCAGCACACCGGATATGCCGGCGCGGCGCGGCGGGGTGGAGCCGCCGTCGAGTTCCGCGTCGTCGGCGATCCGGCCGTCGAAGAAGCTGATCACCCGGTCCGCGGCGCTCGCCAGCCGGGCGTCATGGGTGACCAGCACGATCGTCTGGCCGCGCTGGTGGAAGCGGGACAGCAGCCGCATCACCTCGCGGGTGCCCTTGCTGTCGAGGCTGCCCGCGGGCTCGTCGGCCAGCAGCAGCGGCGGGTGGTTGACCAGGGCCCGGGCCAGGGCGACGCGCTGCTGCTCACCGCCGGACAGCTCGCCCGGCATGCTGCGCTCCTTGCCCGTCAGGCCCAGCTCGGCCAGCAGCGCCTCGCGCTCGGCACGCGCCTGCTTCGGCGGGGTCCCGGCGAGCAGGGCGGGCAGCTCCACGTTGTCGGCGACGGACAGG
The DNA here is from genome assembly GCF_042803315.1 of Streptomyces sp. NPDC057424. Lineage (NCBI taxonomy): Bacteria > Bacillati > Actinomycetota > Actinomycetes > Kitasatosporales > Streptomycetaceae > Streptomyces > Streptomyces sp. NPDC057424. The sequence continues at coordinate 104,094 of NZ_JBHVCP010000022.1, forward strand.
TTCGACACGAGGTTGAAGAACTGGAAGACGATCCCGATCCGCTTCCTGCGCTCCACCGCCCAGCGCGCCTCGCTGTAGGCGCCGGTGGACTCGCCGTCGAGCCAGATGTGGCCCGCGTCCGGCCGCTGGAGCCCGCCGAGGAGATGCAGCAGCGTCGACTTGCCGGCGCCGGACGGGCCGGTGATCGCCACGAACTCGCCCTGCCGTACGCACAGGCCGACCCCGCGCACGGCATGCGCCGGGGCGCCCTCGCCGTGGTGCGTCTTCACCAGGCCCTCGGCGCGCAGCACGGGAGCGGGACGGTCGTCGCTCACTCCAGCTCCTCCAGCTCTTCCTGGCACCGTTCCAGCCAGTCGAGGTCGGCCTGCAGGTGCAGCATCGCCCCCTCGATCAGCAGATGGGCGATGCGATTGTCGCGGTTCTCGGCGGCGGCCAGCTTCGACATCTGACGCATGGTGTTCAGGTACTGGCGCCGCTGCTCGTTGATCAGGGAGATCTGCTCGGCGAGACCGGTCTGCGGTGCGAGTGCCAGCTTCATGAAGAACTCGTCCCGCACCCGCGGCTCGTCCTCGGGTTCCTCGAACCAGGCGCGCAGCGCCTCCCGCCCGGCGTCGGTGAGGTGGTAGACCTTTTTGTTGGGCCGGCTGGACTGCGCCACGTCCTCGCCCTCGATCAGTCCCGACTTCTCGAGGCGGCCGAGGGTCACATAGATCTGGCCGATATTTGGCTGAGGGTACGCGGAGCCCAGCAGTTGCTCAAGGTCCTGCTTGAGCTCGTAGCCATGGGCGGGTCCGCGGGCGAGGAGTGCCAGGAGGGGCAGGCGCACGCGTGCAGTCCTCCTGTCTGGTCCAATGTGCTCCAGGCCCTAGTATCGCCCATACCTAACAGGTATACATGGCCTCTGTTCCGGGCAAGGGTGCCCAGCGCCGGTGTACAGGGAGGAACCTATGCGGTGGATCCATGCCGCGGGTAGGGGCCTCCTCGTTCTCGTCGTGGTCCTGACCGGCTACGTCGCCGCCGGAGCACAGGCGGGCCAGCCCCCGGAGGGCGGCCGAGGCCCCCTCACCCTGGCCACCGCCGGAGACCTTACCGGCTACCTCGGCCCCCTGCTGGAGGGCTGGAATCGTACCCACCCCGGCGAGAAGGTCACCCTGGTCGAGCTGCCGGACTCGGCCGACGAGACCCAGGCCCAGATGGTCACCGACCTGCGCGACGGTGACCGCAGCCGGTTCGACGTCCTCAACATCGATGTCAACTGGACCCCGGAGTTCGCCGCGGCGGGCTGGATCAGGCCGCTGCCCCGGGACCGCTTCCCCCTGAGGACCTTCCTCCAGCCGGTCGTGGACACGGCGACCTATGACGGGCAGCTCTACGCCGTCCCGTACGTCACCAACGCCGGCCTGCTGCTCTACCGCAAGGACGTCCTCGCGAAGGAGGGCGTCGAGCCGCCGCGCACCTGGGCGGAGCTGGAGCGGTACGCGAAGACCATCGCCCCGAAGTACGGCCTCGACGGCTACGCCGGGCAGTTCCTGCCGTACGAGGGCCTCACCGTGAACGCGGCCGAGGCCGTCTACTCGGCGGGTGGCTCGATCCTCGGCGACGAGGGCGAGCGCGTCACCGTCGACTCGGCGGCGGCCCGCGAGGGCATCGGGTTCCTGGCGCGCGGGGTGCGCGAGGGCTGGATCCCCAGGGAAGCGCTGACGTACAAGGAGGAGGAGTCCAAACAGGCCTTCCAGGACGGCCGGCTGCTCTTCCTGCGGAACTGGCCGTACGCCTACGTCGGCGCCTCCGCACCCGGCTCGAAGGTCGCCGGGATGGTCGGCGCCGTGCCCCTGCCCGGGCCCGACGGGCCGGGGACGAGCGTCCTCGGCGGCTCCAACCTGGCCGTCAGCGCGCATGCGCGGCACCCCGACTCGGCGGCCCGCCTGATCGCGTACCTCACCAGTGAGCGCGTCCAGCGTCAGGTCCTCACCCGGGGTGCGCTGCCGCCCGTCCGGGCCGATCTCTACAAGGACGCCGAGCTCATCCGCAGGTTTCCGTACCTGCCGACGCTGCGGACGAGCGTGCTCGCGGCCGAGCCGCGTCCCAAGAGCCCGCGCTACGACCAGGTGAGCCTCGTCGTGCAGGCGGTCGTGCACGACGCGATGGCCGGGCACCAGACGCCCGCCGCTGCGGTGCGGCGGCTGGCGCGAGAGCTCGCGGCCATCTCGCGCGGTTAGCGCGCTCGGCGCCTCCCTCTACTTACTTGTTAGGTAACGCCGGGGTCTCATCTTGTTCGGCATCACCCGATAAGTGCCGATTTGGCCACCTCAACCCGTCGGTAGCTTCTGCCTTTTCATTGACACCCTCTCGACACGCCTACTTAACATGCATGCATAACCGCTGCCCTCCTCAGAGACAGGTCGATGGGTTGAACAGGCACCACTGGTGGCGTGACGCAGTGATCTATCAGGTGTACGTCCGCAGCTTCCTCGACAGCACCGGCGACGGCATCGGCGACCTCGCCGGTGTTCGCGCCGGACTGCCGTACCTCAAGAAGCTCGGCGTCGACGGGATCTGGCTGAGCCCCTTCTATCCCTCGCCGCAGCACGACCACGGCTACGACGTGGCCGACTACTGCGACGTCGACCCGCTCTTCGGCGACCTCGGCGAGTTCGACCAGCTGGTGGGGGCCGCGCGGCGGCTCGGCATCAAGGTGCTGCTCGACATCGTCCCGAACCACTGCTCCAGCGAGCACCCCTGGTTCCGCGAGGCGCTCACCGCGCCCGCCGGCAGCCCCGCCCGGGCCCGCTTCCACTTCGCCGACGGCCGCGGACCGGACGGCGCCGAGCCGCCCAACAACTGGCACTCCATGTTCGGCGGTCCCGCCTGGAGCCGGGTGACCGAGCCGGACGGGACGCCCGGCCAGTGGTACCTGCACATGTTCGCCCCCGAACAGCCCGACTGGAACTGGCGCAACCCCGAGATCGGCGCCGAGTTCGACCGGGTCCTGCGCTTCTGGCTGGACCGGGGCATCGACGGCTTCCGCATCGACGTCGCCGCCGGTCTCTACAAGCACCCGGAGCTGCCCGACTCCGACGACCCGGAGGCCGACGCCCGTACCCGCGACTCGGTCAACCCGCTCGCCTGGAACCAGCCCGAGGTGCACGAGGTGTGGCGGCGCTGGCGCTCCATATGCGAGGAGTACACCGAGCGCGACGGCTGCGAACGCCTCCTCGTCGGCGAGGTGTCCGTCCCGACCGCCCGCGAGCACGCGCAGTACGTCCGCTCCGACGAGCTGCACCAGGCCTTCTTCTTCGACCTGCTCAGCGCCTCCTGGGACGCCGACGCCTTCCGGAAGGTCATCGCCGAGGCCATACAGGACATCGCCGGGACCGGCTCGACCGTCACCTGGGTCCTCAACAACCACGACCAGGTCCGCACCGTCACCCGGTACGGCGAACCCGCCTCCGAGGGCGCCGGCGTCGGGGCCGCCCGCGCCCGCGCCGCCGCGTTGCTGATGCTGGCCCTGCCCGGCGCCGCGTACATCTACCAGGGCGAGGAGCTCGGCCTGCCCGAGGTCGTGGACCTGCCCGACGACGTGCTCACCGACCCGATCTTCCGCCGCACCGGCAGCCGGGCCCGCATCCGCGACGGCTGCCGGGTCCCGCTGCCCTGGTCGGGCCAGGCCTCGCCGTTCGGCTTCACGCCCGGTGTGGAGAGCGCCAAGCCGTGGCTGCCGCAGCCGGAGTACTTCGCCGAGTACGCCACCGACCGCGCCCTCGCCGACACCCGCTCCTTCTGGCACCTGTACCGCGACGGCCTGCAACTGCGCGCCGCCCTGCCCCAGTTGGGTGAGGGCACCCTGCGCTGGCTGGATGCCCCGCCCGGCGTCCTGGCCTTCGAACGCGGCGACCTGGTGTGCGCCGTCAACTTCGGTACCGCCCCCACCCCCGCGCCGGTCCCCGGCTCCCCCCTGCTCGCCAGCGGCCCCTGCCCGCCCGGAGTGCTCTCCGGCTCGACGGCCGCCTGGTGGATCCGTTCCTGACCGCCCTACAAGCGACATCCGCGCAAGCGAACTCCCCGCAAGCGAACCCTCCGAAGGGACATCAACGATGATGCGACGACGTACCACCCTGCTCACCGGCTGCACCGCCCTCGTCCTGGCGCTCGGCGCGACCGCATGCGGCGGCGGACCCGTCTCGGCCGGCGGCGGCGACAAGGCCCTCAGCGGCCAGTCGATCACCGTGGCCGGCGTCTGGTCCGGCACCGAGCAGAAGAACTTCCAGAAGGTGCTGGACGCCTTCACCGAGAAGACCGGCGCCAAGACGCAGTTCGTGTCCACCGGCGACAACGTCTCCACCGTCGTCGGCAGCAAGATCGAGGGCGGCAACGCCCCCGACGTCGTGATGGTCCCGCAGGTCGGCGTGCTCAAGCAGTTCGCGCAGCAGGGCTGGCTCAAGCCGCTCTCGAAGAAGACCGAGCAGGCCGTGGACGCCGACTACGCCCCCGTGTGGAAGAAGTACGGCAGCGTCGACGGCACCCTCTACGGCCTGTACTTCAAGGCGGCCCACAAGTCGACCGTCTGGTACAGCCCCGACGCCCTCGAGCAGGCCGGCGTGAAGCCCCCGAAGAGCTACGACGAGATGCTCGAGGCGGGGCGGACCGTGTCCGACTCCGGCCTGGCCGCGTTCTCCGTGGCGGGGCAGGACGGCTGGACCCTCACCGACTGGTTCGAGAACGTCTACCTCTCCCAGGCGGGCCCCGAGAAGTACGACGCCCTCGCCGCCCACAAGCTCAAGTGGACCGACGCGTCCGTCGTCGACGCCCTCACGACCCTCGGCAAGCTCTTCAAGGACAAGCAGCTCATCGCCGGCGGCCAGAAGGGCGCCCTGAACACCGACTTCCCCGGCTCGGTGGAGAAGGTGTTCGGCCCGGAGCCCGAGGCGGGCATGGTCTACGAGGGCGACTTCGTCGCCGGCGTCGCCAAGGACCAGTTCGGCAGGAAGGTCGGCCAGGACGCGAACTTCTTCCCGTTCCCGGCGGTCGGCGGCGGCGAGGCACCGGTCGTCAGCGGTGGTGACGCGGCCGTCGTCCTCAAGGACGGCAAGAACCAGAAGGCCGCCCAGGCCCTCCTGGAGTACCTCGCGACCCCCGAGGCCTCGGCCGTGTGGGCCGGGGCGGGCGGCTTCCTCTCCCCGAACAAGAAGCTCGACCTCGCCTCCTACGGCGACGACGTCACCCGCGCCACCGCCAAGTCCCTCGTCCAGGCCGGGGACTCGGTCCGCTTCGACATGTCCGACCAGGCCCCGGCGGCCTTCGGCGGCACCAAGGGCTCCGGCGAGTGGAAGCTGCTCCAGGACTTCCTGCGCGACCCGTCCGACCCGAAGGGCACCGCGGCGAAGCTCGAGGCCGCGGCGGCCAAGGCGTACCAGGACTGATACGCCATGACAGCGACCCTCGTGAAAGAGACGAGCTCCCCGCCGCCCGGCCCGGTCGCCGACCGCACCCGGCGACTGCGCCGGCGCGGGAAGATCATCGCCTTGCTGTTCGTGCTGCCCGCGCTGTTGCTGCTCGGCGCGCTCGTCGTCTACCCCGTGCTGTTCAGCATCGGCCGCAGCCTCTTCGACGCCTCCGGGACGACCTTCGTCGGCGGCGACAACTACGCCGAGATGTTCCGCGACCCGACGACCCTCAAGGCCGTTCGCAACACAGCCATCTGGGTCGTCATCGCCCCGGCCCTGCTCACCGGCCTCGGCCTCATCCTGGCCGTCCTGGTGGAGAAGGTCCGCTGGGCCACCGCCTTCAAGCTGCTTCTCTTCATGCCGATGGCGGTCTCCTTCCTCGCCGCCGGCATCATCTTCCGCCTCGCCTACGACGAGGACCCCGACAAGGGCGTCCTCAACGCCGCCGTGGTCTCCGTCCACGACGCCTTCAAGGAAGAGTCCTCGTATCCGACGGCCCGGGCGCGTGACGGGCAGGGCATGACGAAGGACAAGGACGGCTCGTACCGCACGAGCACGAGTGTGTCGCCCGGGGACGCGGTGGCGCTGGGCCTCGTCGGCGTGCAGCCCGGCGACCTGCCGGGCGGTGCGCAACCCGCGTACGCGGCGGCGGGACGGAAGGCCGCCGCCGACGAACTGCGCGGAGTCGTCTACCTGGACTTCACGCCCGGCGGGGGAGGGGAGCAGGGCAAGGTCGACCGGCGGGAGAGCGGACTGCCGCAGATGAAGGTCGAGGCGGTCCGCGACGGCAAGCAGGTCGCCTCGACGACCACGGCCGCCGACGGCTCCTTCCGCTTCGAGGGACTCCAACCGGGCTCCTACGAGGTGAGACTGCCGTCGTCCAACTTCGCCCAGCCCTACGACGGAGTCTCCTGGCTCGGGCCGGCGCTGGTCACCCCGGCGATCATCGGCGCCTACCTGTGGATCTGGACCGGCTTCGCCATGGTGCTGATCGGGGCGGGTCTGTCGACGCTGCCGCGGGACGCCCTGGAGGCCGCGCGGATGGACGGCGCGAACGAGTGGCAGATCTTCCGGCGGATCACGGTGCCGCTGCTGGCACCCGTCCTCTCGGTCGTGTTCATCACCCTCGTCATCAACGTGATGAAGGTCTTCGACCTCGTCTACATCATCGCGCCCGGGCCCGTGCAGGAGGACGCGACCGTCCTCGCGACACAGATGTGGCTGGTGTCGTTCGGCGGCGGCAACAACCAGGGGCTCGGCAGCGCGCTCGGCGTACTGCTCCTGCTGCTGGTCGTCCCGGCCATGGTGTTCAACGTCCGCCGTTTCCGAAGGAGTCAGCGATGAACGCGGTTCGGCGCGGGTTGGGCAACGGGGTCGTCCAGGCCTTCCTCGTCATTGTGGGCCTCGTCTGGATGACGCCCCTGGCCGGGCTGTTCCTGTCCTCGCTGCGGTCCGCCGAGGACACGGCGAAGGGCGGCTGGTGGACGGTGTTCTCCAGCCCCGGGCAGCTGTCCCTCGACAACTACTCGTCGCTGCTGGGGAACGCCGGGATCACGCAGGCGTTCTGGAACACGGTGCTGATATCGGTGCCGACGACGGTGCTGGTCGTGGTCGTCGCGGCGCTCGCCGGGTACGCCTTCGCCTGGCTGGACTTCCCCGGGCGGGAGGCGATCTTCCTCGTCGTGGTCGCGCTGCTGGTGGTACCCGTGCAGATCGGTCTGCTGCCGGTCGCCAAACTCTTCGGGCAGCTGGGCCTGTTCGGCACGATCCCCGGCGTCGTCCTCTTCCACGTGGCCTACGGTCTGCCGTTCGCGGTGTTCCTGCTCCGCAACTACTTTGCCGAGATGCCGAAGGAGATGCTGGAGGCGGCGCGCATGGACGGCGGCAGCGAGTGGCGCATCTTCATACGCCTGGTCCTGCCCGTCGGACGGCCGGCGATCGCCTCCCTGGCCATCTTCCAGTTCCTGTGGGTGTGGAACGACATGCTGGTGGCACTGCTGTTCGCGGACAGTGCTTCTCAGCCGCTGACCGTGCAACTCCAGTCCCAGATACGCCAGTTCGGGAGCAACATCGACGTCCTGGCACCGGGGGCGTTCGTGTCCCTGGTCGTCCCCGTCGTCGTGTTCTTCGCATTCCAGAGGCACTTCGTGCAGGGCGTGATGGCGGGCTCGGTCAAGTAGCCGCCGCACCTGCACGAACAGAGGGCTCCGCCCCTGAACCCCCGGACACAGGCGGGGGTTCAGG